>JBKCVM010000035.1:0-32407 GCA_046317855.1 Oligoflexia bacterium
CCTTTAGGGTGTTGGACACCTTTTACTTAAGCACCGCGTCATGACGCCGGCAGGGCGCCCTTTTCCTTCTGCTGGTCCTTTTGTTGTCCTTTTGTTGTCCGTTTGTTGTCCGTTTGGTGCCACTTCAATTCCAGAATCGAATTATCGGGAATTTTTTCGCTTCGATTTGGCATTGGCCTTGCTGACACGCCCCGGCATGTCACGAAAAACACTGATCCGCTGTAACGAACTTCCGTACCACGTCACCAACCAGGTCAATAACCGGGAACACTACCCGATGGACTTGACTAGCGTCTGGGACCTCTTCCAGCAGGTGCTCTACGAGTCCTGCCTCATTCATGGAGGCAAGGTCCACGCGCTGGTCCTGATGTCCAATCACTACCACCTGCTGATGACCTGCCCGGAGTCCGACATTGCCACCGTGATGGCCGATTTCGGGACGGAATTCACCAAGCGCCTCAACAAAGCCACCGGCCGATGCGGCCACCTATTCCGCGGTCGCTACAACTGGAGCCTGATCCATTCTCCCGAGTACGCGGCGGCGGCGGTCCGATACGTGTATCGCAATCCGATCCGGGCGGGACTCGTCGACGGGCCCAATGTGCTGGATTACCGTTTCAGCACGCTCCCAATGAAGATGGGGCTGGTTCCGATGGGGCTCAAACTTCATCCGATCGATTCATATTTGCTGCCCGAGCTGCCAGCGGATCTTGCCGAGTGGGTCGCCATTCCGACAGGCAAAGAGGAAGATGAGCTCATGCGCATGGGCCTGCGCAGGGCCAGATTCGAGCCCGGCATGGACCGGCATTCGGCCCGGCGACGGACCTTGGGACAGGAATGGTTCACAAGCCCCGGCTCTGCCGGGGCATGACGCAGCGCTTAAGTAAAAGGTGTCCAACACCCTAGTCGATCCGAGACTCGATCACACGGCCCTGGTCATAGCGGAGCGTTCCGAAGACCGGGCCTCCAGCGAGCACCCGTGGGAGGAACAGGCGGTCCCCCTCCCAGAGATTGAGCGACAGCAGCTCTGACTCTGCGATCCAGTGCAGCGTACCCTCGTCCGAGAGACGGGCACCGTTTTGGATTTGCGCCCCTTCGGCACTCGTCAGCTCAGCCCTCAGAACGCAGCACCACCAGTCCTCGCCCTTATGCGGCTTGAAGTTGGGAAAGTGCAGCATGCCCAGCCAGCGCAGCCGCTCGGGGGCCACATCAAGCCCCGACTCCTCGCGCACTTCGCGCGAAGCAGCCTCCCATGGCGACTCAAGCCCCTCGAGCTTGCCGCCAAGTCCGTTCCACTTGCCGGAGTGAAAGTCATCGGGCCTTCCGCCCCGATGAATCATGAGATACTCGCGCGCCGGCTCGCGGCCCGGTTCAGTTCCGGGCCGAACGCGCCAGAGATAGACCAAGGTTGCCATGATCGTTGTCATGATCGTTGTCATGACCGTCGCTTTGAGGGGCGCGCGAGCTGATTCCATGTCGCCCCCATGTTTGACGCGGCGCTTAAGTAAAAGGTGTCCAACACCCCAGAGCTCACTGATACATCCCGTCAATGACGTCCTTGTAGTTGGACTCGATGATGTTGCGCTTCATCTTGAGGGTGGGCGTCATTTCGCCGGCCTCGATCGAGAATTCGCGGGCCAGGATGCTTACCTGCTTGATCTGCTCATAGTTGGCGAGCTCGCGGTTCACTTCGTCCACCCGGCCCTTGACCGCTTTGAGCACATCCTTGTCCACGACCACCTTGCCGCTCACGCCATCCGAGCGGCTCTTGAGATCGGCATAGGCCGGCTCCGAGAGCGTGATGAGCGCCGAAATGAACTTGCGATTGTCGCCCACTAGGCAGACCTGGCTCACCATGGGGTGGATCTTGATCTTTTCCTCAATCGGCACCGGGGCAATCATCTTGCCGCCTGAGGTCTTCATGATTTCCTTCTTGCGGCCGCGAATGCGCACCAGCCCGCGCGGGGTGATCTCGGCCAGGTCGCCCGTGTGCAGCCAGCCATCCGGCTCGACAGTCGCGCGGGTCGAGGCCTCGTCCTTGTAGTAGCCCAAAAACACATGCCGCCCGCGGGTCATGACCTCGCCGTCATCCAAAAGCTTGAACTCCATCCCGGCCACGGGCTTGCCGACCGTGCCGGAGCTTTCAACTCCGGGCTCGGTCATGCAGATGATCCCGGTGGTCTCAGTCTGGCCAAAGGCCTCGCAGATTTCGAGCCCGATCGAGCGGAACCACTTTGAAACATGCGCTGGCAGCGCCGCTGCACCCGAAGCAAGCGTGAGCGCTTTGCCCAGACCCAGCGCCTTGCGGATCTTGGAGATCACGAGCTTGTCGGCAAGCTTGAGCTGCACGAGGTCGGCGATGCCGAGCGGCTTTCCGGAGAGCTGGACTTCGGAACAGCGGGCCCCCGTGGCCAACGCCCACTCGGCAAGCTTGCGGCGCGCGGACGGAGCCTTTGAAAGCTTGTCGGTCACACCCTCGACCATCTTTTCCCAGAGGCGCGGGACGCATAGAAGCAGCGTAGGTTCGACTTCTCCGAGCTCCGACGAAACCTTTTCAAACTTCGTCGCAAAGCTCACCTGGTAGTTCATCGTGATGCCCACGCCGATGTTCTGCAGTTTTTCGGCAATGTGACACAGAGGAAGAAACGAAAAGAGCCCGCCCCCCAGGGGGAGACTCCAGGCGTCACGCACACGGTCAGAAGTGAAAACCATGTTGTCGTGGGAGAGCATCGCTCCCTTGGGGTTTCCGGTCGTGCCCGAAGTGTAGATCATAAAAGCGGGCGCCTTCACGTCAATCGCGGACAGCAGCGATTCGAGCGACGGAGCTTTTCCGCTCTCGGCAAGTCGCCTTCCTTCAGAAATCGCCGACTCATACGAAATCGCCTTGGGCGAGATCGAGCAGTCGCCGTCAAAAACAAGGATCATGCGCACCCGCTCGGGAACCGTAACCTCTCCCTTGGCGACCATGCGGTCATAGTACTCGCGGTTCTGGATCGACAGCAGCGTCGCCTCCGTGTGTTCCAGGATATAGAGAATGTCCTTGGGAGTGCTGTTAGGATAGAGCCCCGCCGATCGACCGCCCAAAAGTAACATTGCCAAATCGGCGTGCACCCACTCGGGCGAATTGTAGGCAAAGATCGCTCCGACATCCTTGGGGCTAAAACCCTTAGACTGCAAGAAAATCGCAAGATGATAAATACGATCACAATACTCACGCGCAGTGAGCACGCGCCAGTGATCGCCGACCTTGTAGCCCTGCGCGGGAGAAGTGGGCTTTGAATCAGCCCAATCCTTTAAACGATGCAATACGGTTGGACCGGGCCTCGAGACAGATCGATTTGCGCTCATGCAAATCAGTGTGAGTGAAAAAGTGAAAATTCCAACGAGTTTTTGCTTCCGCTTACTGCAAGCTGTCGATCCACCGAGGCAAGCGTTTGAGTCCGTTCGTCAAATATATGACGAGCATAGATCTGAAGGTACCAATAGTAGTTCCGACTAATGAGCGACACATACTCGCGGGTTTCTTTAATCGGGATCAAATCTACAAAAAGAACAGGATCCGCGACTGGGTAACGTCGCCGCCATTCGGCCACGCGACTGGGGCCCGCGTTATAGGCAGCCAGCGCAAGATCTACTTTTCCGTCAAACTGAGCCAAAAGACGCCTAAAGAACTTTACACCCAGCCGCACATTGGTCCGCCCATCCAAAAGCTCGCGCTTTGAAACAGGCTCCAGAGAACGTGCCGTGGAGGGCATCAGCTGCATCAGCCCCAAGGCGCCCGCGCGAGAACGCGCACTGGCAACAAATCCACTCTCTTGTCGAATGAGCGCCGCAATCAAATAAGGATCAAGCCCCCCACCTCTCGCCACGTTCAAAAAACTCTCGAGCGTCTTGCTGAGCGGAAAAAAAATCGCCAGCGTCTGGCGCGATAGCATTGCGGGATGCTCTCGAAAAAGCGAACTCAGCACCCTAAATGTCCCCAGAGTGCTTGCGTTTCTGTGTTGGAGAATCGCCAGATACAGCCTCGCTTGGGCTTCTGCACCTTCCATGAGGTCTTCCATCTCCGAGAGAAACGAGCGAGCCACGTCGTAAGCTCCCATTTCTTGCAAAGCCTCGACCGCGCGGGCCCGGGCGTTCCACTCCCGCCCGATTCGATCACACACGAATGAAACCGTCGGCTCCGGAAGGTGAAGGTTCTGGGCTGCATTAAAAAGCACTCGCGGAGCTAGAAGAAGCGAATGATAGTGAATCGGAAATTCCTTGTTTAAGCGCGCTGCAAGCTGCGTGAAGCCCAATCGATTTCCGCGGGCTTTTTCTGCGCGGGCTTTCCAAAAAATAGCTCGAGAATAGAAATCCGACTCCTTACGTTGTGCAAGACTGTCCAGATGCGGGATCGCTCGAGCCCAATCCTGGCGGGAGATCAAAAGCAGAGCCGCCCGGTAGCGCGAACGCTCCGTCCAATCATTTTGCTCGTCGCACTGAGCTGCTCTTTCGTACAGAGCCACCGTGTCTTTAAGCGCTTGAGAGTCCGGCAAAAACTCTTCAAAACGCGCTGCCATCAACGCCCCCACCCGTGCTGCCTCACACGGTTTTGCGGCCAGGGCTGCGCTCTTTAAAACGTCAAACTCCTGACGGGCGGAGACCCGAAAAAATGTGCGTGAGAGGACAGAGTCTGAAATTTCTTGGGCCAGATCCAGGTCCCCCTTTTTTAACAGCTCTTGCGCTCGGGCCCACTCCTGCTCAGCAGAACCATTCTTTTCTCGGAGGCGCGCCTCACGGTCGATCCCTGACTCTGCAAGCTCACCCGGTCTGCAAAAAACACTGGGCCTTTCTCTCTCTTGGCATCGCTGAAACCAGAGCTTCTGCTCCGCCATCCCGCGCTCCGATGAATCTCCGCGCGATAGTTTAAAGCGAAAATACTTTGCAGCGTCAGCCCTCAGCTGAGCTCTCTCGCTCAAGTCCAGCTCTGAAAGTCCGTTGAGCTTATGATTCATGACCACTGCGATACCCGGGGTCTTTTCAAGTTCAGGTTCAGGCTGAGGTTGAGGCTGAGCCTGGCGCCGGTGTTTGACCAGGGACTCGGCAGCAAAACTAGGCTTGGCCACCCAACCTGCGGCAACGCTCCCAATCAAAATCGCGCCAAGGAGAGTCAAAACCGCCAGTCCTCTGTCCTCAAAATGCCAATCCAGTTGATGCTTCATTTTTCAGCTCATCGGCAAGCCAGCGACAAAACTCCACTTGGCAAGCGCGCATTGAGAATGATAGCCAACTGGCTCGATTTCAAAAGAGAAAGGATACCTCGACCATGCCAAAGAGACTTCGCGCCAAGCATCAAAAACGCCGTCGCGACCAGGCCACTGCCTACGCCAAGGGAGAAGCCCCTGCTGATCATAAAGTTGCGGTAGAGCGCAGTAAGCGCGCGCTCAAGAAAAAAGCGTTTCGAATGGCTTAGCTTTCCGAGCGCTGAGGAGGTCTGGATGCAATACCTGATCGGACTTGGCAACCAACATCTTACCGAAGCTAAGCCAGGAGCTGTCCCCAGAGGACAGAACTCTCCCCAGAACCACCCCCTGGGTTTGTACCCAGAACAGCTGAGCGGCACCTCTTTCCTCGCACCTCGACACGAGAATCAAAGAACCTGGCTCTATCGCCTTCAACCCTCCGTCGTGCACGGTCACTACTTGCCCTCAGGCCACGGAAAAAACTGGTCTGTGGCCGGTGCAAAAGCCAACCCAGAACAGACTCGATGGAATCCAGTCCCCTTTCCAGCAGGCCCCACCTCCTTTGTTGATGGAGTGCGTACGATCTGCACCAATGGAAATTCTCGCTCGGGTCAGGGCCTTGGGGTCCATGTGTATGCGTTTAACCAGTCGATGAGCGAGCAGTATCTTTGCTGCGCTGATGGAGAACTTCTTTTCGTTCCGCAGGAGGGAGAACTAGTCCTTGCGACCGAAATGGGAATTCTAGAAGTCGCGCCACTGGAAATCGCAGTGATTCCACGGGGTGTTAAGTTTCAAGTTCGCACTAAAAACCCGGCGCGGGGGTACCTTGCTGAAAACCATGGAGCGCCTCTTCGACTCCCTGAGCTCGGCCCCATTGGAGCAAACGGGCTCGCCTCAGCGCGAGACTTCCTGGTGCCGGTCGCGGCATTTGAAACAAAAAAAACATCCTGCGAGCTGATTACAAAGTACCTTGGAGAGTTTTTTTCGTGTGAGCTCGACCACTCTCCTCTCGATGTGGTGGGCTGGCATGGAAATTACTACCCCTACAAGTACGACTTGAGGCTCTTCAATACGATCAATACGGTAAGTTTCGATCACCCAGACCCATCGATCTTTACTGTATTGAGCTCACCCAGCGACACGCCGGGAACATCCAATCTTGATTTTGTGATTTTTCCGCCTCGTTGGATGGTAGCAGAGAAAACTTTCCGCCCACCCTACTTTCATCGAAACCTCATGAGTGAGTTCATGGGTCTGATTGTTGGGGAGTATGATGCAAAAGCAGCTGGGAAATCTGGCTTTTCTCCCGGAGGAGCGAGCCTCCACAACATGATGTCAGCCCATGGCCCTGACCGTCAGAGCTTCGAGCAGGCCTCTCAAGCTGAGCTCAAACCTAAGTACGTGAACAATACCATGGCGTTCATGTTTGAGAGTCGCTATCCCTTTGATGTGGTGCCTCAAGCCCTGCAACAGCCTTTTAGGCAAGCTGACTATTTAGAGAGTTGGAAAGGCCTTGGACGCCTTTCCATCGACTGAGGGAGGCAAAACTTGCTGCCAGAAGCGGATCCAAAAGGACTCCGCCACCTTCAAGCTTGCGGTTGACCTTGATAGGCGCCACTCACTAGACCCTGCAGCTCACCTCTCTCAAACATTTCCGTTACAATATCGCACCCACCCACGAACTTACCGCCGATAAAGATCTGTGGAACTGTAGGCCATTGTGAAAAGTCCTCAAGCGCATCCCACATGGGGTCATCCGAGAGGACATCAAAACCCTGAACCTTCTGAACCCCTGCAGCTTTCAGCACCTGCACGGCGCGGGCCGAAAAGCCGCACATTGGAAAATCGGGCGTGCCCTTCATAAAGATAAAAACCGGATTGGACTGAACCAGTTTTTCGATTTCAGAACGAAGCGGGTGAGCCGTTGAATTTGCCATAGAAAGAACTCCTCTCGGTTAAGAACGCACCTGAGACGGTGCAAAAGTCTTGATGGAGAGCGCGTGAACCACTCCCGAATCAATGTCAGCCTGCATCAACCTCATGACCAACCGATGTTGCTCAATCATCATTTTTCCCTCAAAAACAGGTGAAACGATGGTCGCCTGCCAGTGATCCTGAGTGCCAGTGAGGTCAGTGACCTCGGCTTGGGTTCCAGGCGCAAGCGATTCGAGCTTGGACTTCAGTTGTTCGGCGGTCAGCAGCATAGGTCTGCCTCTTTAGCACAGGCGCAGCCCTTGCTCCAAGCACGGCCCTTGCTCCCAGTTTGCCAATGACAGCAACAACCGACCCACAGACCCCGCCAGCCGAACTGCCAGTCCTACCGATCCGCAACACGGTTCTCTTTCCGGGAATCTCGATGCCACTGGTCGTCGGGAGGCCAAAGAGCCTTGCCGCCTTAGACAAAGCCGAGGCAACAGGCCGCATGTTGCTGATTGTGGCACAGAAAAACATCACCTCCGGAGACCCAGAGTCGCGGGACCTCTTTAAGGTAGGAACGCTCTGCAAGATCGAAAACGTATCGCCAGGAGAAAACGGCGGACGTCAGATCGTCGTGACCGGCATCTCCCGGTACCGAGTTTTAGACTACCGAGAGGACCCTCGAGAAAAATCGGTCCCTTCGGCCAATCAAGCACTCTGGGCAAGGGGCGAAATTGTAGCCGACCAGGACGGAAGTGGAATTCGTACTCAGGGCCTCTTTGAAAGTCTCAAACAGCTTGCCCTGGAAATCATCGAACTCATGCCCGGAACCACCGAGGCCCTGATCCGACTCATCGATCGAATGGATGACCCAGCCTATCTGACCCACGTCACCTCAGCTTACCTGAACCTCAATCTGTCGCAGAAACAGGAGCTGCTCGAGACGCTCGACCTCAACCAACGAATGGAAAAGCTCATTGAGCTCCTAGGAAAGGAAAAAGAAGTTCTGGGGATCCAAAAAGAAATCCGGGACAAGATGAGCGAGCGCCTGAGCAAGGCCCAGCGAGAAGCACTACTCAGAGAGCAACTCAAGACCATCCGCGGCGAACTAGGAGAAGAAGGCGCAGAAGAGGTGTCCGAAGACCTCGAAGAAAAGCTCGCCCGCGCCAAGCTACCAGAAGAAGCCTCTCGCCAAGCTCAGGAAGAGCTCAAGCGACTCCGCCAACTCCCCAGCGCATCTGCTGAATACCACGTCGTCCGAACCTACCTCGAGTGGCTGGCCTCACTTCCTTGGAGCTGGGTCACTCCAGATACGATCGATCTTGCCGCAGCTCGAAAAATTCTCGACGAAGACCACGCCGGTCTGGAGGCGGTCAAAAAACGCATTCTGCAATTTCTAGCAGTCGCAAAACTCAAGAATGATTTGAGTGGTCCAATCCTTTGTCTAGTGGGCCCCCCAGGGGTCGGAAAGACGTCACTGGGACAGTCGATCGCGCGTGCCGTGGGGCGAAAATTCATTCGTGCCTCACTGGGCGGCGTTCGTGATGAAGCAGAAATCAGGGGGCACCGACGTACTTACGTCGGCGCCATGCCGGGAAGAATTATCCAGAGTATCAAGCGAGCAGGGACTCGAAACCCCATCATGATGCTCGACGAAATCGACAAAATGCGAGCTGACTTTCAAGGCGATCCGTCCTCTGCAATGCTCGAAGTCCTCGATCCCGAGCAAAACCACTCCTTCGTTGACCACTATTTGGACGTGCCGTTTGACCTCTCCAAAGTGTTCTTCATTGCGACGGCAAACGTGTTGGAGACCATTCCTCCGCCACTCAGAGACCGGATGGAAGTGATTGAAGTCAATGGATATACAACCGATGAAAAACTGATCATCGCTTCAAAACATCTTTTTTTACGCCAGCTTAAAGAAAACGGAATGACACCCGGACAGCTCGAGGTGCCAAACGAAACCTGGTTGAGTCTCATCACTCATTACACACGAGAAGCGGGAGTCCGAGAGCTTCAACGCAAAATCGCTTCACTGATCAGATCAGCTGCAGAAAAAATTGTGACCCAGCCTGAACGACCGCTTCCTCTAAGAGTCGAGCCCGAACGACTGCATGAATTTCTAGGTCCCCGAAAGTTCGAGCCTGAAGTGGCCGAGCGCACCCCACGGCCTGGAATGGCCACGGGCCTTGCTTGGACTCCTCACGGAGGCGATATCCTCTTTATCGAAGCTGCCAAGATGCAGGGCAAAGGAAGTCTCGTGCTCACCGGTCAGCTCGGCGACGTCATGCGCGAGTCTGCTCAGATCGCCTTGAGCCTGGCGCGCTCCATGCTCCAGCGAGAGGGCCCAGGAGCCTTTGATTTTTCACAAAACGATATCCACATCCACGTCCCAGCAGGAGGAATTCCTAAAGACGGCCCCTCAGCCGGGGTCACACTGGTCACAGCGCTTGTCTCGCTCCTTCGGGATACTCCCGTCGATCCGCTACTCGGAATGACCGGAGAGATCACACTTCGAGGCGTGGTCCTTCCCGTAGGAGGCATCAAAGAAAAGCTGATTGCCGCGCACCGAGCGGGACTCCGCAGAATTTTACTTCCTGCCCGGAATGCTCCGGACCTTGAAGACGTTCCCAAACCAGTACTCGAAGCCCTTAAAATCGAGTTCGTTACCACGACCGACGAAGTGCTAGCCGCAGTATTTGACTTAGAAAGGAAAGCCGCATGAACTGGCTATCAGAGGCCCAGAAATCTCTGGCATCGGCCGAGACGTTCTGCGTTGGCTGTGCCAGAGCACTCACTCTCAGACTCTGTACGCTTTTTCTACATCGCCTGGGTGAGCCCCTTGCCTCTGAGCTGGTCGCACTGCTCCCCGAGCGCGAGCAGACTCTTTTTTCAGGCGCATTGACTGAGCTTGGAGCGGGCGATGCCTCGATTGGCTACCCAGATTTCGAACAACATGCAGCAGCTCTGGCTGGTGATTGTCATGCAAACCGACTGATCGATGCCTTTTTGTCAGGGCTCCGAATTGGACTCCCCGAGAGCATCGAAGCACGGATCGCAGCTGCGCTCCCGCTTGAGCTCAGGGTTCCGTTTTCAGGAAAACCGTGGAAAACAGAAAAAGTAGCCTGAATACAATCGCGCTAACGCGCCAATTTTCGAGCCCTTTGTGATGGATTGGCCGAGGTCTTCCAGGTCACATACTGGCGCTGATACCTGCGCTCCACCACTTTAAACAGACTTAGGTCAATAGCAGTCCGCGCAAAATAGTCCTCCGGGTCGATCGTACCCATGGGATTCACTGCTGCGTTACCGTTTGCGAACTCCGTCAACCCGGTCCCGCCCGAACTCGGGACACTGGCCGGGGATCTCACTTCTCCCCCCATGGACCAACCCTGACTTGCGGTACTCTGCGCCTGCCCTGAGCCTGCCGCTTCTCCGTCTACTGTCTTTGCAGACAGCCCATTTGCGGAAGGGTCCTTTGCTGAATCGGTTTTATTCAACCCTAGGAGCCGATCAAAAAATGATCCTCCATTGCCATTGGCACCGCCGCTTGAAGTACCACTCCCCAAGGGAGATCCGGCGCCTCCCACTCCAGGAACACCGGCCAAACCCTCTTTTCCATCAAGCCCAGCACGTCCGGCCTCAAGCGCTTTGGGGTCCAGCGCAGCAATGGCGCTCCCCAGATTTGCATCTCCTGGAAGAGCAGTCGCCGTGGCATTGGCGCTGATCTTGGAGTTTGGATCATCAGACAAAAGCGCCTCGGCACTCGCTACTGCGAGCGAGGCCGCATTGATCGCAACGGCTACACCCAGAGTCGACTGACCGAGGCCCCCCATTGCCATGTTGGGGTTACAGCCCGGGCAACACTGTTGACTCGTGTGTACGCAGTTATTGATGCGGTGGGGATCCGTGCGCCAATTTGCAGCTCGTGCCTCCGGCAAAGCCAGCAAGCTCACAGCGACCACCCATACGAAGTGAGCACCGTCCAATCGGATCAATTCAAAGATTTTACGAGTCATCAAACCACCTCAAACCACCTCAAACAACCTCGAGTTGCATTCTCAATCAGCTCTGACCAGCCGGTAAACTCTGTGTACAGGAGGTCGGGAGACCAAGCCCCCTCAATGCGTCAGCAAGCACTTTCGGAAGTGCTTCTTCATACGCTTGCTGGCGTCCACCCTGCCCGACCTTACTGATTGCTTTCATAACAATTTTTTCTTGAAACACCTCTCGCTTGAGAGCTGAAGTCTTCTCTGGATCGAAGAACTGAGTCTGAATTTGCTCCATCTGAAGCCGCGCTTTTTCAGTAATTTCATATCGCGCTAGCTGTAGCGCAGCAGTGAGAGTGCTTTCTTGCCCCGCTCCGAGGTAGCATGAACTCTGAAATGTGCTGCCACTCTCTGCCGAGCTTCCGGCCGAGCTTCCGGAAATTCCTCTCTGACAAACGCTACTAGTGCTCGCCCTCTCAGCAAGTCCAAGGAGTCGAGCCGTCATCTCGTTGACCTGACCCACCATCTGGGACGGGGCATTCTCAACCAAGAAACGCCCCTGCCTCATCTCCTCAATCAGCTGTTTTCGATTGCAGTCCATCAGCCAGACAAAAAGCCCCCTGAGCCAGGCAGACTCTCGTGTTCCTTTAGAGGTGCCCTCTGGAGCTGCTAGCCAAAAATAATAGCTCGTGCCCCTAAAGAGTACAGGATGCCATCGCCTACCCCGTCTTCTCCGCGAGTCCACTTGGTAGAACTCACCACAAGAAGCCTCACCATTGGTCTCCAACTCTTCTGTTTCATTTCTAAAAAAAGTTTTGAACGGAGTGCAGACAGGAACCTGCCGTTGCTTGGGTTCGGCTGTGCCCACAGAATTTACAGCCATGTCCCGACCTTGATAGTAGTCTCGCACTTGCTTTTGTAGACCCTCATTGAGAGTTGTAATCGCTGCCTCAATCACCCCATTTGTTCCGCTACAAGGCTTGAGACCACTTGCTGAAGTCCCAACAGCAGCATTTCCTGAGCTACACGGCAGCTGAACTTCTGCAGCGACAGAAGATCGCGCCAGAACCAAAGTCGGAGCCAAAACAAGAAGCAGGGTGCCCCGAAGGATCAAGACCCCATTGAATTGAAAGAGACCCCGAATACAACTCCCAAGCAAACCCATAAAGTCCCCCACTTCCAATCGTGAAGAAGGTTTTCAAATTTGACAATATGCGCCAAGATCTCCGTTGAACATGCATCTGAAAAACACGCCAACCAAGCTACACTCTGATATTTCAAGGAAAATTGAACCTAGACCTGCGTCTCTTGAGACACATTCAAGCCCAAGTGGGGTTACAAATCTGACTGCAGCGCGGGCTTTGAAGATCTTTACAGTTCTCGGGCCAGTTCTCGGGCCAGTTCTCGCACTCTGGTTCAGTGCTTTACCTAGCGCCGCTCATGCAACGGATGAAGAGTTCAAAGCCAAAATGGGAGGTGTCTTTGAGGAGCTTCAGGGCAACCTCAAGCGGGGTAAGACAGAACCCAAAACAACCCGCGCACTTGAAGCCTTGAATGAGCTGATGTCTCAACGAGCAGCCCAAGCCCAAGAGAACGCAAAGAAACAAAGAGAACAAGAGCTGGGCCTTGAAAGAACGGAAAGTTCGAGCGTAGACCCAGAGCTAGAATCAGAATCAGACCCAGAATCAGACACTGACGCCGAGGCGAGAGCAAAGGGTCGAACTGAAAAGCCCCAGGTCCTCAAGAAAGCCCCTCTCCCAGAGACCAATGCCCCCACTATTGAATCAAGCAGCGGTCCGATGATTATCGAGTTTCCGGGCAAAGAATTTCCTGAAAAAAAAACTAAGTGATCCCAACCTTAGGACAGAGATGGTTCACCGGGCACTCGCTGCAAAGTGGCTTGCGGGCCGAGCAAAGACTTCTGCCGTGATCGATCAAAAGGTGATTTGAAAGCGTCCACCAGTCCCGGTCGATGATCTCCATCATCGCGTACTCGACTTTTACGGGGTCAGCCTCACGGGTAAACCCCATCCTGCGCACAAGCCTCCCCACGTGGGTATCCACCACGATCCCAGGAATCCCAAAGCAATTGCCGAGCACGACATTTGCCGTCTTGCGCCCTACGCCTCGGAGCGCCGTGAGCGCAGCTTGATCGGCCGGAACTTCTCCCCCGTGTTGCTCCACCAAAAGCTGCGCCGTGGTTTTTAGAGCAAGGGCCTTGTTCTTGTAAAATCCTGTAGATCTCACGAGCTGCTCCAGATCACTGAGTGTGGCCTTGGCCATGGCGGCGGCATCGGGATACTTTTTAAACAGAGCCGGAGTCACTTGGTTGACCCGTTCATCCGTGCACTGAGCCGAAAGCATGGTCGCCACCAGGAGCTCAAAGGGATTCTTATGAATAAGCGCGCAATGAGCATCAGGATAAAGTCTGTCGAGGATCCTCAAAATCTCGCGCATACGCGCGACCTTCACTTTCTTGCCAACCATTTTGCAACCTGATCGGCCGAAAGCGTGTTGATCACGCTTGAAGCTGGCATCAGTGCCTTGCGGGCCATCCAGATGCCGTACCGGGTGTCATCGAGCCCAGCCACTTCGTGCGCATCTGGATTGACCGAAATCAGAGCGCCCTGACGCCTGAGCTCTCCACCCCAGCGCCAGTCAATGTCCAGTCGCTGCGGATGTGAGTTGAGTTCAATTGCCACGTCGTGCCGTACGGCCTCCTCGATGATCCGTTCGATGTCGATGTCATAGGCTCTGCGCCCTAGCAAAAGCCTTCCAGTCAGATGACCCACAAACCGAGTAGCCGGATGGCGGATGGCCTGCACGATCCGTTCGGTCATGGTGTGGCGATCGAGCTCATGACGCTGATGAATCGATGCAATCACGAAATCAAAACGCTTCAGCACCGAGTCGGGATAATCCAGGGAGCCATCTTTGAGGATATCGCTTTCGATACCCCAGAAAATTCGAATCCCACTCTTCTTTTGATCGAGCTTTTCTTGCAGCTCACGAATCTGTCGCTCCTGCTTTTTCAGCTCCTCCAGATCAAGTCCGTGTGCGTAAAAGGCCGTCCGACTATGATCCGAGATACCGATGTACTTGTAACCGCGCTCAAGCGCCGCCTCGACCATCTGTTCGAGCGTTGCCGCTCCATCAGACCTGTCGGTATGACAATGAAAAACTCCCTGGATCGCCTGCTCAGTGACCAGTGCATCGAGGTTCTCTTGGGTAAGGGCTAGCTCTTCTCCCGTTTCTCGAATCACTGGGTCAATGAAGGGAAAGCCCCGCGACGCGTAGAAAGCCTCTTCGGTGAGGTCCGCACGAGTTGGGCTCAAAGAGCCAAGAGCCTTCCAATGCCCCTGGCCCGCTGTGGCCTGGGCCCATTCGTAGCCCCAGTGCTTAGGATCTGCGAAGCTGTATTTCACATCGAGCTTGAGCGGATTTTCGGCAAGCAGCCCAGTCAGCTTTGACTCCGCCACCCCTGCTTCGATCAGCAGCTCCACTGAACGCAGCACCTCACAGCGCCTGCGAATGGCTCCGGCAAGCTCCACTCGCGCGCCCAACGCATCACGAAGCTTTTTCACGAGTTCTTCTGCCGGGCCCAGCACTTCGTCGAGTCGTGCTTGCCCTTCGCTTGAGCGCAAAAATGTGATGGCATCGAGTAGTTTTTGCTGCAGCTTTTGGCCAAAGCCCTTGAGCTTGAGTAGGCGGTTCTCACGGCAGGCGTACTCCAGCTCGCGCACGGATTCGATCCCCAGCTCATCGATGAGCTGCTGGGCCTTTTTGGGGCCAAGCCCAGAAATCTGGGTGAGCTCCAGCAGTCCCTTTGGAATTGAAGCGACAAGCTCCTCCAAGGCTGAGCTTTTTTTGCGCAACAGAAACTCGGCGAGAACTTCGGAAATCCCTTTACCGATCCCCGCTAGCTCGGTGAGCGTCCCGTCGCGTGATCGTTGCACCAATTCAGTCTCGGGGAGACCTGCCACAATCGCGGCGGCCTTTTCAAACGCGCGAGTCTTAAACGGATTTTCTCCCTTGAGCTGCATGAGCCGGGCGATCTCTTGAAGGAGTTCGGCCGGAGTCTGGGGTGCTTCCATCGAATTGAACCCTTTGAGATGCACGATTAGCTAGGTTTACAAATCAAAACAAGGGTTTGAATTTTACCAATCAGAGGGAGTTGGCAGGGAGCAGTTCAGCTTGTTGCGTTCATCCCCGAGTTGCAGCTACTCTTGTGAGCATGAAGACCAAACCCAGTTTAGTGTTCCTTCAACTGAGCTCTGCGGCCATGGGAGCCGCGCTGGCCCTAGGGACTGTGACTCTTCCCCTGCTTTCTCTTCCTTCGGCAGCCCTGGCCTGCCCGGGCGAATCCTGCGCCCAGTGCGCCGGCAATTCCGAGGTCGGAGAAGAAAAGCTCGCGCACAAGGCCCACAAGAAAGGACGCAAGCTCAAGTGCGCCAAATGCGCCGAGCACGAAGAAAGCCACCCGCCCGAATCTGAATTCAAAAAGGACCAAAAACCGTCTTGATCTCCGAGGTTTTTAAAGAACTCCTGAGCACCCCTACGGCCCCCTATCGTGAGGCACAGGTCCGCTCGCTACTCGAAGCTGAACTCACACATCTCAAGATCACCCACTTCAGGGACCCGCACGGAAATCTCATCGCCGGCGCCAGCTCGCGTGCCGACTACCTGAAACTGCTCGGGAGCGGTTCCAAAACTCGGCGCAAATCGCACGAAAATGAACCCATTCGATTCTTCATCGCCCACATGGACCACCCCGGCTTTCATGGCGTTCGTTGGCGCTCGCCCACAGAGCTCGAAGTCCGTTGGTTGGGCGGTTCTCCCGTGCAGCACGTCGAGGGCGCCAAAGTATGGCTGCATTTTGAGATCCCCAATCAAAACTCAACTGGACTGCCTTGCAGCGAGGGCACCCTTTCAGAATGCGTGATTGCCGAACATGGCCGTGCCATCGAGAGCGCGGTGGTGACGCTTACTGAAAACCAGCTGCATCAGCGCTTTGAAAAAAAACCGGGAAGAATTTTTGGTGGCTTTGCGTTTCGTGCCCCCGTCTGGAAGCAGGACCACTGCTTTTACACCAAGGCCGCCGACGACCTCGTCGGGTGTTACGCAATGCTCCGACTGGCGGCACACCTCTACTCCAAAAGGCGCAGTACAAAAGCAGAGATCCGCCCGCCGTTTCTTGCCCTCTTTTCACGCGCCGAAGAGGTAGGCTTCGTGGGCGCCATTGCGCACTTTGAACTCGGCTGGCTCAAAAAGGCAACCCGTCCCGTCATCGCAGTGAGCCTCGAAACTTCACGGACCCTTCCGGGGGCAGAAATCGGAAAAGGCCCGGTCGTGCGCCTGGGGGATCGAAACGGCGTCTTTGACCCGTCGGGACTCAAGGTACTCACCGACCTTGCCGCCCCCCTTCCTCACCAGCGTCGCATCATGGATGGTGGATCGTGCGAAGCAACGGCCGCCACGGCTTATGGGCTGCGCTCCATCGGGATCTCAGTGCCGCTGGGCAACTACCACAACCAGGGATTTCAGGGGGGACCCGACTGCAGCGCGCCAGAGGGCCCTGCACCAGAGTTCGTGCATGAAAAAGATGTCGAAGGACTTCTGACCCTGGTCCAAAAACTCATGGCCCCCGGCCTCTCCTGGAACGACCCCTGGAAGCCCCTTCGCGACCGATTCAAAAAGTCGGTCAAAGGCCTGAAAAAACACGCTTCGCGATAGCGGCGTACCCAGTTCCGGGTTAGAACGCCGCCATGTCTAAACCCATCCAGATTGGTATCAACGGCTTTGGAAGAATTGGTCGCAAGGTCCTGCGCCTTGCACTGAAAAACGACGCGGTCCAAGTAGTCGGCATCAATGATCTGAGCACTCCCGAGCAGATCGCGCATCTTTTTAAGTACGACTCGGTTCACGGCACCGTCGATCAAGAGGTAAAAATCGAAAACGGCCACCTCGTGGTGGGCAGGCAAAAGATCAGACTGACGGCCGAAAAAAACCCTGAGAACCTGAATTGGGGCGCCGTCGGAGCAAGCCTCGTACATGAGTGTACTGGCATCTTTACGGACAGAGAAAAAGCAGCGCTTCACCTCAAGGCGGGCGCCCGCCGCGTGATGATCTCCGCTCCTTCTAAGGATGCTGACGGGACCTTCTGCATGGGCGTCAACGAAAAGACCTACGATCCCGCAAAACACGTGATCGTCAGCAACGCTTCGTGCACCACCAACTGCCTGGCTCCGCTGGTTAAGGTGCTCGATGATAGCTTTGGAGTCATTCGTGGCACCATGCTCACGGTCCACAGCTACACCAACGATCAGCAGCTTCTGGACCTTCCGCACAAGGACCTGCGCCGAGCTCGCGCAGCGGCACTTTCACAGATTCCGACTACTACGGGTGCCGCTAAGGCAGTGGGCTTGGTGCTTCCGCACCTCAAAGGAAAACTCGATGGCCTGGCCATCCGCGTTCCCACTCCCAATGTCTCGTTGGTCGATTTTACTTGCGAGCTCAAGAACAAGACCTCCAAAGAAGAGATCAACGCCAAGTTCAAGGCAGCCTCTGAAGGGCCGATGAAAGGCGTGCTCGGCTTTGAGACAGCTCCGCTCGTATCGATCGACTACAACGGCTGCCTCAACAGCTCGACGATCGATGCAGAGCTCACTTCGGTTCTGGACGGCAACTTCGTCAAGGTTGTGAGCTGGTACGACAATGAAAGCGGGTTCTCGCAGCGCATGCTCGACTTCTCGATGCTGATGGCCCAAAAAGGGCTCTAAAAAAGGGGGCCTCGATCATGAGCTCGCTCAATCCGACGATCATCCAGAGCATCCGGGACCTCGACCTTCGCGCCAAGACGGTCTTCATGCGGCTGGACTTCAACGTGCCTCTCACCGATCCGGATCCGCAAGGAGTTCGAACGGTTGCAGACGACAACCGCATCCGCGAAGCACTTCCTACGATTCGACTGGCCAAAGAAAAGGGGGCAAAGATCATCATCGCCTCGCACCTCGGGCGGCCAGAGGGAAAGCCCAAGCGCGAGTATTCGCTTGAGCCCGTGGCGGCGCACCTTGCCGCACTCCTGGGAGAAGACGTGACACTTGCCGATGACTGCATCGGCGAAGGAATTGAGCTCATGGCGGCTGGACTCAAAAACGGCCAAATCATGATGCTCGAAAATTTGCGCTTTCATGCGGGTGAAGAAGCCAACGACCCCACCTTTGCGCAGGCGCTTGCCAAGCTTGCGCAAGTTTACATCACGGATGCGTTTGGGACCGCACACCGCAAGCACGCTTCGACCTACGGTGTTCCTTCGATCGTGATGGCCAAGGGAATGGGCCTCTTGATCGAAAAAGAACTCAAGTACCTGGACCCTCTACTCACGCAGCCAAAACGCCCCTTCTACGCCATTTTGGGCGGATCCAAGGTCACCGACAAAATTGCGACCATCGAATCACTACTCTCTCGCGTGGACGGTCTGCTCATCGGCGGAGCCATGGCGCACGCCTTCTGGGCCGCTCAGGGAGACACGGTTCCGGCGCAGGCCAAGCAACCCAAGCCTGAAGATATCGAAGCTGCTCGCGGAATTCTCCGAGAGTGCAAGCGGCGCAGCATTCCGTGCGTCGTTCCGGCAGACACAAACCAAGGTTTTGACATCGGCCCAAAAACTGTAACGCGGTTTGGCGAAATGCTAGTTCGTGCGCAAACGGTGTTCTGGAACGGACCTTTGGGCTGGTTCGAAAAACCTGAGTTCGCCACCGGAACTTTCGAGGTAGCCAAGCTCTTGGCTGACGTGCCGGCCCTGAAAGTGATCGGGGGCGGAGACACCGTTTCGGCCATCCAGCAATCGGGAGTGGCTGAAAAGTTCGACCACTTAAGCACAGGCGGTGGCGCAGTGCTCGAATACCTCGAAGGCAAGGGACTTCCAGGAATCGAAATTCTCAAGATCTCCCAGCGGCAGAAGCAGCTGATGACCCAGACCCTGTAGGAGACGGCCCGCCCCGATGAACAAAAATTCAAAGAAACTCCGCGGAGTCTTTGTGGCTGGCAACTGGAAGATGAACCACGGTCCGGCCGAGGCCGCGGCCTTCGTTGCCAAGCTCGCCACGACACTCAAGCCTGGTGATAAAAAACCAGGACTCCGAGTTGCCGTGCTCACTCCTTCAGTGAGCATCGCACCCACTCTTTCAGCCATCTTAGCATCGCCCCAGCTGAAGGGTTTTTTGGAGGCCGGCGCTCAGAACGCGCACTTCGAAGACAGCGGCGCGTTTACAGGAGAAATTTCGGGCCAAATGCTCAAAGAACTGGGAGCTCCCCTCACCCTCGTCGGTCACTCAGAACGAAGGCAGCATTTTGGCGAAACCGACGAGAGCGCGGGACAGCGACTCGCCTCACTGCTTGCCCAGGGCGTGGACGTGATTTTTTGCATCGGCGAGACCCTTTCTCAGCGCCAGGCCGGCCTCACCCAGCAAGTCATCACTCATCAGCTCAACTGGGCATGGAATGTGGCCCTCTCCCTTAAAAAACCTTGGGACTGGAAACACCTGATCCTCGCCTACGAACCTGTGTGGGCGATCGGCACGGGGGTCACCGCCACTTCTGAGCAGGCGCAAGAGGTTCATGGACTGATTCGCAGCTGGCTCAAAGAAAAGGGAAGTGAAGCTTCAAAAACCCCGATTCTCTATGGCGGAAGCGTCACCCCCCAGAACTTTTCAAGCCTCCTTGCCTGTCCTGACGTGGACGGGGGCCTCATCGGAGGAGCAAGCCTCAAGCCCGAGAGCTTTTTGAAGTTGATCGAAGCAGGTGCCCAAGCTATTTAGCTCCTCATCTATGCAGAGCCTGCTCAATGTCGTCCACATCATCACCTGCATCCTGCTCATCTTGGTGGTTCTGATCCAGTCCGGAAAGGGCGCAGAAATCAGCGCAAGCTTCGGTGGATCCAGCCAGACGGTCTTTGGCAGCTCGGGTGGAGCCAATTTCTTCACCCGCTTAACAACAACGCTTGCGGCAATTTTCATGGTCACTTCGGTGGCTCTGACGATTCTGGCCAACCAGAGTAAGAAGAGTGTTTTCGAGGGCCAAGCAGCCGTACCGGCTCAACAAGCTCCTGCTCAGCAAGCTCCTACTCCAGCAGAAGCTGCAAAGCCCTCCGAAAAACCAAAACAGGAGTAAGCTTAACAAACGCCCACGGGGAGCAGGTCCCTTAGGCGATCGCCCACGCCATGATCAGACCAAAGAGCGCCTGCAAGAGGATCGTATTGCGGTTGCCTTTCACCAGTGTCCGCTTTTCATAATCGCGAAAAAGCACCCAAGTGGCACTGACAGCCACCGGAAGCGTGGCTGCAACCCAGCTCGCCCTTGACGAAATGAGCTCCAGCGCCACCAATCCTCCCACGATCACGTAGGCGCCAGTAAGCAGTGCCAGATAACCCCAACGCGCTGCCCGCTTTCCAAGCGCTACGACCAGATGGTTCTTGCCCGTGCGAGCGTCGCTCTCAGCGTCCGGAAACTCATTGATCCAGAGAATGGCCGTAGTGAGTAGTCCCACCGGCGCACCGATCCAAAGAGCAAGAGAGGAAAATTCGCCCGTGAGCGCAGTGAACGCACCCCCGGTCATGAGTGGACCAAAGCAAAGTCCAATCAGCAACTCCCCCAGTCCCCGGCGAGCTACGAGTCGAAGCGGCGGCGCAGTATAAAAATAACCTGCAAAAGCTCCCGCAGCGCCGTAGGCCAAAATCGCCGCTCCACGCTCAAAGGCAAGCCACCCACCGCAGAGCGCTGCCACTGCAAAGAGCACCCACGAAAGTCGCCACAAGCCTTTTTCAGTGATCAGTCCAAGCTCAATCGAGCGACTTCCCCCAGAGAATGGCAGAAAGTAATCATTATTTTGGCCATCCGTTCCGCTCTTCCAGTCAAAGTAATCATTAAAGGTATTGGAAGCCATGTGCAGCGCCGCCACTCCGGCAAAGGTCACCCAAAAGTGCAGCCACGACCACGTCAAGCCAAGCCCAGATGCAAAGGCCGCAGCCATCACCACCGGGATCAGCGAGGCCGACAAAAACGGTGCGCGGGTGATCACAAGGCCTGAAAAAATCCGTGTTCCCAAACTGATTTTTGGCGCGGCTTCGGCAAGCTTTTCAATAGGTAGCGCGCGCGTGATTCCGCAATAACCAATCTGTCTTCCATTCTTAAAAGTCGGCGTGATGCGAATCTGAGCCGGAAAACGCGTCCCATCCTTACGCACAAAAACCGTCTGCGTCTCGTGAGATCCGTTCTTCACTGCTTTTGAAAGCCAACTCGGCACGTGCTCCAACACAGTGAGACCAGGAGAAAATAACGACACCCGCTTGCGACCAATCACTTCCTCAGGAGCGTATCCAAAGATCTCAGCCGCACCTGCACTGAACGTTTCGATTCTTCCTTCTAGGTCACAAGTGATGATGCTTTTTTCTTGCATGATGGTCCTCCGTTTTTAGGCGCTCAAAGATCGCGCGCACTTCAAAATCATGGGCTAGCTCTGCTAGCTCAGCTCTTGCCCGCTCGAGCTCCTCGTCAATCCAACCCTCTACGGTGCTGAGGGCCCGGGAGTTTAGGAGCTGATCGCAAAGGGTTGGGATTTCAGAGCCATTCCAATCCACCGAAAGTCCAAGCTGCAACGCTGCGCAGACGACTGCATTTGGATTTCGTTCACGAAGGTCGGCTCCCCTAGGTTTTCCGGCTCCTCCCACTAGATCGATCACATCATCTCTGAACTGAAATGCCACACCGAGCGCAACTCCGGCGCGCGACAGTCGCCGCGCTAACTCTGGCTTTCCAGCCAACAAAGCAGCCGACTCCATGCAAAACGCAAAGAGTGCTCCCGTCTTACCTTGCGCAAGCCCAGTGAGATCGGCCCTGCCGATTTGCAATACTTCGCCTCGAGGCCCGCAACCCCGAAATTCCACCTCTCGCGTGGCGGAGGCAGACATCAATGCCATCGCTCGGGCGGCGGACTCCACCACTCGCGGACCCAGACCTGCGGTCATCACCAGCGACTGCGCCAGCAAATGATCTCCCGCAAGCACCGCGATTTGTGTCCCAGTAATCTTGTGAAGCGTCGGCTTTGAGCGCCGTTCATCAGATTCATCAATCACATCGTCATGGACCAGACTTGCTACATGAAGCAACTCAGCGGCTGCTGCAGCGTCCACCAGCTGCGCCTCAGGAGCTCCCGCAAGTCTGCCAAAACAAGCGACCAATCGAGGTCGCAGCAACTTGGCCTCAGGAGAAAGAACCAACGGAAGAAGCTTTGAAACTAAATGAGGACCCAAGAGGGGATCTTGCACAGCACGAGAAATCCGAGATCGCACGAGCCCTATGAAGTCGCTCGTTTGAGCTGCACCTGCCGCGAGTCCTGCCGCCAGACCTGCCATGATCTCCAGTCTAGCTCTATTGCCACCTGGGTTCAAGAAACCTTGAACCGTTAGACAAATCTAAGAACTTGATTTGGAAAGCAAAAACAAGACACCAAAACCTGATTGTTTTAGTACAAAAAGGTTCCTTGCAAAGCCTCCCTCAACAATGATACCCGCGTCAAAAAGTGAGAACCTCTAAAGCCTCGCTTGTTTTGGGCGCCCTCTGGGGCGACGAAGCCAAAGGAAAGATCACCGACCTTTTGGCTGCGCAATCGGACTGGGTGATCCGATTTTCAGGCGGTAACAACGCCGGTCACTCGCTCCACACCCCTCAGGGACACTTCAAACTACAGCTGATTCCAAGTGGAATCCTCAACCCCAACTCCATCAACTTGATTGCAGCAGGCTGCGTTGTCGACCCTCAAGCACTGCTGGGTGAAATCGACGGACTTACAAAAGTTGGCATTTCAACCTTAGGACTAAAGATCGATCTGGACTGCCATTTGGTGCTCCCCTTTCACCGTGAAATCGATCGCCGTGATGAAGCCTCAAAAGGAGCAGAAAAAATCGGAACCACCCTTCGCGGAATAGGCCCTGCACAGGCTGATAAATACCGCCGGATTGGCATTCGGTTTCGTGACGTGCTCGAATCCGGATTCGATCCCAAGTGGGAGCGCCTCTACTCATTCAATCGTTCGCTGATTGACAGCTTCTACTCGGCGCATGGCGCCACCCCCGAATGGACCTCCGCTTCGTTACTCTCAGATCTAAAGGCCCAGGTCCAACGGCTCAGGCCCCATCTCATTGAAGGAAGGCGTGAACTTGAACTTGCCCGCGTCTCCGGAAAGTCTCTGCTCCTGGAGGGCGCACAGGGTGCGTTTCTCGATCTCATGGCCGGAGATTATCCCTTCGTCACTTCTTCTCATCCGGGTCTTGCCGGAGCGCTGATCGGAACCGGACTTGGCCCCTCAGCGTTTGGACGCGTGATCGGAGTGGTCAAGGCCTACTCCACCCGAGTCGGAAACGGCCCATTTCCGAGCGAGATCACTGGCCCACTTGCCACCCACATCCGCGAACGCGGACGCGAATTTGGCACAGTCACCGGACGTGAACGCCGCATCGGATGGCTAGACCTGGCGCTCCTTCGTCGCTCGATTGCCATGAACGGAATCACCGAGATCGCCCTCACTTTGCTCGACGTCTTAAGCGGAGTCTCCGAAATCCGTGTGCGCGATGCAGACCCCTCCGGGCACGAAAGCTGGACGAAGCTTCAAGGTTGGACCGAGGAGCTGTCAAAAATCCGCTCACGTGCGGCTCTTCCATTACAGGCTCGCGATTACCTTTCGTTCATCGAAGAAAAGCTGAACACTCCGATCCGTATCATATCGGTGGGCCCGCACCGCGAGGAGACCATCCTGCAATGATCGCGCGGTACGCACGACCTCAAATGCAAGCAATCTGGAGCGATGCTTGGCGCTTTGCTCGAATGCTTGAAGTGGAACGCGCAGCCCAGCAGGAGCTCGAGTCGCGCCAGCTACCCTCGCCTGCACACCGCGAGGCGGCCGCTCACAACGTTCGCGAGCTCTCGAGTCTGCTTGGATGGATTCTTGAACACCCAGAAAATGAAGCATCTTGGATCGACTGCATCCTGCGCCATGAGACCCGTACCCGGCATGAGACGCTGGCGTTTCTTGCGGCCATCGAAGAGCTCAGACCTTCGATCGAAACCCGTCTCCTTCACTTGGGCCTGACCTCTTCGGACGCCCTCGACAGCGCACTTGCGCTCCAGCTCAAGCAAGCAGGAAACCTGATTATCGTCGGGCTAGAAAAAACCGAAGCCACGCTACGGGCTCTGGCTGAACGACACGCATCGACTCTCATGTGTGGTCGCACGCATGGCATGACGGCTGAACCCACGACATTTGGCTTTAAGCTCATGAGCTTTGCAGAAGAATTTTTACGCTCCAACCACCGTCTCAAGGTGGCACTAGACGGCGCCTGCATCGGAAAGCTTTCGGGAGCTGTTGGAACCGCCCAATTTTTTGGTCCAGAGTTTGAGGCTGCAGCACTAGGCCGACTGGGACTTTCGCGAGAGCGTGTAGCAACTCAAGTGGTGGCGCGCGATCGACATGCATGGCTGGTTTGCACCCTCTCTGTGATCGGAGGCTCAATCGAGAGACTCTGCACAGAGCTCCGGCACTTGCAGCGCAGTGAAGTGGCCGAAGTGCACGAAGGTTTTGTACCGGGCCAACAGGGCTCAAGCGCAATGCCGCACAAGAAAAACCCAATCTCTGCTGAAAATCTGACGGGCTGCGCCCGGCTTCTGCGATCGCACGCAGTGGCGGCGCTCGAAAACCAGGCTCTCTGGCACGAGCGCGACATGAGCCACTCCAGCGTAGAGCGCGTGATTCTTCCCGATGCCTTTATCTTGCTCGACTACGCGCTAAACCGACTCGATACACTGCTTTCAAATCTCCAAGTAGACGAGGCCAGAATGCTTGCTTTATTAAAGAGCGACTCGAGACGGGCCTTTTCGTCACAGCGACTTTTTGACGAACTCACTGCCCCAGATTCGGCGAGCAGAGCGCAGGCGCCGACCCGGGCCAAGGCCTACGAAAAGATTCAGTCCGAAAGTTTTAAGCAAGCCTCTTCGGCTCAATCTTTGACAGAGCTTGCAGGAGAACTTAACTCCGAACTGAACGGGTCCGAATTCGAACAGAGATCGCAACGGGTCTTGAATGCCACGCGATCCATCACCGATTTTAATCTCAGGAGCACCTCATGAATCCCATTAAGGCCATTACGTTTGACGATGTTCTTCTTGTCCCCAACTATAATCACTACGAATCGCGTCGGGACGTTGACATCTCGATGACCGACCGAAAAAAGAAACTCACTCTGAGCCTTCCACTCTTCACATCCAACATGGACACCGTGACTGAGAGCGAAATGGCAAACTTCATTGGCGACAAAGGCGGAATGGGCGTTCTGCACCGGTTTTTGACAATCGAAGAGAACATCGAAGAATTCCGTAAGTGCCGGCACCCGGCTTTCGTCTCGGTCGGCTGCTCGGACAAAGAGCTTGAACGTGCCGCTGCGCTCCGCGATGCCGGGGCCAATTTTTTCTGCGTCGACGTTGCTCACGCACATGGCCGCTACGTGGGACGCATGCTCAAACAGCTCCGCGACTTACTCCCCAACGCCTGCATCATGGGCGGCAACGTGGCGACTTATGCGGGCGCCGACTACCTGGCTCAGTGCGGAGCCGACATCATCAAAGTGGGTATAGGCGGCGGGTCCGTCTGCACTACTCGCATCAAGACGGGCTTTGGTGTCCCGATGCTCACTTCAATTCAGGACTGTGCGCGCGTCGATCGATCGATCATCGCGGACGGCGGAATCCGCACTCCAGGAGACATCGTCAAAGCGCTCGCTTTTGGAGCTGACTTTGTAATGATCGGCGGAATGCTTGCCGGAACCCGCCCCACCCCGGGGGCCGTCATGACGGACCTAGACGGCAAGCGCTACAAAGAATATCGGGGCATGGCTTCTCGCGAGGCCCAAGAGGACTTTCTGGGTCGCATGTCGGATTGGAAGACTGCCGAAGGAGTTTCTACCCGCGTGCCGTACCGCGAGCACGAAGAAGAGCTCATTGCGGACATCATCGGCGGACTGCGCTCAGGACTCACTTACGGGGGTGCGTCTACCATCCGTGAACTGCAGCGCAAGCTCAACTACATGGAAGTAAGCACGTTTGGCAGGATTGAAAGCCTGCCGCATAAGACTCTCTAATACTGATTCTCAAAAACTCCGTCCCGATCGCCGGAGTTGAGCTTAGAGTTAGCTCTGATTTGCCCTGTAGCAGGATCATAGATCCAGCCACAGTGCATTTTTGGCTGCAACACCGCACCGGGAGAAAGAACCCCAGCAAAGACTTGTGCTTGATTGGCACAATCGCTTGCGCTCCAAGGATTTTCAGGAAGGCCCCCCTCCACAAAAACCCGCTCTCGAGGTTCAGGAACGTCTGCTGCCGTGCACCCACTGCCTCCGGCCGTGATGTCATTGGCTTGGAGGTCCTGAAGCGAAGGGTACGGAGCAATGACCCTGCCCGGGGCTTGACAGCGCATCTTCATGACACCCAACTGCTTTTGAATGGCATTTCTCAGAAGACTTAGATTTTCTTTTGTGACTGCATTGCGGGTGTCTATCGAAACCTTCGAAAACTGCGTGACCCCTATCGTGGCGAGAATTGCAACCAGCGCTATCGCCAGCAGAGCTTCAACCCAAGTGAATCCTTGTTGACTCTGAGCTTCAGCAAGCATTTTAGCGACCATTCAGGCAAGCCCTCTCTCATCTGAGTCTACACCGTTTTTTCTTAAAGAAAGTCGTTTTACGGAATCCAAGTTGCATTGGGGACTGCAATGAACTTGCGGGTCGGATTGATCGCACCTCCATTCGAAAGCGTTCCACCCCGACTCTACGGAGGAACCGAGCGAGTCGTCTGGGAGCTCGCTCGCGGATTGAACGCGGCCCACGTCGAGACTGTCGTCTTTGCGAGTGGTGACTCAACAGTGCCTGGGCGACTCATTGCAACCACACCTGAGGCGCTTAGGCTCAAAAGGCCAGCCATTCAAGACGCTGGGCCCTTTCAGTTTCAAATGCTGAGCCTAGTCAAAAAGCACGCCGACCAGGTGGACATCCTCCACAACCACAATGACTATTGGATGCTCCCCCTCCACCAGATGGTGCAAACGCCCATGGTCACCACGCTTCACGGAAGACTCGATCTACCGGAGCTCCCAGTGGCCCTCCGCTCCGAGCCCAAAGCCTCTTTCATCTCGATTAGCCGCGCACAAAGAGAACCCATACCAGATCTCAAGTGGGCTAGGACAATCCACCATGGGTTGGACCTTACACGATTTCAGTTCAACCCTCGCCCAGGCAATTACCTGGCATTCTTAGGAAGAATTTCTCCAGAAAAAAGACCCGATCTTGCAGTTCAGATTGCACTCCAAGCGCAAATTCCGCTCAAAATTGCAGCAAAAATTGAACCTGGGCGCGATCGTGAATACTACGACGCCCGGGTGGCCCCCCATGTGGATGGCAAATTCATTGAATACATCGGCGAAATCTCAGAGTCCGAGAAATCTGACTTTCTGGGAGGAGCCCTGGCCTTGGTGTTTCCGATAGACTGGCCTGAGCCTTTTGGGCTGGTGATGATCGAAGCGCTCGCCTGCGGAACTCCTGTGCTAGCCCGGCCGTTTGGCTCCGTTCCTGAAGTGCTTGAAAACGGAGTCACAGGATTCATCAACTCTGACCCCTCTCAACTTGCCCGCCTGGCTCGCGAAGCGGCGTTACTGGATCGGCTGCGTTGCCGAGAGACGGCCGCCCAGCGTTTTTCGATTGAACGCGTCATTGAGGAACATCTCGAGGTCTACAGGTGGATTTTGAACTCAAAAAGCTGACGTTTAAAGACAATCGGGCTTTTGGAGTGACGGATCTCAGAGGAGAAATTCCACGAGCTCATTCGTCTGAGCTTGGCCTCTACTTCAATGACACCCGCTACCTCAACACCTGGGAGTGCCTGATCAACGGACAGTCTCCAGTACCCCTGGCCCAAGAGCTCCGACATAGCGGAGCAACCTGGGTCATTTCAATGACCAACCAGGACCTACCCTGCCTTGAGACCAAGAATTCTAGCCAGCTCATCGCCCGAGATAGCATCCTGATTCGTCGCATCTTGTGTCTGCATCAGGATGCGCTCTTTGAGATCCTGACGCTGCGCAACTTTTCATCCGCTTCACACATCATTCAGCTCGAGTCCTGGGCGGGTGCACAGTTTGAGGATCTTTTCGAAGTCCGAGGAATCAAACGCAGCAGGCGAGGTCATTTGCTCCCTCCACAGGAACGACACGAATCCGGAGGGCTACACACTCTATCGTACCGAGGGCTCGACGCACGTATCCGGCGCACCCATGTGTGGCGACTCTATCCCACGCAGAAAATCCGACTCTCGCCCTCGCTCACAGGGGTCTTTTCACGCCATGAAATGGGCCCAAAAGAGATCCTCACCCTCAGGACGACCGTCTCATTTAACGACGAACCTCTCGCATCATTTTTTGGAGAATCCTTTGAATCGCTCGATGCAGCAGGCCTCATGCGCCTCGTATCTGAAAAGCGACGCCCGAGGCTCTTTTTCGACACCCACATCGAAACTGACAACGCCATTCTTAACCGTGCCATCGAGAGTGCCGGAAACGACCTCGAGATGCTGGTCACTCTGGAGGGCCCTGGACATTTCTATCCCTACGCTGGGATCCCGTGGTTTTCTGCCCCATTTGGTCGAGATGGGATCATCTCCGCTTATCAAATGCTTCCATGGGCCCCAGAGCTCGCTCGCGGTGTCCTTGATTTTGTATTTGAACATTTGGGCTCCAAGAACGAGCCCTTCACAGATGAAGAACCCGGAAAAGCCTTTCATGAGCTCAGACGAGGAGAGATGGCACTCCTTCGAGAAATCCCTTTCATTCCCTACTACGGATCAGTCGACTCTACCCCTTTGGCGCTCATCCTTCTTCATGAATACATCGGCTGGACCCTGGACACCGAGCGGCTCGAAGCTTGGTGGCCGCGGGCCATTCGGGCACTCGACTGGCTTGATCACTCGGCCGACCCCACTGGGACAGGATTCGTGGGGTATCTTCAGAAGTCACCTTCAGGCCTCGTCAATCAAGGCTGGAAGGACTCTCACGATTCAGTCATGCACTCGGACGGAAGGATCGCTAGAGCTCCCATTTTCTTGTGTGAAGCCCAGGCCTACGCCTATCGCGCTCGACTGGGCATGTCAGAACTTGCACGTCTCTTAGGACAAGACGCACTGGCAGCGCGACTCAAACGCCAAGCACTCTTTTTAAAAACCCGCTTTGAAGCCCAATTTTGGGACCCAGTGCAACAGTACATTTTTCTGGCGCTCGACGGCGAGCGGAGTCCATGCCGCGTGATGAGCTCAAACATGGGTCACTGCCTCTGGGGAGGGATCGTGAATCCCTCTCAGGCACGATTCGTCTCTCGGCACCTGCTTTCAGATCCGCTCTTTTCGGGTCACGGCATCCGAACCCTTGCAGACACTGAAGTGGCGTACAACCCCCTGAGCTATCATAATGGCTCGATCTGGCCACATGACAATTCTTTGATTGCGGAGGGACTCCGCAACTACGGCCAGGAGACTGATCTCGAACGATTGGCCTTAGGACTCTTTGGAGTCCTGGAATCCAGTGATGACTTCAGACTTCCGGAGCTATTTTGCGGATTTCGAAAACGAGGCGACGAGCCGCCCATTCCCTATCAAGTGGCGTGTAAACCGCAGGCATGGGCAGCAGGCTCCATTTTTCTGATGCTGAAATCTCTACTGGGCCTGAGCCTGCCACTTGGACAGAGCCACTTGACGCTCAGGTCCCCTTTGCTCACTTCAAAGATTTCATCCATTGAAGTGCGCGGACTCAAAGCGCGCGACTCAGAGATTGATCTCAGACTGAGTCGCAGCGCGGGCAGCACCTTTGTTAAAAGTGAGCTCAAAAAAGGGAGCCTCAGGCTTCTCACCGTCAAAAGCCCCAGGTCATGATACGCTCAGATCAGAGTGATTCGCACATTAAAGTGTTTAATGGCTTTGGTGCTTGTCTGTTTGGCAGCCTCTCGAGGCGCCAGCGCCAACGTGCTGCCGATTCCTAGCATCGATGACCTTCTTTCACCTGCTCTGCGCAAAGAAGCTACCCGAGCCATGGCCGTGTTCACCGCTCATCGGCCTTATCAACCAGCCACCCCTCTAGGTACAAGCCTAGGATTAGAGTCAATGCTTGAACTGACACTCGTTCAACTTCCAGAGAGTTTTCTGAATGAACTCAAATCCTCCGGCTTGAATCAAAACTTTCCGTACACCACGCTACCCATGATCAAGCTACAGGTTCACAAGGGGCTCACCGCTCGAGTGGATGTGGGCCTCTCATACCTGGCCCTGCTGCGTTACTCGGTTTACGGCGGTGACATCAAATACGCGCTGCACGTGCCCGAAGAAGGACCCACCTGGGCAATTCGAATCTGTCATACGGTGAGCAACTTAGATTACATTCGCACGAGCTCATGGAGCCCACAGCTCTTGGTTTCAAGAAAGCTCGATTTTGCAGAAGCATACCTCGGGGCCGAATACACATGGATCTGGGGCAGAATCGTGGGGAGCCAAACCCAGAATCTCGGCCCCCCGATTGGAACAGTGACGGCAAGCGTGGATATTGACGATATCCGCTCGACGAGTGCGTCCACTTTTCTTGGCCTGGGGCTTCGCGTTCCTGCCCTAGGTCTTAAAGTGGGGCTCGAGGGCGCCTACAGCTTCGTGAAGGCCCATTCCCTGGGCCTTCAGCTCGGCTTTAGCTGGTAAATCGCTTTGGAACTGCTCCCGGACACTATGACCTCTTCACGCTAACGCTAACGCGTTGGTCAGGGATCATAGGAGCGGGGGGAAGTTTACTTTTGTTCCTTGGCCTTCTTTTCCTGGTGCTTCTTGACCATTTCTTCCTGCACATTGCGAGGAACGGCCGAGTACTTCAGGAACTCCATCGTGAACTCGCCCTTGCCCTGGGTGGCCGAGCGGAGGTCGGTGGAGTAGCCGAACATTTCGGTGAGCGGGACTTCGGCTTCGATGATGCAGTAGCCTTCGTTCGTTCCGCTGTTCACGATCATGCCGCGGCGCTGGTTGATCTGGCCCATGACCGATCCCTGAAACTCTTCCGGAGCCGAGCTCTCGAGCTTCATGATCGGCTCAAGGACCACGGGTCCGGCCTTTTCGTAGGCTTCGCGGAATCCCATGATGGCGGCCGTACGGAACGAGAGTTCGTCGGAGTCGACATCATGGTAGGCGCCGTCGTTGATTGTCACGCGCACGCCGACGATCGGAAATCCGATGAGGCGGCCTTCTTTGACGGCTTCGATGAAGCCCTTGTCGCAGGCAGGGATGAAGTTGCGCGGAATCACGCCGCCAACAATGTCATCCACGAATTCGTACTGGGTGGCAGCATCAGCCGGCAGCGGCTCGATGAAGCCCGCAACACGGCCAAACTGGCCCTTGCCGCCCGACTGCTTCTTGTGGGTGTAGTTGAACTTGGCCTGCTGCGTGATCGTCTCGCGGAAGGCAACCTGCGGCTTTCCAACCACGACTTCGCAGTTGTACTCGCGTTTGATGCGCTCGCAGTAGATCTCAAGGTGCAGCTCGCCCATCCCGCTGATGATGGTCTGTGCTGACTCTTCGTCGCGATGCACCCGGAAGGTGGGGTCTTCCTTGGTAAACTTGTTGAGCGCCTTGGAGAAGTTGGCCTGGCCGGTCTTGTCCTTGGGGGCAATGGCCAGCGAGATCACGGCGTTCGGAACGAACATCGAGGTCATCGTGTACTTGACCTTGCCATCGGTGAAGGTGTCACCGGAGGCGCAGTCCACGCCGAACATCGCTACAATGTCGCCTGCCTTGGCTTCTTCGATGTCGTTCATCTGGTCAGCGTGCATCTGCACGAGCCTGGGAACCTTGACCTTCTTGTCGTTGACGGCATTGAAGATCACGTCGCCCTTTTTGACGGTGCCCGAGTAGATGCGCATGTAGGTCAGCTGCCCGTAACGGCCTTCGTCGAGCTTGAACGCAAGAGCAACGAGCGGAGCACTGGGGTCGGACTTGAGTACGACCTTTTCTTCGTTGTTGTTCTGGTCCAGCGCGATGTTCTCGCGCTCGGTCGGATTGGGCAGGTAGTAGGTCACTGCGTCGAGCAGCAACTGTACGCCCTTGTTCTTGTAGGCCGAACCCATCATCACCGGAGTGAAGTTGAGGGTCAGGGTCGCCTTGCGG
>JBKCVM010000036.1:0-16439 GCA_046317855.1 Oligoflexia bacterium
CTTTCTTCCATCGATTTTGCACGGCCGTTGGCCATAAATGGAAAGGTCCCAACTTTGTACGGGATCCCACGCTCCTTCACCTCTTCTTCAGAGGCACCTACCGAAGCAAGCTCAGGCCAAGTGTAGATGACGTTAGGAATAGCCTCGTAGTTGACGTGGCCGGGCGCGCTCTTTTCCGAGAGTGAAGCGATGGTCTCAACCGCTGCCACGCCTTCTTCTTCTGCCTTATGGGCCAGCATCGGTCCTACGATCAAATCACCGACTGCATAAACGCCTTCACAAGCTGTTTCGTAGTGGTCGCTCACTGGAACGCGACCCATTTTGTCGCGCTCAATGCCTACGTTCTCCAGGCCGAGTCCCTCACTGTAAGGCTTGCGTCCGGTCGAGACGAGAATTTTGTCACATTCAATGGCGAGCTTGGATCCCGTTTTCATGTCCTCGGCTTCAACAAGCATTTGGTTGCCCGATTTTTTGGCGCCCAGGCATTTGTGCGAGAGCTTAAATTCGAGTCCCTGCTGGGTGAGTGCCTTCTGGAGCTCGGAAGAGGCTTGGCGGTCAGATGCACCTGCGATCCAGTCATTAAATTCGATGACCGTGACCTTGGCGCCCAAGCGCGACCAGACCGAGCCCATCTCAAGCCCAATGACTCCTCCTCCAATCACGACCAGGTGTTGCGGGACTTCGGTGAACTCCAGGGCCTCTGTCGATGAAACGACCGTCTTACCATCAAACGGTAGAAACGGCAGGGAAGCAGGCTCACTTCCGGTTGCGAGGATGACGTACTTTGCTGAAACTGTCTGGTTGCCGGCGTCTCCGCCTGAAACTGCGATGGACTTGGAGGTGCCGGAGCTCGAAACAAGCTTTCCCTTGCCATGAATGAACGCCACGCCGTTCTTTTTAAAGAGTCCTGCGATACCGTTGGTGAGCTGCCGAACGACTGCTTCTTTTCGTTTCATCATCTGCTCGAGGTCGAGCTTGATGTCACCCAGAATGATGCCGTGCTTCTGGAATTTTGTTTTAGCCTGATGAAAGTGTTCGCTTGAGGAGAGCAGAGCCTTTGAAGGGATGCAGCCCACGTTGAGGCAGGTGCCTCCCAGGGTCTTGCGCATTTCAATACAGGCGGTCTTGAGGCCCAGCTGCGCTCCACGAATCGCAGCAACATAGCCTGCGGGACCACCACCAATTACGACGAGATCAAACTGGGTTTCCATTAGAGTAGTCTTTCCTGGTGGGTATTTCGTGCTCAGTAGGTGAACTTGAGCTTCTCTGGGTTTTCAAGAAAGTCGCGAACAGTCACGAGGAACGTCACTGCGCCCTTTCCGTCAATGATGCGGTGGTCGTACGACAGAGTGAGATACATCATTGGGCGAATTTCTACCTTGCCGTTGATGGCCACCGGGCGTTCCTGGATCTTGTGCATCCCAAGGATCCCGCTCTGTGGAGGGTTCAAAATCGGGGTGGAGAGCAGGGACCCGTAGGTGCCACCGTTGGAGATCGTGAAGGTTCCGCCCGTTAGGTCGGCAATGGTGAGCTTTCCGTCGCGCGCCTTGGCGGCGAGCTCAGTCATCTTTTTCTCGATTGCAACAAAGTCCATCTGGTCGGCACCGCGAATCACTGGAACGACAAGCCCGCGGTCAGTGCCCACTGCGATGCCCATGTCGATGTAGTCGTGGTAGACGATGTCTTTTCCGTCCATCGAGGCGTTCACCTCGGGGATCAGCTTCAGGGCTTCGATACATGCCCGCGTAAAAAACGACATGAACGAAAGCGCGACGCCATGCTTGGACTTAAACGTCTCCTTGTGTTGATTGCGCAGATCCATGACGGGCTTCATGTCTACTTCATTAAAAGTAGAAAGGATGGCTGCCGTGTTTTGGGCCGATTTGAGCCGCTCTGCGATACGAAGCCTCAGCATGGACAACGGAACCCTGCGATCGCCGGGTTGATCGACGTACTGCGGGGCTGCCGGCGTCGGGCGGGCAGCAGGTGCGGCGTGAGCTACGGGAGCTGCGGGAGTTGCCGGAGCTGTGTGGCCACGGATCGGGGCCGTGCCTGGACCTGCGAGTTGCGCAGTGAGTGCTGGGCCCGAAGGAGACGGACCTGAAGGGCGCTTGCCATTTGAGTTAACGGCTTGAGTGGTAGCAGAAGCTGGCTGCGCTTTTTCTGCGACTTTTACTGGGGTTTCTGGAGCCACAGAGCCTGCGACTGAGTCATCGATCTCACCGATCACTGCACCCACCGGTATGCGCTCGCCTGCCTGTTTGGTGATGATGAGAGCACCGGTGGCCTCGGCCGCAACTTCGACCGTGGCTTTGTCCGATTCAATCTCAAGAATGACTTCACCATTTTTGACGGCCTGGCCTGCCTGTTTGCGCCATTTCAAGATGCTCACTTCAGTGATGGATTCACCCACGCTGGGGGCTTTGATGGAATGTTTCATGATCGGTTATTCCTTTAATTGGGCCCGTTATTTAGGCCTGGGGTCTAAGGCCTGTGCGACGAGCGCCTTTTGCTCTTTTTCGTGAACCTTGGGCGACCCCACTGCAGGCGAGCAGGACCACGGACGTCCTGCGTACCTGAGCTTGGCCGAGGCTGCAAACTCCTGTTGAGTGACGTACCACCAAGCTCCCATGTTTTGAGGCTCTTCTTGGCACCACACCCAGTCCCGGGCGGCGGGAAAGGTCTTTCTGAGCGCTTCAATGGCTGACGCAGGCCACGGATAGAGCTGCTCGACGCGAATGAGCGCTGTGGTTGAACTTCGGCCGAGGTTTTGCCTTTCAACCGCGAGATCGTAGTAAATTTTTCCTGAGCAAAGGATGACTTGCTCAACGTCCCTGGGGTTTATTGTGGGATCGGCCAAAACTTCATTGAAGCCCCCGGTTGTGAACTCTTCGAGGCTTGAGATCGCCATCGGATGTCGGAGCAAGGACTTGGGGGTCATGACCACTAGGGGCTTACGAAACTCCCATTTTACTTGTCTTCTGAGTGCATGAAAGAGCTGTGCCGGAGTGGTGAAGTTGCAGACGGTCCAGTTGCCTCGACCAGAAAGCTGCAAAAAGCGCTCGAGTCTGGCGCTCGAATGTTCGGGCCCCTGACCCTCGTAGCCATGCGGAAGGAGCAGAACCAGTCCGCTCATGCGCGACCACTTGCTTTCACCTGCTGCAATGAATTGATCGATGATGACTTGAGCTCCGTTTGCAAAATCTCCAAATTGAGCTTCCCAGAGCGTGAGGCAGTTGGGGTCGGTCAGGGAGTAGCCATACTCAAAACCCATGACTCCCGTTTCGGAAAGGTGAGAGTTGTGGATTTGAAGCCTCGCTTGACCGTCTTTTATGGAGTTGAGCAGGCAGATCTTTCGGCCGGTTTCAAAATCACTCACCACTGCATGGCGATGGGTGAAAGTGCCACGCTCAGCATCCTGTCCCGTAATGCGTACGGGGTGGCCCTCGAGCAGTAGCGATCCGTGGGCAAGTGACTCGCCATTACCCCAGTCGATTCCTTTGCCTTCTGTCACTGCCTTGAGTCGCGTTTCGAAAAAGCGTGAAAGCTTGGCGTGAGGCTTGAAGCCAGCGGGCAAAGTGTTGGTCTTTTCGGAGATGAGCTTCAGCGTTGCAGCATCCACCGCCGTCTTTGGTCTGCTCTCCAGAATGTCCTTCTCAGTGCCCCGCTTGAATCCCTTCCAGCGCCCCTCGAGAGTCTGAGCATGCGGATGGGGTGCTTCCTTGCGGGCGATCTCAAGGGCCGCGTTGAGGCGGGCCATGACTTTTTCTACGGCAGCTGCCTGTTCGGCCTCGCTCATGACGCCGACCAGGGCCAGCTTTTTACCATAAACCTCACGGGGCGAATCATGGGCTTTGATGGTTCGGTACATTGTGGGCTGAGTGAACGAAGGTTCGTCCCCTTCGTTGTGGCCGTGCTTGCGATAGCAGACGAGGTCCACGAACACATCCGCATGGAACTTCTGCCGATATTCGATGGCGAGCGCAAAAACAGCTACGACGGCCTCTGCATCGTCACCGTTTACGTGAAGGACGGGCGCGTCCATCATTTTGGCGATGTCCGTGCAGTAGGGGGTGGTGCGTGAGTCCCGTGGATCGGTGGTAAAGCCCACTTGATTATTGATGGCAATATGAAGGGTTCCACCCGTGGCATAGCCCTCGAGTCCGGCAAAATTGAGGGTTTCGTAGACGACTCCCTGTCCAGCCATTGCCGCATCGCCATGGATCAAAATGGGGAGAACCTGCGTGCGATCCTTGTCGCCCATGAGTTCCTGCTTAGCGCGGGCAATGCCGGTGACGACGGGGTTGACGAACTCCAGGTGCGACGGATTGCTTGCCAGTGAAAGATGGACCTTCTTGCCCCCGCGGGTCGTCAGATCCAGGGAGTAACCCTTGTGGTACTTTACGTCGCCTTCGCCCTCGGAGGGGTCAATTTTGTAATTACCCTCAAACTCAGTGAACAGGTACTCGGGCTTTTTTCCGAGAGTGTTGACCAGGACATTCAGTCGGCCTCGATGGGCCATCCCGATGGCAATTTCTTTGATTCCAAGCTCGGCACCGAGTTCAATCACTTCGTCGAGAGCCGGAATCAAGGCTTCTCCGCCCTCGATCGAAAAACGCTTGGCTGCGACGAACTTGAGTCCCAAAAAGCGCTCGAGCGATTCACTGTCCAGGAGACGCTGAAAGAGGTGCTTTTTTTCTGTGGCAGTCAGCGGTTTTCTGAGAGCTTGCTGTTCGATGCGTGAGCGTAGCCATTCGCGGGCCGCGCTGTTGCTGACTTCTTCAAGTTCAAAAGCAATGGTTCCGCAGTAGATTGAACGCAGCTTGGCTACGAGCTGCTCTAGAGTGGATCGAGCAGGGAGCCCAATTAATGTTGCAGCAAGGAAGGGCCTCGAAAGATCAAGCGTCGAAAGTCCAAAGGCAGAAAGCTCGAGTTGGGGATGGGATTGAGGTGCTGGATGAAGCGGGTCAATGTCCGACAGAATTCGACCAAACTCGCGGTAGGCCTGGATCAGACGTACAGCCTTCATCTCGATTTCCCAATCGATTGCGCTGCCAGTGGGTTCGGTTGTCTGGACGGCAGCCGCGCCGCCCTCAGCAAGCTCTTGCAGCGCAAAAGCGTGGCCCAGCTCCATTCCTTCAAAGAGCGACCTAAAAGTAGGTTCAACGAGCCGACGATCCTTTAAAAAAAGCTCAAACTGCTGGTCAATGTACTCGGCGTTTGCGGCGGAGAGGTAGGTGAACTTGAAACCGTTCGTCAGGCCGTGTGAGTCCAAGGCTAGCAGCTCCCTCGAAAATGAGTTGCGGGTGAAAATCGTTTTGTTTCTGCGATTTTGGCTACTGTTCTAGGATGCGGCAAAAATCAGGTCAAGCGCAACGGACAGAACTTGCCTAGCGGTTGAGCTTTGAAAGTTGACGGGTTCGATCGAAAACCAATAAAACCCGATCAAAAGCTTCTCCGTCTGCGCGAGTTTGACAGTTCTTTGGCGGCGGCCAGCGCAGAAAACTGGAGGGGTCGTGACTTAGGCCGCAGCTTGATGTGCAGCTTCTAGCTCCTGCGCAGAGAGCGTCGCTGCGATGTCCAGAAGAATGACCAGATCATTTTCGACCTTACCCATCCCGATCACGTGTCCCAGGCGACTGCTATCGCCGAGCTCAGGAGTGGGCTCCACTTGGCCCGGTTCCAGGTCAATGACGCTGTTGACCGAGTCCACAATCACCCCCATCAAGCGGTTCTGGCTTTCGATGACGATGATACAAGTCGAGCGCGACGCAGCACGAAATTCGAGCCCCAGCTTAATCCTGAGATCGATCACAGGGACAATTTTGCCGCGCAGGTTCATCACCCCTGCAATAAAAATAGGAGTCTTTGGAACGGGAGTGATCTGGGTCATCCGGTTGATCTCTCGCACTGAGCCAATGGGTACGCCGTAGGCCCGATCCGAAAGAAAAAAGGTGAGGTATTGCCCGGCCTTTGCCGAGGGATGTGTTTCCATACGATCTGGATCGGCGCGCGGCTCGTAATCATAAAGTAAAAAAGGAGGGTCTTCAGGCGTCAAAATGCTTTCATCAAGATGAATTTTATTACTTCCGATCAGATGGGGGAATGGGTGCGACTACCGAAGACATGGAGTTTTTGGCTGAACTTCAATCGGACTTCTTGAACGAGGTCTCCTTTCAGTTAGAGCAATGCGAAGAATCCTACCTGAAACTGGATGATCCTTCTGTACGCTCTGAAGAACTTGGAAAGATTTTTCGGCTGGCTCATTCGCTAAAAGGCACGGGAGCAGCCGTGGGATTTGAAGACCTGGCAGGGTTTGCTCACGTCGTTGAAGACTGTTTGACTCTGCTGAGGACCCAGCCAGCACTCGTTTCTACAGAGGTGATCTCGCTCCTGCTTAGATGTGGAGATGCATTCAAGCTTCGAATCGAGCAACTGAAGAAAAAAGATCCCTCTCCATGGAATCCCGAGGCGCTCGCTGCAGAAGTCCGTGCCATGAACGCAAAGCTCGCCCAGGGCGGGGTCCAAGGAGCCGGGGACCATAAACCGGCCTACAAAGACGATGATGCAGCTTGGAAGCAGCTGGCTCAGGTCACTCAACTCGAAGTGAAGAAGCAGGAGTTGGAGTTCGTGAAGGCCGAGAGCGAACCCCAACCTGCCGTACCGACTCCCCCCGTGCTCTCGGGTGCAGTGCACTCCGTGGTAAAAGTCGATGCTGAGCGCGTGGATGCTGTTTTGAATTTGGTGGGTGAGATGGTGGTTTTAAAGAGCCAGCTCCTCAACCGAGCAGAGGCCTACTCCTCTGATCAAGGTCTCCTCCAGCTCGTGACCCTGGTGGACAAGGCGGTTCGTGAACTTCAGGACAAAACTCTCAGCATGAGGCTCACTCCGCTCAAGTCCCTGTTCTTGAAGACTCAGCGTGTAGTCCGGGATCTCTCTCTCAAGCTTGAAAAGCCCGTTGAGTTCGAAATGACAGGTGAAGAAACCGAGATTGATCGTTCCATGGTCGAAGCTCTTTCAGATCCCTTGATGCACTTAGCGAGAAACGCCTTGGACCACGGCATCGAAAGCTCGGAGGTGAGAGCCTCGGGGGGCAAGCCCACTCAGGGAACGATTTGCCTCTCGGCTGGATATCGCGGTGGCAGGATCGTACTGGAGCTGAAAGATGACGGAGGGGGGCTTCATACACAAAAAATTGCAGCCAAAGCCGTAGAAAAAGGGATTCTTTCCGAGTCCGCTGTCTCAGCAATGAGCGATGCTCAAATTCATCAGCTGATTTTTGCTGCAGGATTTTCGACGGCAGACAAAATTACAGATGTCTCGGGTCGAGGCGTGGGTCTGGATGTGGTTCGTACCCAAGTCGAGAAGCTCAAAGGACACATTGATCTCGAAAGCACTCCCGGAAAAGGCACAACCATCCGAATCACTGTACCGCTGACTACTTCTATCTTGGATGGCATGGGAGTGACTGTGGGCGGCGAGACTTATCTTTTACCGATGGAAAGCATTATTGAGCTGGCAGAGCTCGAATCTTCGTCGTTAGTCCGAGTTCTGGGGGGCGAGGGCACCACCGTTTGGCACCGCCGAGGCAAAGTCTATCCGGTGATTGATTTACGCCAAAAGTTTGGACGCTCTCAATCGACTGGAGAAACCCGGGTGGCTCTCGTAGACTCGGGGGGAAGCAGAATCGCTCTCTTAGTTGACTCCCTTCTGGGACAAACTCAGGTCGTACTGAAGCCTCTCGAAGAGACGGTTCGGTCGTGTAAGGGGATCTCAGGGGCTGCCATTTTAGGCGACGGGCGAGTTGCGCTTGTCCTTGATCCCTCTGGATTTGCAGCCGCCCTGGCAAGTGAAGGAGCTGCATGAGGGCATCCGCTCGTCAGAGTCCAAATTCTCAGAGTGTTCCGTTGCTCGATCAGTTTCTTACGGATGAGGCAGGAATAGACGCGCTCTGTCGTCACCTCTACTCGCTCACTGGTATTTTTCTACCTCCCAGCTCAAAAAATCGTCATCTAGTGGTGAGCCGATTGAGCTCACTTCTCCGTAAGCACCGTTGGTCGAGTCTGCGGTCTTATTTGAAGGAACTTGAGGGGCGTCCAGTCCATGACCCCTTAAACTCCGAGTTCATTTCAGCCCTGACGACCAACACGACTCAATTTTTTAGGGAACCTGCGCACTATGAGTTCTTGGCTCGGGCGCTTCCTGGTTATCTCGAAGAGAAATGCGCTCAACTCAGTTCGGATTCAAATGAGCTGAGAATTTGGTGTGCAGCTGCAAGTACGGGACAAGAGCCGCTTTCTATTCTCATGCTCGTTCAGCATGAGCTCCAAAAACAGGCGGCATTGCGTCGGGCCTGGAGACTCAAATTTCTGGCAAGTGACATCGATGAGGCAGTGCTTGAAAAGGCGTCTCGGGGAGTTTTTCTCGAGCATGAGACTCAAGGTTTGTCGCCTGAGCTGCGAGAACGCTATTTTATACCTGCGATTGGAGGGGAGATTTCTCCTGGGGCCATTCGAGCTCATCCTGAGCTCTTGTCCAAGCTCTCTTTTGCACGGATCAATTTGACGGAGAGTCCGTATCCGTTCAGTCATCCTTTTGATGTCGTCTTTCTTCGTAATGTTTTGATTTATTTTGATACTGCCACGGTGTCGAAAGTCATCGATGAAATGGGGAAAATCATTAGGCCTGGAGGGCTTCTTTTTTTGGGGCACTCTGAGTCGGGTTGTATGCGCAACTCAAAGTTCAAATCCATCTCTCATGCGGTTTACCGCAGGGTGAGGGAGGGCGAGCGATGAGTACAGCTCGAAGGCGCATACGCGTCTTAGTGGTGGACGACTCTCCGATCATGCGTGCCCTGATTCAGCGCATGCTCTCTTCTGCGTCTGACATTGAAATCTCGGGGTTGGCCGCCGATGCTTTTGAGGCACGAGAACGAATTCTGGAGTGCCGTCCGGATGTCATCACTCTGGATGTGGACATGCCGCGCATGGATGGCATCACCTTTCTTCAAAAGATCATGGCCTACGTTCCTACTCCGGTTGTGATTTTAAGTTCTCTCACGCGCGAAGGCTCTGAGATGGCGATGACCGCTTATGAGTCTGGAGCAGTCAGAGTGATCGAAAAGCCCAAAATGGCAGGAAATGTCTCGGGCGCACCCAAGAGCATTTCGGAGGCCGGTCAGGAACTCATCGCTGCAGTGAGAGAGGCCGCCGTTGCCAATGTGAGAGGCTCCAGGATTGAGGCTCGAGCCAAAGAGGTTCTCAAAGCCGCGGCCGCCCTTCCGATCACCGATTCGATGAAGGCAGCCTCTCAGGCTTTTGAGGACGGAGTGCTGGCCATTGCGAGCTCCACTGGGGGAACTGAGGCGCTGAAGGCCGTGCTTGGAAGGCTGCCGGCCGATATTCCGCCGACCGTAGTCGTGCAGCACATGCCTTCAAATTTTATCGACACCTACGCTCGCCATCTACAGGCGGCTTGCCGGTTTGAGGTCAAAGTGGCTGTGAAAGGGGACCCGCTTCGTCGCGGTCAGCTTTTGCTGGCGCCAGGCGATACTCACCTCGAAGTGGTCAAAAGAGGAAATCTCCTCCAAGCAAACCTCCATCACGAGCCGCCATTGCACGGTGTCCGCCCGGCAGCGGATTATCTCTTTAGGTCTCTGGCCAAAATTCAGGGGCTCAAAACTTGGGGGGTCGTGCTGACTGGAATGGGTAAGGACGGTGCAGCGGGCCTTCTTGAAATGAAAGGTATGGGTGCACAGACCATCGCTCAGGACGAGGCTACTTCGGTAGTTTTTGGAATGCCCAAGGCCGCCATTGAAGCAGGAGCCGTTGATCTTGTACTCCCGCTCGATCGTATTCCGTCCCGATTGATCGAATGGTTTGCTAGAAAAGCTGGAAAAGCGGCCTAGCCACTCTGAGTCTTAAGGGGCGGCTGCCTCTTCTGACTGAATGGCAAAGGCGTCGTCCAGATTTTGCTCGGCACGACGGGTTTGGATGTACTTTCCGTTCTTGTAATGACCCTTGCCCGTGTATCGCTCTCCCGGAAGTCCGGCTTTGACCCGTGCCACGCGCATCTCGCGCTCGCAGTTCTTCTTGAGCTTGGAGACGATCTTGGACTGATCTTTCAGTGCGGCGATGTACTTTCTTTCGCCCACGATGTGGTCGCCAAAGAGTTCTTTTCTAACGAAGCTCAGCCTTCCTTCAGAAGTGATGCCAAATTCTTCTTTGACCTCGCCCAAAGGACGAAGGGCGTCGATTTCAGGGATCTCAATGACCTTTCCAGTGCCGCCCAGTCGGGGGTCAGCAAGCTCTTCGCGGCAGCGGTCGAGTAGAGTGTATTCAGAAGTGAGTTGGATTTCGAGTTCGTAGGCTTGGGCTGCGAGCTTTCTGAGCTCAGACTCTGCGGTGGATTCTTTACGGATGACTACGTCTCGGTTCTCGGCCACGCCGATGGTTGCACCCAGGTATTCGCCCTTTTTTTCAATGGGGTCTTCTTTGAGGTCCTTGGCCTTATTGAGTGGATTGGATGAGCACGAGATCCCGAGTGAAGAACAGAGCAGGCCAACGTAGAAGGTTTTACACAAGAGTTTCATATGGGCTTTCCCTATCCGAATGATATCTGAACCAGATCTCTACCATAGACCAAGCTGACTCACGTGAGCTAGATCGAAAAAGTGCCCACAAAATGGAGCCGATGACCGGACTCGAACCGGTGACCTACGCTTTACGAAAGCGTTGCTCTACCAACTGAGCTACATCGGCACCCTGTGGACAGGACTCGGGTATAGCGGCCCAGGCCCAGAACGGGCAAGTTAAAATCATGGTTCAAGTGTTGGGTCAAAAAGTACAAGTTTGGGTTTTTTGGCAGGGTCCCCGAGGACAAATTGAAGTGCTTTTGTTGAAGACCACTTCAGAGCGGGGCGGCTTCTGGCAGCCGGTCACAGGTTCCGTGGAGGCCGGCGAGGGGGGCTGCGAGGCTGCAATTCGGGAGCTTTTCGAAGAAACTGGGATCCGTCGCGTCCCAGGCGAGCTGCATGAAACGGGTTATGAATTTGAGTTTCAAAGTCGATGGGGCAAAAAAGTTCGTGAACACGTCTGGGTTTGCCTTCTAGAGGGAGAGCGGCCTGCGATCCAACTCGAAGCGAGCGAGCATGTGGACTGGCGGTGGGTCAAAGTACGTCAAGCAGAAAGAGTGCTGCAGCATGAAACAACGAAGCTAGCTCTTGCGTCGGCTCAAGAGTCTCTAAAAAAAGTTTGTGGCAAAAAAAATTCATCTTCTCAAATTTCATGGGATTGACACGAGCGCTCACTTTGAACATAAAGCGCGCTCACGTGGCAGCGAGGCGAGTGTCAAGATTCGAAGTGATCGAATTTGAAGACTTGAAAACCGGACAAAAAATTGCGAGCAAAAAAGCCGCGCACAAACCAAGCGATAGTCGAACGAATCGGCGAGTGAATAGCCGGGTTAATAAATAGAAAGAGGAAATCCAATGAACAAAGCTCAGTTGATTGAAGTCGTGGCCAAAGCGGCAAACGTCACCAAAGTGGACGCAGAGAGCGTGTTGAACGCAGCCATTGATTCCATCAAGAAGAGCGTGAAGAAGGGTGAAGATGTGACTCTGATTGGTTTCGGTACGTTCACGAAGACCAAACGTCAGGCTCGCAGTGGGCGCAATCCGCAGACCGGCAAGGAAATCAAGATTCCGGCCATGACTGTACCCAAGTTTCGCCCAGGGCGCGAATTCAAGGACGCGATCAAGTAGGGTTAGGCTAAGGGCCACTCTGGTTCTCCAGAGTGGCCCTTACATTCTAAAAACACCGAAGCGGGTATCCGGAATTGGCGCATTGTGTACCGCAGAGAGTGCGCGACCCAGCACATCTCGGGTCTGCCAAGGGGCTATGATCCCGTCGTCCCATAGGCGCGCGGTGGCAAAATACGGACTTCCTTCGCGTTCGTAAGTGGCGCGGATCGGGTCTTGGATGGCCGCAATCTCATCTGGGCCAAGCGTCTTTCCGCGAGCTTGCAGTTGCTCGATCTTGACCTGCGAGAGTACGTGCGCGGCCTGCTCGCCGCCCATGACTGAAATCCGGGAGTTGGGCCAGCTCCACAAAAACCGAGGTTGGAAGGCACGACCGCACATCCCGTAGTTGCCCGCACCAAAGCTTCCGCCTACGAGGACCGTGAACTTGGGTACGGCCGCGTTAGAAACGGCAGTAACGAGCTTGGCGCCGTCCTTGGCGATACCGCCAGACTCGTATTTTTTTCCAACCATGAAACCTGTGATGTTCTGCAGAAACAGAAGAGGAATCTTTCGTTGGCAGCAGAGCTCCACAAAGTGAGCGCCTTTGACTGCGGATTCGCTGAAAAGGATTCCGTTATTGGCGATGATTCCTACAGGGTAGCCCCAAATGTGAGCAAAGCCTGTGACTAGAGTCGTTCCGTAGAGCTGCTTGAATTCATGGAAGCGCGAGCCGTCCACCAGCCGTGCAATGACTTCCCGAATATCAAAGGGCTGACGTAAATCACGAGGGAGCACCCCAGAGAGCTCTTTTGGGTCGTAAAGGGGAGCCTCGGCGGGTCGGCAGTCGGTTGGGGTTGGGGCGGGCCGATTGAGGTGTCCAAGAGCGGCTCGGGCCATTTCAAGGGCATGTTCGTCATTGTCGGCAAGATGATCAGTGACGCCGCTGGTGCGCGAGTGGACCTCTCCTCCGCCTAATTCTTCTGCGGTGACGACTTCTCCGGTGGCAGCCTTGACGAGCGGCGGACCTCCTAAAAAAATGGTGCCCTGGTTACGGACGATGATGGTTTCATCGGACATCGCAGGAACATAGGCTCCCCCAGCTGTGCAGGAGCCCATCACCACAGCGACTTGAGGGATGCCCATGCCGGACATTTGCGCCTGGTTATAAAAAATTCGTCCAAAATGCTCCCGGTCCGGAAAGACCTCACTCTGAAGCGGCAAGAACGCGCCGCCTGAATCCACGAGGTAGACGCAGGGCAGGTGATTCTCTCGAGCGATTTCTTGTGCACGCAAATGCTTTTTAACCGTCATCGGAAAATAGGTGCCGCCTTTGACCGTGGCGTCATTGGCAATGATCATGACCTCTCGGCCGTGGACCACCCCTATGCCGGTTACGATTCCTGCGCCTGGGGCTTGATCTGCGTCCATTTGGTGAGCAGCCAGGGGAGAACGCTCTAAGAAAGAAGCCCCAGGGTCAGTGAGAGCTCGGATTCGATCCCGAGCTAATAGTTTTCCGCGCAATACATGTTTTTGTCGCGCTTCGGTACCACCGCCTTCGCCGGCCAAGGCGAGCTTTGCTTGGAGCTCAGCCGCCAAGGCATCGTGATGCTGGGCGTTGTCCTTGAACTCCTGTGAAGAAGTCTGGATCTGCGATTTGAGGACAGGAGTATCGTTAAAAAACGTGGGCAAGTGCGTGGGATTCATAGTTGTGTTTTATGGTTATGTTTTCTGGAGTGCAGTTTCCACGATGAAGGAGGTGGAAGCAAGTCCGCAACTGGGCTAGTTTTTTGGGTGCATGAATAAAAAGGCCCCGTTTCAGACCCTCAAGATCGAGTACGATTCAAATGTTTTTCCTGGAGTACTCTCAGTTAAGCTCAATCGCCCTGACATCCGTAATGCCTTCAATGAGGCGATGATCGATGAGCTAACGCAGGTCTTTACCCAAGATGTGCTGGACCCTTCCGTTAAGATCGTGACCCTGAGCGGCGAAGGTCCAGTTTTTTCAGCCGGTGGCGACCTGAATTGGATGAAACGTTCGGTGTCGCTCAATCTGGAGCAGAATCTCACCGAGACGCGTACGCTCTCTAAAATGTTTGCGGCAATGAATGAGTGCCCCAAACCCCTCGTGGGTTTTATCCATGGAGCTGCAATCGGCGGAGGTGTGGGGCTGACTTCAGTTTGCGACATCGTGGTTGCGACTCAAGATACGCAATTTAGCTTGAGCGAAGTCAGGCTCGGAATCGTGCCTGCGTGCATCGGTCCCTTTGTTACGGCAAAGATTGGAGCTACCCATTCGCGAGCGCTTTTCATCAGTGCGGAGCGCTTTGGCGCTAAGCGCGCGCTCGAGATCGGGCTGATCCACGAAATGGTTTCGGACGCGATTGCGCTGGAGTCGGCAAAAGCAAGGTTACTCGGGAACATGCTTCAGTGTGGACCGCAGGCGATGTCCGTAGCCAAGAAGCTCGTCCTCGACCTCACTTGGCCAGAGAGGCGAGAACAGCAGACCGACTGTTTGGAGTATGTTTCTCGGACTTTGGCAGAGCTCAGGGTTTCTTCTGAGGGACAAGAAGGGCTCAAGGCGTTTCTGGAAAAGCGAAAGCCGGGGTGGATCAAGTGAATAAAATCTTGGTGGCCAATCGTTCAGAGATCGCATGCCGGGTGTTTCAAGCTGCGCGAGAAATGGGTTGGTCGACTGTGGCTATCCAGGCTCCAGGTGATGAGCAGGCCAGGCATGTCACTTTTGCCGACGAAGTCGTTCCGGTGACTCGGTATCTCGATATTGAGAGCGTGGTGGCGGCTGCAAAAAAGAGCGGTGCTGGTTTTGTTCACCCAGGATACGGTTTTTTGAGTGAGCGGCCTGAGTTTGCTGATGCTTGTGAAAAGGCCGGGCTTGTTTTTGTTGGTCCGCGTGCTGAAACCATGCGCGCTCTCGGAGAAAAAATCGCCGCAAAGGAGCTTGCTGAAAAAGCCGGAGTTCCCACGCTCCCCTGGGCCAAGGTAACTCAGGGGGTGGACTTTGAGAAAAGCATCACTGCCCATGCGGCGCGGATCGGATATCCGCTTCTTCTGAAGGCGTCCGCCGGCGGTGGCGGTAAGGGTATGCGTCGCGTCGATCAGGCCTCCGAGCTCAAGCAGGCTGCGGAGAGTGCCTCGGCTGAAGCGATTGCAGCCTTTGGTGATGGTACGCTTTTTTTAGAAAAGCTCGTGGTGAACCCCCGGCACATCGAAGTGCAAGTTTTTGGCGACGGCAAAGGCGGGGGAGTGCATCTTTACGAGCGTGAGTGCTCACTGCAACGACGACACCAGAAGGTGTGGGAAGAAGCTCCAGCGCCCCATCTGAAGACCGAAATTCGGCAGGGTCTGCTTGAAGCTGCCATGCGCTTGGTCAGCGAGGTGAAGTATCGTAGCGCTGGGACGCTTGAGTTCTTAGTGGATTCTCAGGGGGGATTTTATTTTCTCGAGATGAACACTCGGCTCCAAGTCGAGCACCCGGTTACCGAACAGGTGACGGGCCTTGACCTCGTGCACTTGCAGCTGGGACTTGCGCTCGAGGGTGATGGGTTTAAGCTGCCTGTAGTTTCTGAACCTCGCGGCCACGCGATCGAAGTCAGACTTTATGCAGAGGATCCGGCTCAGGGTTTTGCGCCTACCCCGGGTACGGTCGAAGTCTTAAAGTGGCCTACTGGAACCGGAATCCGTGTGGAGAGTGGGATTGAGCAGGGCCAGGTGATCGGCACCCAATTTGATTCTCTTTTAGGAAAGCTTATTGTCCACGCGCCCACGCGTGAGATCGCAGTGGAACGCATGCGATTTGCTCTAGAAGAAACGGTCATCCAGGGGATGGGTAACAATCAGAGGTATCTTTGGACCCTTGCCAAAGATCCTGAAGTTCGCGCCGGCAGGATGCACACGGGGTACCTCGGTCAACGCTACGCAAATTTTGCTCCAGAGATTTCTGTAGAGGATTTGGAGCTGATTGCGGCAGCTCGCTCAATCGTGCCTCGGAGTGCCCAGGGAGAGCGCGAGCTCAGTGCACCACAAAAATCGCCCTGGTTTATGGGGGGTGCGGGGTGAAGTTTCAGTTTCGTGTTTCAGGGAAAAAATTTGTGATCGAGGGTTCAGAGTGTCCAAGCTCTTGGACTGCGGAGCTTCGGCCGGGGGGATGGGTCATCCTTGAACGCATCCGGTCCGACGGTTCGACTGAGCGAAAGCGAGTGAGTTTGGTCGAGAAAGGTGCAAAACTTTCAGTTTTGGAGCGATCATTGGGACCGCTTTTTGGAGACATCACTCGTCAGAGTGCCGCTTCGGGAGCCAGTCGGGGAGCTGGGAGTGACGCAGATTTTACTGCGCAGTTTCCTGGTAAAGTTCGCAAGGTCTTGGTCAAGGACGGAGCTCGAGTCGTCGCTGGTGAAAAACTTCTTCTGCTTGAGGCAATGAAGATGGAGTTTGCGATTCAGGCTCATGCCGATGGGATCGTCAAGGCAGTCAAAGTTGCCGAAGGGCAGCAGCTCTCGCCCGGACAACTTCTGTTGGATTTTGAAGAGGCCCGTTCCAAGTGAAGGCTCCTCAGCGGTTTCCACGTAAGGTGACTCTTTTCGAAGTCGGCCCGCGTGATGGACTGCAAAACGAAAAGCTCGAGGCCAGCCTCGATGCGCGCCTCAAGTTCATTCGTGGGCTCATCCAGGCAGGACTTTCGGAC
>JBKCVM010000037.1:0-29837 GCA_046317855.1 Oligoflexia bacterium
GTACGAGGGACCGCCCTTGAGGCTCTCAGCAGCCGAGAGCTCCATCGCAACGAAATCGTGGGCGAGCGAATCCAATCACTACTCAGAAAGCCCGCCGGCGACCTGAGTGCCCTCCGAGAGGCGCTACTGACGGATGTCGTAAAACTCTCTCGCGAAAAAATCCTCAAGGGCGCTCAACCCAAGCCGAGCACCACTCCCGAGCAGTCCCAGGGCCGCTCGAGTGGCGTGTTGGACGAGTGACTCAAGCCCATCAACGATTGGCCAACTCTATTTCTTTGAGGACTGCACGCTTTTTCTAAGTGCGGTCCTCAATTTTTTTGTTTGACGCCCCAACCCCTCGCGATTAGTCCTGAGCCCATGTTGCTTACGTTTTTCTCTACAGGGGGTATTTAGATGGCAACGGGAATGGTGAAGTGGTTCAACGACAGTAAAGGTTTCGGATTCATCCAAGCGGATGGGCATGAGCGCGATGTGTTTGTGCATTATTCTGCGATCCAAGGCGACGGTTTCAAGACCCTTGCCGAAGGCCAGAAGGTGAATTTTGAACTCATCGATGGACCCAAAGGCCCTCAGGCCGCCAACGTCATCCGCGAAAACTAAACCGCGTTGAACATTGGATTGCGAAAGGCGAGTCGGGAAACCGGCTCGCCTTTACAGTTTTAGGACCAGTTGAGACCAGGATAAGCCTTAGCTGCAGCCTCAGGCGACTTGGGTGATGAAACCTCAAGCGAGCTTACTGGTGCTGCGCAGTACAAACTCGCAGTCAGCGCGGTTGGAAAGTGATTACCACTCTTCTTGAACCCTCCAAACGGAAGCCTGGAGGAGGCTCCAACAGTGGACTTGTTCCAGTTAACCAAACCAACCTCGAGATCTTCACGGGCCCGATCGTAAACCTCACGCCGTTCAGTAAAGACGCTCGCCACCAGACCAAACTGAGTCTCATTAGCCTGGGCAACTGCCTCTTCAAGCTCCCGGTAACCCAGGATCGCTACACACGGTGCAAAGAGCTCGCTTTGTTGAAAAACACTCTTGCGAGTCTGCTCGACCGACGGATTCTGAACCCAGGCAATCGAAGGTGCCACATAGTGACCGGGACGACTCGTTTCGATGGCCTTTCCGCGCATCACCAGCTCGCAACCCTCGCGCGCAGCGATGCCCAAAAATTTTGTGTAGCGATCCACTGAAGCCGCGTCAATCAAGGGCCCCATGAACGACTGCTCGCTCCAATGCCCGATCGTAAAAGCTTTAGCCCGAGAATGAAACCGATCTAAAAAGCGGGGGAGGAGGGAGTCATGAACCAAGATACGGCTAGTGGCACTGCAACGCTGGCCAGTGGTCAAGAAAGCCGAAAGCAACGTTTCTTGTACAGCGACCTCGAGGTCGGCATCTTCATGAACGATTGAGGCATTCTTTCCCCCCATCTCCAGGGCCAAAAGCTTCCAATGTTGCAACAGCGTGTCCTGCTTCAGGCGGGTGCCGACTTCGTAGGAGCCAGTAAATAAAATTCCGGCAACCCCAGGGTGCACGCAAAGTCTGCGACCCACCTCTTTCTCACCCTGAACAAGGTTAAAGACCCCGGACGGAAATCCTGCGGCATCAATCGCTTCAGTCATGAGCTGGGCAACGCCCGGCGTCTTTTCAGACGGCTTGAAAACAATGGTGTTGCCCGCCAGCAACGCCGGCACGATATGACCGTTAGGCAGATGTCCCGGAAAATTAAATGGTCCCACTACCGCCATCACACCGTGAGGACGATAGCGGCAGGCGCCCAGCACTCCTTCCATCACATTGGGTAGCTCAAAGTCAGAAACCAGCTTTTGACCTTCCTGAATCGTAATGTCGATCTTATTGAGCATTGCCGCGAGCTCAGTCTTAGACTCCCAAAGAGGCTTACCTACCTCGCGAGAAATCTGACGCGCCAGGTCCTCTTGTCGCAGTTTAAGTTGTTCTTGATATCGCTTGAGAGCAGCAGCGCGATCAGTGACCGGGAGCTTACGCCATGCCTTAAAGGCTTTTTTGGCAGAATCCACTGCCTCATCCACAGAGGCATAAGAAAATGAAACCGTCCCGAGCTCGTCTTGAGTATCCGCAGGACTGCGAAGAACCCATTCACCGTTTTTTTCAGAACCCGAGACTGGATGAAAAGACCCAGAAATATAATTGCCCCTAAACATCGATGCACCTCTCTCCAAGGTCAAGTCCACGGCTCAATAGAACGGCATGAAAACAATTGGGTCACCTGGCCGAATTTTCAGCTGCCCCTCAAGTTGTTTGGTCTCCGGCTCAATTAGACAAACAGAGATGGACGAAGCGGACCGCACTACAGGTACGCACATCGCCCTAAATTCACCCTCACTCTGCATCTCACGACAGATCAGGCCCACTTCTCCCTGACCTCCTGTGGCCCCTCCGTAGAGCCGCTTCTCAAGCTTTTGCAGGGGGAGAAGCTCATCCACGTTTGCCCAAAGATGGGGGCCGCCATCAAACGGATCAACCTGACTCAAATACTTAAAACCTATTTTTTTCAGCATGTGCACGACAGGCTCAGTGTCTTTACCGACCTTACCGATGGCGTTACGCGCTTCAGCAGTCAAAAACGTGGTGTAAATCTTTCCGGACGGAAAGAGCGAAAAAATAAATTCTTTGTCCTTCTGGCAGAGCTGATCGGCCTCCCAGTAGTCCATGTTGGTGAACCGCCTACCGATCGCTTCCCAGAGCGGACTCTGTCCCTTTTTGTTGAGAGGAGGAAGAAGCTCAGCCAAAATCTTATCTTTGAAGCTCTTACGGTGGAGGGCCAAGTATAAAAAGCGCACGAAAGAAATCTGCCGACCTAGCCGCGCGCCCTGATTGCGATACTCGGGATCTAGAACTAGCCCGCCGATCTCAGTCGGGCCATCCGTCTCGTGTTTGAGCTCCAAGGTTCCATGAATGAAACCCGTTCCGATGGACTCTGAAAATTTCTTTTCATTTCCCACCTGAAAGAAAAAATGCGGAGACTCTGTGGTCCCATGCTGTGAAGCAATCATGGATGTGCCCACGACACGCCCTTGACTCAGGTCTTCCGCGACAAAAATGAACTTGCGCTCACTGGGGTCCGATCCGAGTTTCTTAAAAGAGTCGCGCGAACGGCGAACCTTTTCTCGCAAAACATCCCGATCGTTCTGTAAATTGATGAAGCCGGGGATTTGCGAAAACCGCTCCAACGCCTCCAGATCCTTTTCCTGAATCTCGCGGAGCAAAATCATACGCACGCCTTTTCTATGACTTTCTCGTAAAATCGGATGGCTTTCTCAAGCTGCTCCACAGCGATGCATTCGTTGGGTCCGTGACTGTTGCCGACAGATTGGCCCGGACCAAACGCTAAGGCATCGTATCCCGCCTGAAAAAACTGGGCGGCCTCGGTAGAAGCAGACCGACATGCAAAGCCATCATCGGGCCCCCGCACACCCGCTTCGACCACTGCCGAGCGACAGATCCTTAAAAGCTCCCGATCCATGGGGACCTCAAGACCGGCAGCCGTTCTTTCTCGTACGGCTACTAAGTTAAGTCCCGGGTAGTGGGCGCCCAATTGCTGAAAAGCAGAACGTACGCGCTGCTCGAGCTCCTCTGGCTTTTGATGGGGGAGCAAGCGGATATCAAAACAAAGATCCACACTACCGGGACGGTCCACCATCTGACCAAAATTAATCGTGGAACAAGTCGGGTCATAGCCCTTGTCCTGAACTTCAGCCAGTTCTGCTGAGAGCTGGCCAAACAGGCCCACCGAATCGCAGATCGCCCTAAAGACCTGGTCAGGTAGAAACTGAACTCCTGCCTCGCCCAAGCCGCCGAACTCGATCTCAAAGGCATCTCGGAGGTTAGAGCTGTTGCAATAGTCCGAGAAGTAGCGCCTAAAATCCTCAAGCTGATGACTTGTCAAAAAGAACTCTGTCGAGGCTCGATCCGGAACCGTGTTGACCCCCTCACCGCCCCAAAAACGGGTAATTCTCAAATCAAAGCCTGCCTCTTCGGCCAGACGAACAAACTCAAGCAGTCTCAAAATAGCGTTCACACCGTCTTCGGGGCTTGCACCGTGTGCAGAGCGCCCTAAGGCCATGAGAGAGACGCGGCGATTGAATCCCTTAGCGTCTTTAGAGACTCTAGAATACCCAATCGAAACTTTAAAAATCACCTGGCACTTGTGCGCGTGCACCACTTTGTTTTCAGAAGGCTCGCCTACCAGTACGTACTTTGGATTGAGGGCAAGCGACTTGATCAAATAGCGCGCCCCAAACATCCCCATCTCACCGCCACACGTGCCGGCAAGATAGATCGGCATTTTGAGTTTAGTCTCTCTAAACTTCTCGATAGCCAGGAGCTTGCACAAAAAATCAAGCTTCGTATCCGCAGCCCCTAATCCAAAAATCTTGCCGTCGCGGTAAGCTGGCGAAAAAGCGTTGCCACCGGTCTCTGTCCAGAGGTCTTTTCGACCTGGCCCTACCGTGTCTAAATGGCAAGCAAGCAAAAGTCCTTTTCTTGTTTTCTTGTCGACCAATGGGTCGCCAAAGATTCCGACCACATTGAACTGTCGCTTCGAAACCCCCTCGAGCGAATGGCTGACTTGCTGCAGCTGAACCTTCAGCCCCCGAGCACGCATCAGCATTGCCGCGTGATTAGCAATCGCCTCGTTACCGTCCGCGGTGACAGAAGGGATAGAAATGAGTCGACGCGACTCTTCAATGAGCTGCCTCATGATTTGCCATTTCTAGCAGCACGCTGGGCTGCCACATCTTGAAGCGCCTGGCCGAGAAGCGCGCAAACTTCGTCGACATGACCTTCATTCATCGCCCCTAAGGGCGGGAGCATCCGAATTAACATGGGTCCATGACCGCACTGAAAAGCAACCACCCCCAAATCAAAAAGCCGGTTGAGTACTGCCTTCACATCATCGAGCGTGCCCGCAAATGGCTGAACGGCCACCATTCCCCCGATTACACGCCAGTCGCTTATGAATTCTCGGTGTGGCCCAGTGGCCATCTTTTCTAGATTTTTTGAAAACCGCTCCGAAAGGAGTGAGACGCGCCCTTTCTGGCCTAAAAATCCATCATCCAGGAGCTCGAGAATCCGCTTAGCAACCCGAAGACTTGCCGAAGTGCCAGTGAATGTCCCAGCCACGAGTCCTGGCTTAGGATTATACTCTTCAGAAAAGAGAACCGCAGAAGCGTGCAACATCTTGGCCGTCGTCACCACATCGACGTACTCTCCAAGGTCAAACTTCTGAAATGCAAACAGTTCTCCCGTGCGGCCAAAACTCTGAATCTCGTCGGCCCAGATAGCAAGCCCTGCTTTACGGGCAACTTCAAAGACACGCAGATAGAACTCGCGGGGAGCGTAATTGAAGCCTCCCTCGCCCTGAACAATCTCGAGCATGAGGGCCGCAAATTTTCCTGGGTAGCGCTGCAAGTGATCTTCAAGAGCACAGAGAGTTAAATCCAAAGATCCCTGCAATCCCAGCTTGGGCATATAAAAGGGGATGTAAGCCGCTTCACCATAAAGGGGCTGACCTTCACGATATTTGGGGTTATCTGTGATCTCTTGCATGGCCGTTGAGCGCCCAGCAAAACAATCTCTGAACGCGATGACCTTAGTGGCTGGCGATTTTTTTTGCCTAATGATCTTGAGAGCAATCTCATTGGCCATGGTTCCGCAAGTAGTGATCCAACCATGACGAAGCCGCGAGCTCGACTCTACTCGCATCAGAAGTGCACGCAAAAGGTCCGCTACTTCGACCCCGGGCTCGAGGTTCCCTTGGTAAATATCAGAAGCAGTTGCGTCTAGCGCCGCTCGCATCAGCTCAGGGTGGGAATGCCCAAAAAAACTGATGCCAATCCCAGTGATCATGTCGTACTTCACGCTGCCATCGAGCAGTTCGACCCAAGGGCCCCGACCAATCCCCGACGCCAAGAATGGATAGACTAAGTCTCGACCCCGATCTTTCTGAAATCTTTTGAGCTGTTCTTGAAAAGTAACTTGAAGCGCTTCGGAGCGAGGACCTCTCACGCCCTCGATCTTCAGACTGGCGGCAACCACCACATCAAGCAACTGCTCTCGCGCACTTACAAACCGGGGAGACCTCGCTAGCGCGGCGGCCTCCGTCAGGGGCACTTCATTCGATTGAGCCTGCTTTGTGGTTTCCATTTTAGACTCCTGATTGTTTTCCTGATCGGGCTTGCAGCAGAACAACTTTGGGCGAATTTCGATGAAATATCATCGGCTTATTTTTGTTGCAAGGAAGCGCAGGGGCCCCTAGCTTTGAACGTATGTCCGATGCCCAAGCTGATTTTCTGCGTGAGGCAGTGAACCTTGCCCGGAGCGGGAAGTCTGCGAAAGCATTAGAAGTGCTTCTGGCTCACCCGGCTCCGGACGGCCACTCCACCTCAGGGCTCTACCATTACACCCTTGGAAACTTACTGTTTGAGTCAGGTAACCCTGGACGCGCTCTCGCTCACCTCGAAAAGGCCCGCAAACTTTCGAGCTCCTCTCAAAACTTAGAGGCCCTGCTCAGTGCCGCAAAATCCCGCGCCGCGAGCGCTGCTGGAACTGAAGCCCTGGACCGCGCGTTGCTTCCGATTGAGCGTTTCACCGAGCATCCGCTTTTTCTGCCCCTAGAGTCCTGCTTGAGCATTATCGCTCTCTTGAGTTCCTGGAGCCTCTGGCGCAATCGGAGCCGGTCGGAGGCAAAGCAAATCACACTGCTAGCGGCTTGTATTTGGTGGGTGGCCGCCGTGACCATGCTGGGAATGCACTTTTGGAGCCTGAGGCATCCACCGGGGCGTCTGATCGCAGCAACTGAACTGCGAAGCGGCCCAGGAGTGGACTTTCTCCTTTCAGGAAATTTTCCCGCAGGCACTGAAGTTCGAATCCTGTCCAGCCTGAATTCAGACTGGACCCAGGTTCGAGTGGCGCCAAGCGTGCAGGGGTGGATCCCCTCAGGCAATCTGTTGCCCTTGACGACTGACTCGACTACACGAAACTGAAGGAGCAAAAAGGGTTATGATTAGCCAAGGTTTTTCTGAACCGCTGGGGCACACCACGTCTCGAAGCCTAGCGTTGATTGGGGCGTTAATCGCCATGGCACTCAGCCCTGTTTGGCTGATCAGTTGCTCTTCGATTGAAACACAGACGGAAGATCCTGCAGCTCTCTACAAAGAGGCTGAAGACGAGATCAAAAACGACCACTACCTCATGGCAACAGATAAGTTGCGTGAACTAAAAAATAAATTTCCGTACTCAAAGTACGCAATCGACGCACAGTTGAGATTGGCCGACGTTTACTTTTTGCAAGAATCTTACTCAGAAGCTGCTGCAGCCTACGAGACTTTTCGAGACCTTCACCCAAAACACGAAAAAGCTGCATACGCCCTTTTTAGGCTTGGCAAGAGCCACCTGAAGGACTCGCCTGAGGAGTTTGCGCGCGACCAGGCTCCAGCGGAGAGGGCAATTGCGGCTTATTCAGAGTTTTTAGCAAAATATCCGGCTGATGCGCTGGCTGCTGAGGCTCTCTCCGACCGAAAGCTTCTTGAAGAGCGGCTTGCAGAAAAAGAATGGAGAGTGGGCGAATTCTACCAAAGACGCGGATACCCCACCGCCGCAAAAAGAAGATACGCAGGGCTTGCAGCCCGATTTCCAAAGACGACTGCTGGACAGAGAGCCCGCAAATTCTTGGACGCCCAAGCAAATGAAAACACCGAGGGCTCAGGCCCCGAGGCCAAAAAATGATGCATTCAACTGAGAAGCAGATCCAGCAGCTCATTTCTCAGAAGAGATGGACGGAGGCCGAGGCGCTTGCTTCCTCGCTGGTGTCCCGGGACTCAACCAACGCGGACGCCCAGTATTTACTGGGAGTGTCTCAATATTTTCAGGGAAAGCTTGGTCCCACCATTCAAAGCCTAAAGGGTGCTCTTAAGGTAGACCCGCGCCACACCGATGCAGCCATTTGTCTATCCGTTCTCCTAAATGACATCGGCCGCTACGACGACGCGCAGGGAGTGTTCTCTCAGGCAAACCAATCGGTCGCACATCCTCTTTCGCGAAGTGAATCCGTCATCGATAAGAAGTTTGCCGTAAAGCACCTTGAAATCGCCGACCTTTACTTTAGATACCGTCGTTACGAAGAGGCCATCGAAGAATACACCAAGGCCGCCTCACTCGACCCAACGGCGCTCGATATCCGAATCCGAAGAGCTAAAGCTTACTCACGGAAGGGGTTTGTGACCCGAGCCATGCAAGAGCTCGAGCAACTCAAGAACGAAAACTCTGCTTTTTTGCCGGCCCGAATTCAGCTCGGACTCTTACACTACAGTCAGGGCAACACCCTCGATGCTGAAATTGAGTGGGAAACCGTCTTAAAGCTCAACCCCGGAAACTCTGAGGCGCAGGCCTATCTCGAAATGTCACGAGAGTCACAGCGCAGAAGAAACTAACCCTACGGCAAGCCTCAAGCGTTCAGAGGACGAACTGCCGATGAAGGGGGAAGGGAACGTACCGTCACAGGTAGACTGGTGCTCGTTGCCTGCTGTTGCTGATCCGCAGCTCGGACCTGCGCAGCCATCGTCATCAGATGTGCCTTGAGCTCTTTGAACATCAGGTGCCTTACACTGTATTCGTTTTCTTGAAGCACCACCTGCCGAGCAGTTTGCCGTGCCAGATTGATCACGATAGGGGCTTTAAGATTGGCGGTCATCTGTCCGACATCCGCAGGGATTGTCAGAATCGAAAAGACTGCAGCTTGGCCTACATTTTCAAGCTGAAGCTCCCTCAGCTCCGCCGCAGAAAGGCGAACTGCATAATCTGGCCTAAAAACCTTAGGTTCAAGAACGGGAAAAGCGACTTCTGGACGATCAAGCGACTGCAACCAAAGGATGAGCGTGTCGTCAGCGGGGTCGACTAGACAGAAACGGGTCAGCTCCGGAAAACCAAAAACCCCCTGCGGAATCTGGATCACCTCAGAATCGGAGATTTCAAGTTGCCCAAAACGCTGTGAACCCACTTGCATAGAATCGCCCCCTCAACCATCAAACCGCAAAAAGCGGCAGCTGCCAACTACCCTTTGAGGGCTTTAGAAACCTGACCCAGCGCGGCAGGGGCTTGGGCCGCCTGCTGGTTCTGGTCGCGAATAGCAGAATAGACTTCTTCACGATGAATCTTGGTCTCGCGAGGAGCTTGAATTCCTAGACGCACCTGTTTGCCTTTGATTTGAACAACCACGATTTTGATGTGGTCGTCGATGGCGATGCTTTCACCCAATTTTCGGGTCAAGACGAGCATAACTTCTTGTTCTCCCTGCGCGGCAGTCCTTACCTGCCGCGGGTATAGTCCAACACTGAGCCGCTGGCAACCGTGGTTATTTGAGAAAATCTAAAAGAGTCGGCTGAATCAACTTTTGAGAGCTGGCCAGTGCCCCCCTAAAAATGGTCTCTTCTCGTGCCAGGTCACTCATGGTCTGAGCCATATCTGCATCCTCGATCTGAGAGCTCAGGGACGCGCCGGTCACCACTTGACGCTCCTGGGCTTGTACTGCACTTGAAAGTCCCTGCATTCGACTTCCTAACATGGCTCGGGTCGAGTTCACTTTGGTATGAAGCGCATCAAATCGCTCCAAAGTGTTCTGAATCATTTCTTGGTTGCCGGACAGAAGAGCAATTCTCAAACCTTGGAGTTCCTCAAAAACATTGAGGTTCTCAGGCTGCGGTCCTTCCAAAGAAGAGGCTGAAGCAGGACCCCTGACCGGCGTCGTCTGCTGCTTGAGGGCCTGCGGGCGCGTATTGAACGCATCGATTCCGGGAATGTTCATCCCCAGAAATACATCTCTCGAGATCTCTACCATGATCTGCCCGTCATCCCCCTGGTACTTGCCATCGACATTAAAGGGTTGCTGGGTGGTTTTGTATCCTCCAAAAAGATAGCGATCCCCGATGCGCCGATTAGCTGCGCCCAGGGCCTGCTGATAAAGCTGAGTCACCTCTTCAGCGACTGCGATTCGAGTTTGAGGGTTAGCGCTCGCTCCGCTGCTCTGACTCAAGGCAATCTCTTTTGCACGCACAACGAGATCTGCGACTTCTGCCAGCGCGGCCTCAGAGTTTGAAAGAAACGTCTCAGCAAGCTTAGCATTAGTAATAAACTGTTCTGAATTCATACGGTCCGTCCGAATTTCTAGAACTTTGCTTGCCCCCACGGGATCATCCGCTGGAGTTGTCAGTCTCCGGGTGGTTGCCGCCTGCTCTTGCAGGCGCCCCATCTTGCTCCGCGACTTACTCAATGTGTCGCGAGACTGATCAAAGTTCATGTTCTCCGTCACCCTCACTTACTCTCTCCCTGGTAGTCCTTTTAGTCCTTCAAACTCAAAACGGTCTTCATCATCTCGTCAGCCACCCGGATCACCCGTGCCGACGCATCAAAAGCGTGCTGGTACTGCATCAGCTTAGTGGTCTCCTCGTCGATCGAAACCCCGCTAATTTCTTCTCGAATCTTTCCGAGTTGAGCGGCTACATCCTTGCTTTGGTTAAAAAGAGTTTTGTTCTGATTAGCGACCACTCCAACTTCACTGACAATTGAGTTGTAGAAGTCATCTACAGTGCTGCGGCCCTCACTCATCATACGTAGGCCCTGCAAATTAGACAGAGCCAAGGCGATGCGATTGTCTCCAGGACTATCGGGTGCTGCTGCTGCTGCGATCGAGTGGGGAGATTCCATCACCGCATCCGAAAGCGCCAGCACGCCTGCCGCACCCTGCCGATGGACGGGCTCCTTAAAAAAGTCGACTTGCGTGCCCCCATTAGAAGTAAATCCTTGGCGGTGAACCTCATTGACGGCGCGCGCAAGCTCAAAAGCAATGTCATCTAGCTTGCTGGCTGCACCGCTTAATGTCTTGTCTCGCGCCTCAATCAATGCGCCAATCCTTCCACCAGAAAGGCGATCTGTGATCGGAGTGGAGCTCGAATTGGTCAAAAACACGTCCATCCGATTGGCATGCTTGCCGCTTTCGTTGGCATCCGTACGCTCTGTGCTTAAACGCTCAGCACGTCCGGTCACCACCAGCGGCCCAAACCCCTTGATGTCGACGATGTAGCCACCAAAGGTGTCCGTGTACATCGCGACGTCCACTAAGCTCCCGAGCTTCTTCAGCGCCAGGTCGCGTTGGTCCATCAGATCATTCGAAGCGCCGCCACTGTTCTCTAGGGTCTGAATCGTCGTATTGAGGTTTGCGATCTCATCAGCCAGCCCCTGCACCTCTCGGACATATCCCTCGAGACGGGCGTCGGCATGCGCCATGATTTGGTCAACCTGACCTCGGAGCCTCTTGAGATCACGAACGACCGCAAGAGAGGCCTCCCGAACCGACTGACGGATGGCCTCGCTCTCGGGCTCGTTACTCAACTTTCTAAACTCATTGAAAAATCGCGACATGAGCCGATTAAGACCTTCGCCTCCCATTTCATTGAAGACGTCATCTACCTGCTGCAGGATCACACCTTTTTCTTCAGCGTAGGCGAGATCCCGGTTAGCATTGCGAATCTGTTTCTCGACAAACCGGTCGTTTACCCGCTCCACGCTCGAGATGCGCGCGCCCGCGCCCGGACTCACGCGCGAGAGACCCGTGCCACGATCAATTTCAGCCGTCTGACTGATACGTTGGCGACTAAACCCCTCAGTGTTGGCGTTGGCAATGTTGTGGCCCGAGTTGGCGATGCCGGCTTGAGCTGCAGCCAGACCCGAGCGACCGGTCTGAAGCGTGCCTGCCATCCCCACACTTTTTGAGCCGATCAATGCCATGGTTCTAAATTTCCTTCGAGAGCAATCGGGCCCCGGTATTGTTCGTTGCCTGCTGGCCCCGAGGAGAGTAAGTGCCAGCCCGTGGTGCTTCGGCCCCTAAGATGTTTCGCTTCATCTGAACTACCGTTTCGAGACTCTGCTCCACGAGTTGACGGTTGTATTCACCTTGTTCTTCGACCTTTGTGAGCACATGAGAGAGCGCTTGCTGAACGCTCCTAAACTGTTCACCCAACCGAACCTGAATCCCTTGGGCGATGATCGCCACCTGCGAGAGCTTAAGGCGTGCTGGCTCGATCGAAACTGAAGCAGCCAGGCTATCACTCAATTTTCTGCGTAAAGTATCTGCCCGCTCGATCTGATCAAGAACCGCTTGCTTGGCCAGTGCCATGTCTTCGATTTGAGCGATATTGGCTGCCACGAGAGCCTCACGCTCAAGGCGCAAAGTCTCCAGAAGCTGGCGGTGCAGCGTTAACAATTTTTGAAGCTGCTGGTAAAGGTCGGTGAGGTTCTTCTCCATCGTTGCAATCCTCCTGATTGCAGCTCGTCGAAAACGCTCTAAAACTCACTCACTCAGATCATCAGCCAATTCCGGCTGCAATGTGCTCATCTACCATCTTGTCGGCAATAGCATCGGCACTCACTTGATAGGTGCCAGCCGCAATTTTCTTTTTGAGCTCAGCGATTTTATCCTCTCGGACATCAGGCGCCTTGTTGGCAACCTCCTTAGCCTTCGAGAACTCTTTGGCCTTAGCAGAAATTTCGGGACGTGCGCCCGTGGTATCGCCTGCCCGTTGAGAGCTCTGAGTCGATTCGGGGGCACTGGATTTATCTGTTTTCTTAGTCTTACCGGTACCCGCAACATCCTTGTTTTGGACCGCTTGGGGAGTCGCTGAATTTACTTTCATCGGGTACCTCCTGTACCTGTTTTGCCATCTTTGGCAGTGGGAACCTGCCTTTGATGAGTGTATCGATCCTGTTGAAGATAGGCAACGATCTGCTCGGCCAGACCTACGCCACCGGCGCGGGCCGCTCGCTGCGCCGCCTCAGAGTCCAGCATTCCACGATAGATTTCTGACGCTCCGTTTTCGAGGCTCATCTCGCTTTTAGGAATCGTCTTTCGCATGGTCTGCATCAAATAGTCTAGAAACATGGCCTCCATGCCCTCGGCCGCCTGGCGAGTTGCGGGATCCACTTGCGCCATGTCCACTTGGGGAGCGCGGCGAATGGGTGTTGCCCGATCAATCATTTTGCCGTCCGAGTTGATTGAGAAGAGGGGACGTGGCGCCCGCGTCCATGCGGGTCGGGCCGCGTTGTGATTCAAGAAGGTCGTTACCCACCATCCTAGCAGGCTGTCTTTCCTGTCTTGTTTCCTGGATATTTAGGCCGTCGCTATCTTCCGTGACTGCCGCCACATCCCCCATTCCGGCCACTCCTACCCAAGTGAGTAGGGGACCAAACTTTTCGTCTAAAATGAAATCTTTCCAAAAAATCATAAGATCTCCAAGTCCGCTTGAAGCGCACCCGTCTCTCTTAAGGTCTGAAAGATCGCGGTCAGGTCACGCGGCTGGACTCCCAATGCATTTAAGCTCTTTACCAAGTCTGAAACGCTGGCCGCGCCCTTTAGATCGATCAAACGCTCCCGCTGGCCGGCTGTGCCGCCCTTTACCTCTATAGAAAGATCCCCGTGCGCGATGGCAACCGGAGTCAGGGAAACGCGTTCGCCCATCACGATGGTTCCAGTACGCTCATTGAGCACCACCTTGGCCTTTCCATCGACGTTGATCTGCATGTTCTCAAGGGCGGCCAACATCTCGACAGTGTTTCCCTCGTAATTAAACGGAACGACCACATCGATCGTGGCACTATCGCGCGCAGTCGCAAACTTTCCGCCAAGCTCCCCATTGATGGTCACAGCGAGGCGAGCGGCCGTGGTGAAATCGGGATTATTTAAAGAGAGCCTGAAGCTCTTTTTCCCAGAAAAATTTGAGTCCACGTCTTTTTCAATACTGGCACCCGAAACCACTCGGCCCACAGTCGGAAAGTTTTTTGTAGTCCCGTCCGCAACTGAACCAATGCTCACTGGGCCCTGCGCAACTGCGTAAACGTTCTGATCGCCCGCCTTGAGGGGAGTGACCAGCAAGACCCCGCCCTCGAGACTTCCGGCATCGCCGATAGAGCTCACAGTCACGTCAATTCGATTACCAGAGCGAGCAAAGGGGGGAAGTTTTGCCGTCACAATCACTGCAGCTGCATTTTTAGACTTGATCGCGTTATTGCCCTGCACATCTAGCCCAAGCTTAGAAAAAAGGCGGGAGAGCGATTGACCTGTGACATCCGTTCCCGAATCGCCCGTCCCCTTGAGCCCAACCACGATTCCGTAGCCAATGAGTACGTTCTCACGCACGCCTTTTACGCTCGCGATGTCCTTGAGCCTCGCTGCCTGGGCGATCGGGAGGGCCAAAAGAAGACCCACCCACGCGCTAACGAACCACTTCAAGCCGATATTCATAAAGCTTCCCCGAGTTTACCTTGTCATCATCCGAAAGATCACTGCCACGCACGATCCCCACCAGGGTCATCAATTTGCTCGTCCCGCGGTAAGGAATGCGCTTGGTGCCACGGATTTTGTAATTTCCATTTGGATAACGCTCGACGACTTCAGCAAGAAAGGTATCGCCGGCCTTCACCCCGATTACGCCTTGTAAATCGACCTGAGCAAAGCTGGCTCGCCCATCCTGATCAGGAGCAGCAGCCGTCTGTTTGACCTGGTCAGTATTGGGGGCGGCGGATGGGGCTTGAGCGGTAGACCCGGGAGCCTTCAATTGACTGAGCTCGTAGTCTCGCTCCTCTCGACGAAGAGTTCGCTTCACCTCGGCAGCCACGTCCCTCAAAAACTCGGCCTCTATATTGATCGTGACGAGCTCGCCCGCGGCTCGAGTTTTGTTCTTCGAAAAGAAAAAGTTACTCTCGCCACTCGAAGACCACAGTGAACCAGCGTCTTCTGCCGCATCTACGAGATCAGCGCGAGTCATCCTCTTTGGCAACTGGAACCCCGGTTGCTCCTCATTTGAACCCTGGATGCGTTCTTCAGCATTTAACGCTTCTTCTTCGTTCCGAAACTGATCCCTAGCGCGGTCCCTCAGATTGGCGTTTCTGCTAGATGGCGTTTCCCAGCTGGCGACACCCCGATCTGCCTGACTGTGATAGCCATCGAAATCAGAGAGCATTCCGCCCGAGGTGGCGCTCTCTGCATCAGAGTAGCCATCATCAAAGTCGGGTCTCAGGGTCCCCAAAACTTGGGCGCAGCCCGTCTGAAACACCGCCAGAAGAAAAAATAGCTTGAGTAACTGGCTCACAGTCGGACCTCCACAGTTCCGCCGCTGCGCAGGAGTCCCACGAGCTCGCGCTTGGTCTTTAAAGTCTGAACCTTGATCTTTTGGTTGATCACCCCAGGCTCAAGCGCCAACGCGGGAGCGCTGAGGTGAACATCCCCGCTAATCACTTCAATTCGGACGGCGTCTCCCCGCCTTAGATCTGGGATTCTGCGAACCGCAGTCGCAGTCACTACACCACCCTCGAGCAGAGTCTGTCGGGCCTCAAGGCGTGAGAGATCTTCAGCTGATGAGAGCAGAATGCCACGATACTCATGAGCAAGCCCTGAGGCCACATTGACCTCTTGGAGTTTCATGGAGTCTGAGTTGAGGGGCTCGCCTGGAAGCACTCTGCGGGTAGCCACCCACGCCGGCTTCCACCCTGCAAAGCGAACTCGATACTCCGCTTGTGCAGCAACTGGGGTTTGGGGCGTACGCCCACGGTAGCCGCGCACCAACACAGCGGCCTCACCCGCTGCATTAGAGAACAAAACTCGAGCGCTCTCAAAATCATCAAGGGGTTGAGCGGGCTGAATAGAGAGCACTTGCAGAACTTCTGCCCGTTGCGCGCCCGAATGCTCGGCCAAGGCCCGCTCCAGAACATCAAAGGCACCCGCACGCGCGGAGCGCGCCAGCGCTGCGCCCAGAAGGGTGAGGGCAGCCATTTGTAAGAATCGAAGCATCATCTTTTACGGTTCCCTGTTTAACCTTTCCTGTTCTGGGTCATCACTTCACGTTGGTCGTAGCGCCCAACATCTGGTCTGCGACACTCATGACCTTAGTGTTCATCTCGTAGGCACGCTGAGTGGAGATCAAATCCACCATGCTGTTGGCTACATTCACATTCGAGGCCTCAAGGGCGCCTTGACTGATCAGGCCAAGACCATTTTCGGACGGAATTCCTTGGAGGGGAGCCCCACTGCCGGGAGTTGCCTTCAAAATTCCATCACCGGCTGCACTCAAACCCTCCTCGTTGATGAACGTGACGAGCTGAATTTGCCCAATCACAGCCTCTTGTCCGCCCGGCAAGGCTGCTTTCACTTCACCCGAAGGTGAAACCTGAATGCCCATGGCGTTGGGTGGAATCGTGATTTCAGGCAACAGGCGGGCGCCGTTTCCTAAAACAATCTTACCTCCAACGTCTCGATGAAAAGCCCCAGTGCGTGTGTACGCAACTTCACCACTGGGCATCTGAACTGGAAAGAACCCCATTCCCTCAATCATGAGATCGAGCTGGTTTCCTGTCATCTTGGCTGGGCCTTGTTCAAAAATTTTATGAGCTGCCCCGACGCCCACTCCCATTCCGCGCTGAACACCGACGGGCGACTGGCTTGCCGTCCCCAACTGTGCGCCTGGTTCTTTGAGCGTCTCATACATTAAGTCTTTAAAGACAATGCGGCCGCGCTTGTAACCGTCCGTGTTTACGTTGGCGAGATCGTTTGAAATCCGTTCAATGTTGGCAGACTGGGCTTCAAGCCCGGTGGCTGCTGCTGATAGGGCACGAATCATCCTGATTCCTTTTCATCTGGGTGTGAGCATTAGAGCTTACCGATATCATTGGCTTCACGCTGCATGAGCTCCCCGTAAGTCTTCATCGCTTTGAGGTCCTGCTCAAAAAGTCGGTTGGCACGAATGAGTGCTGTCATCTCCTCCACTGGGTTCACGTTGGATCCCTCAAGCAGTCCCTGCCTGAGCTCTGAGCGTTCCGCGTTTTTGAGGTTGGCCGGCTCACGGCTTTCAAAGAGCGCTCCGCCCACTTTACGAAGCTTTCGAGGATCCTGGAACTCTCGGACCGAAAGCTTGGCCACTAGCTCACCCCCTGAATAGATCTCGCCACTGGGTGAAAAGCTCACCTTGCCGGCTGCATCCTTCAAGTTGATGAACCGCGCAGCAATCCCGGCGTCAGTTGAGACTCCTCCTTGAGTCTCCAGCCCTCCTTGGCCCAACTGAGCGTTTGCGACAGGCTGCGCGGTGTTCGGATTTTCGGCTGCCAGTCCCCCGGGTTGAGACGCCAGCACGGGGAATCCATCAGACGTTACTAACCGGCCATCCGTGGCCAACTTGAAGCTTCCTTGCCTCGTGTAACGAATGCCTGATGGCGTACTGACCTCAAAGAATCCCGGGCCATCAATGGCTACGTCCAGTGTGGCGTGGGTCACCTTGAGTGGACCCGGGCGAAAGTTTGAATAGGTTCCGTCGACGACCACAAAGGCCTGGTCCTTGCCGTCGAGCGGATAGAAGTCCTTGTCCTTTACGGGACCGCGCGGAATGTCAGCCCCGGTGGGCTCGCGCTCTTCAATCGCGAGAAATTCGCGAAAGGTGACGGAATCCTTTTTGAACCCAAGGGTGTCAACATTCGCCAGATTGTTGGCGACCGTATCTACCACTTGTGACTGGGCAACCGCTCCTGCCGTTGCATTCCAGATTCCGCTTGCCACGAGATTATCCCCCTTCTCATGGTCAAATGAAGGCAATCGGCGTGCCGATCCTGAAACTTTAGAACTTTCTTGAAATCTTGAGAGTTTTTGCCCGCACGAAAGATTCCGGTCGGCAGAGTTTGCCAGCTGCCGGGAAAAATGCGCCCACCCAGCCTGCATTTTCTACCGACCTCCAAATCCAAGCCTTTCGAGTTGAGCTCGTTCAAACCACGTGCGAATGTGAGCCCACGAATGCGGTGGCTTTCTGCACAACCTGTCATCGACGCAAGAACTGCCTCGTTAATGGCCCGCATTGCGTTAATCCGGCGCCAAAAAGGGCGTGCGCTCAAACTGCGAGTCTTTTTGGTCGGAGAGGACCCTGCCAGTCAAATCTACGTGGAGATGAAACGCAGAAGGGGATTAGCGCTAGGCGTCGAGGTCGAGTTATCCTTGCTCCCCGCGTCCATCGGGCCGGATGGACTTTGGGCGCTGGTCTCTGAAGCCAATCAAGACACCAGCGTAGATGGGATTTTGATTCAGAGGCCACTGCCATTTCAGGCGATTTCTCCCGGGGCTCCTGGGCTTCAGGAGTGGGTGACTGCCTCCAAAGATGTCGACGCCTTTCATCCGTTTCACTTAGGAAGGCTCGGACAAGGTAACCCTCTGATTACAGCCTGCACCCCCGCTGGGATCATGGCCCTTCTTGAGCACTATCAAATCCCTTTAGACGGGCGCCTTGCCTGTGTTGTGGGTCGCAGCCCACTTGTGGGGCAACCGGTTGGCCTTTCACTCCTCAACCGAGATGCCACATTGATTCAATGCCATCGAAAAACGCCCAAACTAGAGAGCCTAACCCGACAGGCGGACCTGGTTATAGTTGCGGCGGGTGTCCCTGGGTTGATTGGGGGCCACCACATCAAGCCGGGCGCAATCGTAGTCGATGTAGGCATCCATCGCAGCCCAGACGGCAAAATCATTGGCGATGTGCGAGCCGACGAGGTTTCTTCGTTGACCTCTGCGCTGACCCCGGTTCCTGGCGGGGTAGGACCGCTCACAGTACACTTTCTTTTCGAAAATCTGGCAACACTGGCCCAAGCGCAGTAATAGGTTAGCCAAAATGAATTTGCCTACAGCCCCATCAAAATTGCGCCAAACCGCTCTCTACCCAGAACACGTCCGCCTGGGAGGGAGGTTGATTGATTTTGGAGGATGGGAACTCCCGGTTCAATATTCGGGTGTGCTCGACGAGCACCTCTCGTGCCGTAAGGCCGCCGGACTCTTTGATGTGAGCCACATGGGTGAGGTCCATGTTGAGGGTCCTGATGCAGAAGCTTATCTGAATGATCTCCTCACCAATAATGTCTCGAAAGTAGCCATAGGCCAGGCTCAGTATTCTGTGATGTGCCAGGATAACGGTGGCTGCGTGGATGATCTCATCATCTATCGGCGCGCAGAAGATCGCTTTCTGGTCGTCGTAAACGCAAGCAACGACGACAAAGATTTTGCATGGATGCGCCAAGTCCTTTCTCGCAAAGGCTATCGCTGCACCCTTTCACACGAGAGCGCAAACTACTCGCAGATCGCCATTCAGGGACCACGCGCAGCGGAGATTCTTCAAAAAATCACTCCAAATGATCTGCGCACAATCAAGACCTACTGGTTTGCCGAGGGAAAAATCTGCGGAACCATTCCTGCGATTCTGGCCCGGACCGGTTACACAGGTGAAGATGGGTTTGAGGTTTACGTGTCTTGGGAAAAGGGTCCAGAGGTCTGGCGGGCGCTCTTGGAGGCAGGCACCCCACTTGGCCTGAAGCCCTGCGGACTCGGAGCCCGCGATACTCTGCGGCTTGAGATGAAGTACCCTCTTTATGGACACGAGCTCGGAGAAATGATCCATCCGCTCGACGCTGGCCTGGGGTGGGTGACCAAGCTCGACAAGCCCAACGAATTCATCGGAAAGGCAGCCCTCGTTGCGGCCAAAACAGCGGGTATCCGCCGAACCCTCGTGGGGCTCAAGATGCTCGACCGTGGGATTCCACGCCAGGGTTATGCCGTACTAGATACGGACGGAGCACGCACCCTGGGAGAGGTTACGAGCGGAACGCAGTCTCCATCGCTCAATCAGGCCATTGCAATTGCATTTGTTCCGGTTGAATTTGCTGCGACAGGAACCCGAGTGACTGTTGATATTCGCGGCGCAAAAGTTGCTGCCGAAGTTGTTCCAACCCCGTTTTTAAAAAGGAGCTAGAACATGCGTTTTCCATCTGACCTAAAGTACACCAAAGACCACGAGTGGCTTAAACTCGAGGGGAAAACGGCTCTTGTCGGAATCACTGACCACGCTCAGAGTGCGCTGGGCGACATTGTTTACGTCGACCTTCCAAAAGTCGGCAAAGAACTCAAGATGGGCGACACCTTTGGAGTGGTCGAAAGCATCAAGGCCGTCTCTGATCTGTACGCACCGGCCGCTGGAAAAGTTGTGGAAGTAAACTCCCGGCTTGCCGCTGACCCAGCCCAGATCAACCGCGAGCCGCACTCGGGTGCATGGATGATTAAGCTTGAGTTGACCTCAGAGCCAACGGGCCTCATGGACGCATCTGCCTACACCACCTACGTGGCGACACTTAAGTAGTATAAGTGTCAATCGGCGGACACGCGCAAACCAGGTTGCGATCCCCAAGCACATTGTTGATTCTGGCAACAGAAGGCCAAAACTTGTGCTCACGCGTCCAAGCCGTCGGAAACGCAGCTCGCTCACGAGGATAGGGCCGACTCCACTCCTGATGGGCAACCTGAGTGGCCGTGTGGGGTGCGTTTTTGAGCAAGTTGTTGTTACGATCCGCCCGACCGCTCTCAATTTCAGAAATTTCTTTACGGATTTCGATCATCGCCTCGCAAAAACGGTCTAGCTCGGACTTGGACTCACTCTCAGTCGGCTCCACCATGATCGTGCCCGCAACTGGAAACGAAACCGTGGGTGCGTGAAACCCATAATCCATGAGGCGCTTAGCCACGTCTTCGACTTCAACTCCAGAAGTGGCCTTGAGCGGGCGCAGATCCAAGATGCATTCGTGGGCTACTCGGCCCCGAGCGCCGCGATAAAGAACTGGGTAGTGAGGCTCAAGACGATGAGCAATGTAGTTAGCGTTCAAAATTGCCACTTCGGTTGCGCGCTTGAGGCCATCGGGCCCCATCATGGCAATGTACATCCAAGAAATCGGAAGGATACTTGCGCTTCCAAACGGGGCCGAAGAAATGGCCCCGATCCCGGTTTCTGGCGTACCTGGCAAAAACGGAACCAAGTGCTTTGCCACTCCAATGGGGCCCATCCCGGGACCACCGCCACCGTGCGGAATACAGAACGTTTTGTGCAAATTCAGATGGCACACGTCAGGACCAAAATCCCCCGGCCGGCAAAGCCCAACTTGAGCGTTCATGTTGGCGCCATCCATATAGACTTGGCCGCCATGACCGTGAATGATTTCGCAAATCTCCCGAATGGAACTTTCAAAAACTCCGTGGGTCGAAGGGTAGGTCACCATCAGCGCAGAAAGGTCCTTTGAAAACTCTGCTGCCTTGGCCTTTAAGTCTGCCACATCCACGTTGCCTTGCTCGTCGCACTCCACCACCACTACTCGCATCCCTGCCATCACAGCGCTCGCCGGATTGGTCCCGTGAGCGGACTTAGGGATCAAGCAGACATTGCGATGAGCCTGGCCTCTCTGTTGGTGATATTGACGAATCACAAGCAGACCGGCGTACTCACCCTGAGAGCCCGCATTGGGCTGGAGTGAAACGCCAGCAAAGCCCGTAATTTCAGAGAGCCAAGCCGCAAGACCTGAGAGCATTTCGTGATAGCCCGGAACCTGCTCGGCCGGGACAAAGGGGTGAACCCTCGCAAACTCTGGCCAACTCACCGGAAACATCTCGGCAGTGGCGTTGAGCTTCATCGTGCAGGAGCCCAGAGGAATCATCGAGGTCGTGAGAGAAAGGTCCTTCGATTCAAGCCTGCGCATGTAGCGCAACATCTCGGTTTCCGAATGGTAAATCGAAAAGACAGGATGCTTGACTGGTGGGCTCTTGCGGCGCAAGGCCGCGGGCAGAGCGTCTGTCGACAGGTCTCGCTCCAACGAAATCAAATCAGGAGCGCGTCTGTTTGCCGCCTGAGCAAACACCCCGATCAAGGTTTCCAGTTCTTGGCGCGTCACCGCCTCGTCCAGGGTGACACAAACCTCGGCCGAAGAAAGCCACCGCAAATGAACCGCAGCTTGGGTGCAAGCCTGTCGCAATGCGGCCTCAGAAACAGTGCCCAGCTTGATTCGAAGCGTATCAAAGAATGCGGCGTGGGCTAGATCGTAGTTCAATGCCTTAAGGGCCGCCACGAGCAGAAGGGCCTTAGCATGTACAGAAGATGCGATCCGCCGGAGGCCCTGCGGCCCATGATAAACGGCATACATCGAAGCCATCACAGCAAGCAGGACCTGCGCAGTACAGATGTTGCTGGTGGCCTTGTCTCTTCGAATGTGTTGCTCCCGAGTCTGAAGCGCTAGCCGGATGGCAGGCCGCCCCTCGGCATCTTGAGAGACGCCAACGATTCTGCCCGGAATAAGCCGCTTGTACTCGTCTCGCGTCGAAAGAAACGCGGCGTGAGGGCCCCCAAAGCCCATAGGAACACCAAAGCGCTGGGCACATCCCACCACCACATCTGCTCCCAGCTCGCCCGGAGGGGTAAGAACCACAAGGGCGAGCGGATCACTTGCCACGACAGTGCGAATGTTCAATTGCTTGGCAAGGGCAAGGAGAGCAGAAGGGTCCTCAATCTTTCCATCGCTGGCTGGATACTGAAACAAAAGTGCAAAGGGTTTCTTGAGCTCAAGATAGGCACGGTCCCAAGCAGAAGGTGAGCTCACTTCGACCGCGATGCCGAGCGGAGCAGCACGAGTCCGAACCACCTCAATGGTTTGTGGATGACATGCGTCAGAAACCAAAAAAGGACTGGCCTCAGGCCTGTCTTGCAACGCAAAGCACATTGCCATGGCCTCTGCTGCTGCTGTTCCCTCATCCAGCAACGAGGCGTTGGCAATCGGAAGCCCTGTCAGCTCAATGATCAACGTTTGAAAATTGAGAATCGCCTCCAGGCGACCCTGAGCGATTTCTGCCTGGTAAGGCGTGTACTGCGTGTACCATCCTGGGTTTTCAAGAATGTTGCGCTGAATCACCGGAGGAGTGATGCAGTCACTATAGCCTTGCCCAATAAAAGACCGATGCGGCCGATTTTTTGCGGCCATCGCCCGCAAACGAATCAGGGCATCCGCTTCTGAGGCGGCCTTCTCGGTGGAGAGTGGTCGACCAAGCCGAATTCCAGAAGGGACGGTCTCAGATACCAAGGCTTCTAAGCTCTCTGCTCCCAGCGATCGAAGCATGCTTTCGATCTCAGAGTCTCGCGGCCCAATGTGGCGCGAAGAAAAAAGATCGCCGTCAAAAGCGTTCAAACCTGCCGTGAATTCTTTCATGGCAGGCTTGTATCAAGGCCACCCCGGGCCCGCCAACTTTCTGAAAATTTTTTCTTGACCAATAATTGTCAAAATCCGGTAGCGGGCGACGCCATTCGACATTAGCCTTCACTGACTTTGAGTACTATGCAGCCTTTTGAAACTGAACGGACCCCCAGCTTGTTCTCTGCTTATCAACCCTCGACAGCCCCCTCTGCGGTGAGCACACCGCCCCCACCCCCGACCTCGCCAGCGCAATCAGCAAGCATCGGATCTCTCGATGACTTGGGAAGAGTATTTAACACTGCGCTCATAACGACTCGGGGGCAGCCTACCAAGGACTGGGGCGCTGAAATCCAACAGCTCATGGAGACTCCAGCTTTTCGCTCTTTCTTGGGCTCAATCCGTCACCTCGCCCGCAGTCAAGGGGTCAGTGAGGCTGCTGCAGCTGAAGAAATGATCCGCACGATTCGAAGACTGGATGCGGCCTGGCAAGATTATGTGTTTCAAGAGGGGCTGGAGCGCCTACGATCCTAGTTTGGCCGATCCTTAAGTCTTTAAAATAAACTGCCACTGGATTCGAATGCTCTGACCGTTACCGATCAGCCCCTGGGGAGGGTTGGGAAATGGGCCGGCTCGATTGAAGGCCCGGATCGCTGCTTCATCTAAAAGCCGGGTACCTGACTCACTGAGCACTTCGACCTTCACCACCTGGCCCGATCTGGCCAAGTACACAACCAATTGGGTGATATGGTCTTGGTCACTGGCAAGACGGCGGCCGGATTGATAGTGCCGTATCAACTCTGCCCTCAAAATCGGCTCCCATGCTTGATCGAGCTGAGCGCGAATCCGCTCAAAGAATGAATAAAAAACAAATTCTCGTGTATTCAGTGCCGTGCTTTCGCCCTCTTTCAGGCCTTTCACGTACTCGCCCGATTCACCAGAGAGAGCGTTTTCCGTGGTCGAAGTCTTTTCTCGCTCAGCTAGGCGCGAGAGGCGTGAAAAGTCTCCCAAAGCCAAATCTTTAAGCTGAACCTTTGCAGCCCGCTTCGACTCCGACCCTGAAGCTGCGCTAGCGCGAGAAGCTGAGTTACCAAGCTTGATCTGCTGCCTTGTGACCGTGCGCGTCTTTTCACCCAAGAAAGCGTCGGGGGCCGCGTCTTCTGTACGCTCTCCTGTATCTGATCTGACAATTTGCTGGCGCACTCTGGACTGGGGCCGAAAGGAATCAACCTCAATCCAAATAGGCGGCTGCGCCTGCTCTGAGTTCAGGCTTCCGATTTGAGCCGTCCGCTGAAGAGCCACAAGGGCCCAGGCCGTTACTAAAACTGCATGGAGGACCAGCGATAAACCTAGGTCTCTCTGACTGCTCAATATTCCTCGGCGCCCCACATCGGCGCTTCGGGTTCATTGAAAGTCTTCTTTAAGAAAATCGCCAGCAGATTCAGAGGGTGCCATTGATCCGGGCCCTACCTCGGGCGGCTCAGTACCCTCGATGAAAGCCTCTTTGATTCCGCGCGCTACTCCGCCCGTCACTCGCTTGCCGGAGCTGGGGTCAATCGAAGCAAACACAATTCCGTCCGGCACCGTAAAATCTTCATTTGGATAACCTTTGACGGCCTCTCTCATAAACGAAAGCCAAATCGGAAGTGAGGCCTTAGCGCCGGTTTCTCCCGCGCCGATCGGCTGCTGGCTATCGTGGCCCACCCAAACCCCGGTGACCACCTGTGGAGTAAAGCCAATAAACCATGCATCCAAGTAGTCATTCGTCGTGCCGGTTTTTCCGGCAGCAGGTCGACCCAACTGCCTCGCCTCAGTGCCCGTTCCGTAATTCACCACCTCGGTCATCAAATGAGTCATGACGTAAGCCACACGAGGATCCATCACTTGCTCTGGGTCCGTAGACTGCGGATAGCTCGGAAGAACCAACGGCATCTTGCCAGTAACCCCGGTGTTACTGGTGTTTTCAGTACTGGGTGGCTCTTTCACCTCGCCGGCGATCGGACTGTTTTGCGGCGCCGGGGGCGCAACCAACGTAGGCGGACTCACCTTAAGTGGACTCTCTTCGAGCACCTTGCCGTCTCGATCCCGAAGCTCCGTAAAGAACACCGGCTGAACCTTTCTCCCTAGCCGTGGAAAGAGTGCATAGGTACGCACCATTTCTAACGGAGACGCGGCCATACTCCCCAAAGAGATCGACAGATCTTGGGGCAACTCTGCCGCAAACCCAATCCGCTTGGCATACTCGATCATTCCTGGAACCTGAATATTCTGCAGCAATCGAATGGTTGGAATATTCCGTGATTTGATCAGCGCCTGCCTGAAAGTCGTGTCTCCGTTAAATTTTTCGTCAAAGTTAGAAGGCTTCCATTTTCCGAGCTCTTTATCTTCAAACGTCAGAGGCGCATCGATGATCACACTGGCCGGCGTATAGCCCTTTTCAACAGCGGCAGCATAAATCAGCGGCTTAAACGAGGAGCCTGGCTGACGCTGGGCTTGAATAGCCCGATTGAATTCTGATTTCTCGAAATCATATCCCCCGACCATCGCCAAGACCGCGCCCGTGCGTGAATCCAAAGAAATCAACGCACCCTGCACGACCGGCTCCTGCTCTAAACTAGCCGACCAGGCTCCGGACTTTTCTTTGCTCACACGCACGAGGACCACGTTCCCCTTGCTTGCGACCTGAGATGGAGAGGTGGGCTCCAGACCCACAGGGCGGCCTTCTTTGACTGCTCGGGCCCACCGCCAGTCTTTCTGTGCAATCTCGAGTTTCACAACTCCGATCATCACACCGATCGTTCGACGGCCCTCGTCGATGTTCGTGACCAGAGCCTCGTGAATGTCTCCCTCTTTGAGAAGATCTAGATCGGTTGCTAGGCCTGCCTCTTGGAGCGACGCAATCGGATCCAATTGGCCGTCTGGCATGAACATCACGTAGCCCAAGGTCTTTTCAATGAGCCTCGCCCGGCCACGGACCAAAAATTCTTCGCGCTCGGTTTCAGTGGTGATCCTACGTAAGGCACCCCGGTAACCCGCACGCTTGTCAACTTCACGGAGGCCCTGCTGAAGCGCACGAGTCGCGGCAGTTGCCAACTCCCGGGTCAGCGGGGTCTTGAGTGTCAGTCCCTCTTCATAGAGGGCGCGTTCACCATACTTCTCTTGCAGATAGCGACGCAGGTGCTCCACCACGTAGGGGGCAAACCTTTGGTTAATATCTTCTTCTGTAAAAATGCGGACTGGCTTTGCCGCAGCCTTGGACATTTCGTCGCGGGTAATGAAACCGTTGTCCAACATCCTTCGCAGCACGTAGAGCTGCCGATCCTTAGCCTTTCGAGGATTGAGATTGGGGCTGTATTTGCCGGGCGCTTGCGGGAGCCCTCCCAGAATCGCCGCTTCAGCCAGTGAAAGCTCTGAGGCTGGCTTTCGAAAATAGTTTCGAGCTGCGGCTTCAATTCCGTAAGATCCCCGGCCCAGGTAGATCTGATTTAAGTAGAGATAAAGAATCTGCTCTTTGGTTAAATTACGCTCAATCTTATTGGCGAGAAGTACTTCTTTAAATTTTCTAGAAAAGCTTCGCTCAGGCGTGAGCAAAAGTGATTTGGCGACTTGCTGAGTGATCGTGCTTCCGCCTTGCACCACGTGGCCCGCCCGGAGGTTGGCAATGGTTGCTCGGAGCATGCTGGCAGGATTAATCCCCTGATGTTGAAAAAAACTATCGTCTTCAGCGGCGATAAAAGCCTTAATCGCAATGTCGGGCATCTTCTCGTAAGGAATGACGTACCGACGCTCTTTTGAGAACTCGCCCAGAAGTTGATTTTCGTCGCCGTTTCCTCCGAGGATCCGGGACGCCACGGGTGGACGATAATCCGAAATCGTGATGATTTCTGGCAGATCCCGGGCAAAGATCCAAAAAATTACGGCCCCAAACAGAGCGGCCATTGCAGTGCCGGCAACCATCAAAAAGAAAAATGACCTGAAAATCCAGGCAGCACGCGTCAGCTTCATCGTATGGCCTCACCCCAACCCAGACTGGCCTGCCACTGCGGCAAGGCGGCCCGGCATTTTTTCTTTCCCGCATAGACCCAAGTGGAGCGCTGAACAAAATCCCAGGGTCGTCCGGGGTCCAGCTCAAGCAGTAAATCATTGGGTCTCAGCCAATTTCGCACCTCTTCAGAAGCACTGACCGCTGCTTTTGCGGGCCATGCTGGAGAAACCCGAGGAACCACCCAGACCCCGGGAATATTCAGCCCCTCTCGCGCTAAAAGACCAGAAAGATCGCCCCAGGCATGGGGCGACTGTCCTTCGGGCCCCACCTCAATTATTTCTTTCTGACTAAGTGTGCCCACCAGTGCGCTAACCATTGACCCCTGGTGAATCGCTTCGGGACCGCGTCCCCGATCAACGATGATCCAAAGCGGTTTCTTAGTGGTGGCAAGTTCAGCCGAAGAGAAAAGCTTAACCATTCCCTCTCGAAGCGCCTCTGGCGAACTTCGGCGCGCCCCCAGAAGTGCTCCCAGCCCGCGTCCTGGACTGATCCACTCTGGCTTGAATTGAAGGAGCTTCCAGTCCATTTCGTTTGCGCTGCCTGTGGTTGCATACGCAGCACCCACGAGCGCCCCAAGTTCCATGGCAACAATCCCGGCCACTTCGATTTTAACTTCCTCAAGTGCTCTAATCACACCCGCAGCGCCCAACGCCGCGGGCGCTCCGGGACCCAAAAACAGAACAACTCTTCTTGAGTCAATGTCCTCAGGGCCAAAAACCTGCTCGGGGGCGGGGGGGCCGAGGGGCGCACCGGACTCCACGGGTCCAACAAACTCGGGGTCCGCCCTGCGCACGGACCTCTGGCTGCAGCCAGAAGCTAGGCCCAAGACACAACTGAACAGGACTACTAAATGAAGTCGGCTCATTAAGGGCTCACTGCGTGCGTTGCTTCCAATAGGCGAGAAACTCCAAATTTCCATCTGCTCCTGCAATGGGAGAGTCTATCAAGCCTAGGCGCTCAAGGCCAAGCTCAGAGGCAAAAACTGTAATGCGCTCAACCACCGCCTGGCGGCTGGCCGGGTCGCGCACGACCCCTCCTTTGCCGACTCCCTCTCTTCCTACTTCAAATTGAGGCTTAATGAGTGTGATCCAGGCCGTCTCGCCCGGCGAAGAAAAAGGCACGAGCGCAGGAAGAATCTTTTCTAGAGAAATGAAAGAGACGTCGACGACAATGATGTCAGCTTTTTGACCAGGGGCCAAACCGAGGGTCGCAATCGACAAGTGGCGAGCATTGGTCTTCTCCAATACTACCACCCGGGGATCGGCCCGGATTTTCCAATCGAGTTGGTTATGACCCGCGTCGATCGCAAAAACGCGTGAAGCGCCCCCGAGAAGCAAGACCTGGGTAAACCCTCCCGTCGACGCCCCGATATCGAGACAAACTTTTTGCTCCGGAGAAACAGCAAAAGCGTGGAGAGCGGCGGCCAGCTTGATTCCCCCTCGAGAGACATAGGGGTGGTCTGCCCCACGTAGACGAATCTGAACATCAGGCAAGAAGGTATCTCCCGCTTTCGTGGCGGGTTGGTCGTTCACAAGGACCTGTCCACTCATGATCAAGGCCTGTGCACGCTGTCGACTGGCTGCAAGGCCTCGCTCTACTACAAGCAAATCAAGTCTTTGCTTTGCGGGCTTCATTGGAATCGAACGGAGCGAGCTCAGGCTCCGTTGAGCCCTCACCCCCGCGGACCAAGATCTCAATTTTCTGCTCGGCGACAGTGAGTAGCCTTTGGCAAGCCCGGGACAATCCCACTCCACGCTCAAATGCTTTGAGTGCGTCCTCGAGTGAAAGCTCACCACTCTCGAGGGTTCGCACCACCTGCTGGAGCTGTCCCAATGCTTCGTCAAATGAAAGTGCGCCCGGTTCCGTCTCTTCAGTGGAATTCACGAGCCCGATGCTACCACAGCAAAAGCTGACATGTGTCTAACGTTTTTACACCTATCTGGCCGTAAGTCGTTGAATTCACAGCCCTCAAAAACGGCAAGAACCTTGCTGAGGAGAAGGGTATGGTGGGTCTGTTTCGAACAAATTTTGCGCTTTTGCGAACAACCGGGGCTTGGCTGGCCCTCACGGTAGCCTGGCCGAGCATGCCCGATTTGCACGGGGCGATCGACGCCCCCGGCGAGTATCCGCATGAGGCTGATATTCAAGACGTTCAGCCCGAACCGTGGAGCCTCTGGCAGTCGCACCTTGACCACGAGGGACTCCAAGAAATGATGGAGGATCGAGCGGGGAGGATCCCTCTTGCTTTCAACGTTCCTCGAGAGCTGAGGCCTCAAGTTCTTTTTTGGCTAGAGATCTACACTCGCTACACTTCGCGAGAAGCGGTCATCTTCGATGAAGAGCATCCAGATGTCGTTTATGAAATCCTGGACTTTAGGAGCCTGGCCCGGACCTCACGCAATCGAGCCGCGTACGAGATCGTGTCTCGTCAGATGCTCCGTGAGCGAATCGCCGCATACCAGGCGGCATTTGCGCGCTTAAGTGAAAACCCGAGCCGCAAGTCGAAGCGCCGAGGCCCTGAGGAGCAAGCCATCCTGAGGGCTAAGCGCAATCTTCCGCATTCCCATTCGTTTGCAGAGTTAAAGAAGAACTTGAGAGTTCAATGGGGGCAACGCGATCAGGTGATGCAGGGACTCATTGCATCCGCTCCCTATCGGGTGCGAATGGACCACGTTTTCGAAGCGATGGGGCTCCCCAG
>JBKCVM010000038.1:0-36536 GCA_046317855.1 Oligoflexia bacterium
AACAATTCCTCCGGCCGCTCACACAAGCCGTCCGGATTGCAGGCTTGCAGTTCGGCCAAGCTGCCAAAGCCGTAGAGAACTCCGATGGATTTTAGTCCAAGGTTGCGGGCGGCGTGGCAGTCAAATTTGCGGTCTCCGATCATGAGGGACCGCTTGGCGGAGTGGCCGGTCGCTTGCAGAGCAGCGGCCAAGATCGTCGTCTTGTCTCCGGGCTGGCTTAAGTCACGCCCAAAGATGCGTCCCCTAAAGATCGGCTCCAAGCCAAAATGGGTGAGCGTGAGTTCGGCCTGCTTTTGAGGCTTAGATGTAGCAATCGAGAGCGAATGTCCCGTCCTCGCTAGTGTCTGTAGAGTCTCGAACATCCCCGGGTAATGCGCCTGCTTAAACAAGCCATGAGCCTCGTAGTGGGAACGATAGCTCTGGATGACGGCTGGAAGAGTCTCGGCCGGGAGGGTGGATGCACCAAAGTGATTGCTCCACTCATCAGCCGGTGGGCCAATCGCTGTTTTAAGAATCTCTGCGGAGGGCGCAACTAGTCCACAGCTCTCAAATGCATGAGCGAGCGACAAAGCAAAGCCCTCGCTCGGATCGAGAAGTGTTCCGTCCAGGTCAAAGAAAAGATTGGGCAGCAAGAATCAGATGCCCCGATTCATGATCAACGAACGGAGCTCCTGACTCTTGGCGTACGGCGTGTCCATGTGGTCGATCGTGACAGGGGCGTCTGCTTTAATGTTGCGAGTGAGCTTTTCTCCGTAAAAGAGCTCACGGCAAGAAATCTGCCCTTTTTGCAGCGGGATCGACAGGTAAATGTCTTTCTCACCGACGATGTGCCCTTCAGGAAGATCCCGAACTGCGTAGACACCCCTCACTAGGCCGTCTAGGTACCTGATCTCTTTATCTGGCGGAATGCGCTTGGAAGTGCCCGGCGCACCGCACATCTCCTTGGCTTTGTGGAAGGCCCTGAACCACTTGTCGCAGTTCTCTGGCGTCGTGCAGTAAGGCGAGACCGGGATTCCGTCGGCATCAATGTCGATATGCCTTTCGAAGGTCCGGGCGCCCTTGGCATAGGCCATCATGATGGAGGCATCCCAGCTCGTCTGTTCGTGAGTGGAGAAGCCAATCGTCAAATGGGGATAGCGGTTCTTCAAAAAGTCGATCTGGTTGAGCTCGAGTTCCTTGTCCTCGGACGGGTAAATCGACACGCAGTGATTGATCGAGATCGGAATGTTGCGGTTGGTGAAAAAGGTCACCAAATCGTCGATGTCCTTTAGGCTCGAACCGCCAGTGGACGCGATCACGGGCTTCTTGGTCTTGGCGATCTTTTCGAGCAGAACCCAGTCGTTCAGATCCGAACTTGCGATCTTGATGATCGCGCATCCGTATTCAACGCACTTTTCGACTCCGACTTCGTCGAAGGGGGTTGCCATGACCATGCAGCCATTCTTGCGGACTTCTTCACAGAGGATGCGGTAGTTGTCCCAAGGCATGTGGGTGTCGAGGGTCTTCTTGATGTAGCGGATGTCGGTTCTTCCGCGAAAGTCCTTGTGGATGAAGTTGTCGACATCGCGGAACTGAAGCTTGATTGCCGCCTTGATGTTGTTGTGGCGCACTACCCGGGCAAAATCGTGGACGATCTTGATGCCCCGATCCAGCTTGCCCCAATGATTGCTGGCGAGTTCGAGAACAAACAGTTCGTCAAAGATGCTGCCGTGGATGGTGGACATGGAGGTCTCCTCTTTGGGAGCCAGTGTTACCTAGAAGCCTCTGGTGCTGGCAACCGTTACTTGCGTGGAATGCCGTACAAAACCAGGTCAAACCCAGTGAACATGTGTTGCCTCAAGTAAAAATCGTATCCAAGATCCCAGCCCTCAATCAGGTGAGCAATTTCCCAGAGGTCTTTAGGCTGATGATAGGCACTGATGGCCAGAATGGGCCGGTTGGTTTCAATAAGGCGCCGGCCACCCCTGAGGGCCGCAAGCTCTGCTCCTTCGACATCCATTTTGATAAAGTTGGGCCTACAACCGGCCAAAGTGTCGTCTAAAGAAACGCAGGTGACTTGAATGTCTCCACTCTGAGCAAAGGCGCTTGCAGCTCCTTTAGAGGAAGAAAACCTCAGGGTCTCAAACCGTGAAGAAACACCACACGGAAAAACCTGGGCGCCATTGGGAGGGAGGGGCCCGTTACGGAGTTCAGCCACCAAATTTTGGTAATTTTTTGGGTCAGGTTCAAAGAGGTAAAGGGCATCCACTGGGTACTGTTCTTTACGGATGTGTTTGACGGTGTCGCCAACGCAAGCCCCACAATCCACAAGCCTAAGGGTCGTGCTGGAGAGCCTCTGTTGCAGAGGCAGCAGGTCCTTTGGAAAGTACTGATGAAAGAAATCGGGTTCTCTCAGGCCTGAGTCGTCTCCCAAGGTTCTGAGCCTCAGTGTCCCCTCAAAAATGGCTCGGCTCTTGTCGTCCTTTAAGAGGGCTCGAGCCCTTGAAATTTCTGTCGAAAAGTCATCGTAAAAATCTCTGCGAGTGAGCCAGTAACGGTTGCCAAGCTCGCTATGAAAGCCTGCGTGAACGTCCAAAAAACTTGAAACCAACCCCCATCCCTGCGTGAGGAGGTCTTGGCGCAATAACGAAACGTCGACCGCGGGGTTAAAAATACCGATCAAAATCCAAGTTCGTGAGCGCAGCTTTGACTCAAATCGAAGATCGGTGGGGGCATGGACTGGGACGCCCCTCATCTCCGTTGAACGGGATTTGGCGTCCAGTACAAACGCTACGGGTAACCCAAGCGATTGGACGAGCTCGATCAGATCAGAGCCAGCAGATCCCGCGCCGTAAACGCAAAGGGAGCCGCCTAAAGCGATATGTTCTGAGAGATTCTTGAACGAGACAGAAGTAACAGAACCAGACGTGGGTGTTGCTCGCATCCCTTTGATGACCTTTCTTTGAAAGGCGATAGCTTCTCTCTCATTCCAGCACAAGGGGTGACTTTTGATTGGCTAGGGACTGAGGTAGATCATTCCCCATGATCTCCCAAACGAGAATAGCAAAATGCTGTGTCGCCTGTGGTTGCGAAAATGACAAGCTGCTCCGTAGTCCGGCAGTCCTGATGCCCTTTGTGGCTCATCGAGTTTTTGGCTGGGCGCCAGTCGAGATCAATGCCTCCTGGGGACTGAACTCTATTCGACAAGGTATGGCTTATTCTATTTGCAACACCCTTGAGTGCCCAGAGTGCAGGCTTTTGTTCTTGGATATTCGTTTCGATGATTCTGAGATGGCTGCCCTTTACTCAGGCTATCGTGGAGAAGAGTATACTTCTTTGCGGGAGCACTATGAGCCAGGCTATCGGGCACGAAACGCGACCCTTGCGAGCGGGGTAAATTATATCCCTCAAGTGGAGAAGTTTTTGGGCCAGTGGCTTCCTGAACGACCCAGAGTCTTGGATTGGGGTGGCGATAGCGGAAAAAACACGCCTTTTAGGGCTCAGGCGTCAGTCCTCGATATCTATGACATTAGCGCTCAGCCAGTAGTAGAGGGAGCTCGGTCGGTTACTCGCGAGGATGCTGCCAACAATTCTTATGACCTGATTGTGAGCAGCCACGTGCTTGAGCATGTGCCGTATCCGAGAAACCATCTGCTTGAGATCAAGGAAATGATGAAGGAGGGGACAGTTCTCTATGTGGAAACCCCGCTCGAGGAGTTGGTGCGTCTGAATCCGGAACGTTCGAGCCTTGCGTCGCTCAAACGGCATTGGCACGAGCACATCAATTTTTACTCAGAAAAATCCTTGAGCAAGATGGCACAGTCTTGTGGGTTCGAGGTGCTTGAGGTGGCCTGTCTGCCCGTTTCTGGGCACGGCCTCAGTTGGTCCGTTCTTCAGATGGCCTGCAGGATTAAGATCTAGAATTGAGTCAGTCATCCAAGACGGGGATGATCATATTAGCCTTGAATTCGTCGCGGGGCAGAAAGGGGGCCATGTCTTCTAGAGGAGAGGAGACCATCCTCCCATCCGGAAGGCGTCTCGAGCTCAGCTTTGGGGCAAACGGCTGGCGTTCATCTACGCTCACTTCGCAGATCACTGGCCCCGGGGCCTGGAGGGTCTGAGTGATCACATGCTGGCAGTTTTCTTGCTTCTCGGCTTTTAAATAGGGCAACCGATAGGCCGCGGCGAGTTTTTCAAAATCTGGAAAACCGAGACCGCTGTCGGTGCCACAGCCTACGATATTGTCTGAAAAGAAGTTCTGCTGGGTCAGCTTGATGGATTGGTAGCCTAAGTTATTCATCAAGAAGATCTTGATCGGGAGCTGGTGGGTCGCAATCGTCTGGAGCTCTTGGACGTTCATTTGAATCGATCCGTCGCCTGCAAGGCAGATGACGGGCTTTCGGTCAGAAGCGATGCATGCACCGATCGCCGCAGGAAGGTCAAAGCCCATGGTAGCGCACCCACTGTTTGAAAACAGTCTTTGGCCTTGCCGAATGGTGGCTGACTGAAACGCAGTTACGCATGCAGTGGCGTTTGCGGTCACCACTCTCGAATCATTTGGCAATTGTTCAAAGAGCTTCTCCATAAAAGCATATGGATTGATCTTGTAAGTGTTTGCTCGATACTCTGAAAGTACCACCGGATAGCGCTCCAACCAGTCTTTGCATTTGGAGACGTAGGCCTGATGGTCCGAGGTGGGACCGCTCCATGGCAGCTCGGAAAGGACCTCAAAAAAATCTTTTAGATCAGCATGAACCGGTAGTGAAACTCGTAAAGTGGGTTTTTTAAGTTCTGCAGCGTCAATGTCTACCATTGCAATCCGCGCAGCTCGAGCAAAGCTTTGGTAGTTATAGCTAATCTGCCGAATGTTGAGCCTGCATCCCAAGACCAGTACAAAATCGGCATTCTGTACTGCAAAGTTTCCGGGCCTGTCTCCGACCGTGCCTGGTCTTCCGGCATAAAGCGGGTGAGAGTTCCAGAGCAGGTCATGAGCATTAAACGCAGTGGTCACCGGGATTCCGAGTTTCTCAATCACAGAAAGAAACCGAGCGTAAGTGTTCGAGATTCGAATTCCGCTTCCGGCCATCACCACTGGTCTTTTGGCTTTCTTGATCTCTTCAAGAATCTCACGGCAGGCGGCTCGGAGTTCAGGCATGTTGCTTGGGCTTTGATCTCTGGCGAGCTGAGAGTCCGGCTCAAACCCAACCAGGGATGAAGGGTCAATCAGTGCAGACTGGATGTTGATCGGAATATCGAGCCACACTGGGCCAGGCCGCCCCGTGGTGCAGAGGTGCCAAGCCTTCTCAAGGTGGTACCGAATGGTGGAGGAATCTGTGACCAACTCTGCGTATTTGGTTACGGGTTTGGCCATCGAGACGATATCGACTTCTTGGTCGCCAAGCTGTCGAAGCGGGAGTTGGGTGCTGCAGACGAGGGTCTCGTACTTGACCTGTCCCGATACGACAAACATCGCGCACGAATCCACATAAGCACCGTAGACCCCCGTGAGAGCGTTGGTTCCACCAGGTCCGGTAGTGACGTTCACTGCGGCTACTCTGCCGCTCATTCGGTAGTAGCTCTCAGCAGCCATAGCGCAGGCTTGTTCGTGATGGCAGGCAATGTACTCGATCTCTTTGCTACGACCAAAAGCATCATTGAGATGCATGGCCCCGCCGCCAGTGACCAAAAAGACGTGCTTCACACCCTTGGAGGCCAAGAATTGGGTGATGTAATCTGCAACTCTGATCTTATTTTGCGCCATGGTATTGATTCCTATCTACACATTTTGATCGTCGGAGTGTTGATTCCACTTCAGCGATCGCTCAATAGAGGGGATCAGCTCAAGTGGTTGTGAGAGCCTCAAGTCTTTTAAGCGATCTGTCTTTGGAACATACCGCGCCGCCCGCGCACCAGGCATGGGCTGTCCGAGGATCTTCACATCGACCTGCGCGATGCGGCCGACGGCCTCGGCAGTCTCGCGGATGCTCCAGGCTTTTTCGTGTCCAACATTGTACGGCCGGCAGCTCTCGCCGCGAATTAGGATCGCAAGCAACTGTGACATGAGGTCAGTAGGGTAGAGATAAGATCGATAAGGCGTGCCATCACCTTTGATCACAATCGGCCTGCCGGCAAGCGCATCGCCGATGAAGTTTCCGATCGCAAAGTGTTCATCGAGCGGAAGTCCAGGTCCCACAAACGCAAAGCATCGGGCAATCAGGCACTGGAGCTCCGCGCTCGAGTACTGACGGCAATAATGCTCGGCTGTGAGCTTGCCAATGGCGTAGGCGTTTTTTGGGTCCATCGGGTCCAAAAAGCCTTTTAAATCCTCGGTGAGGCCATAAACATCGGGCGGTTGCGGTCCATAGACAGCACCCGAACTCGTGAGCAGAAAGCGCCCAACACCCGATGCTTTTGCAAATTCAAGCGCCCGCTTGGTCCCAAGCACAGTGATGTCGAGCATGGTGGTGGGTGCGTTGTCGTTGATGGTGGTGCGCGCAGGCGTTGCTGCGTGGATCAGGTGGGTGAATTGGCCTTTGGGATAGGCGAATGAGGTGATCTCTCCCGAGTGCCACTTGATCTGACCCAGGTCAAAGGCGCCTTCAAATACCTTGCGGGCTTGCGCCGGGTTCCGGGTCAGCACGGTTACCTCAAGGTCGCCTCCGAGGAGGAGCTCTCTGGCGTGCATGAGTGTTTCGACGATCCATTTGCCAAAAAAACCAGTGCCTCCTGTGACAAAGATCCGTGCACCTTTGAGGGCAAGCAGATCCTGCCGGGAGGCCTCGAGAATCTCGTTTAGATCGGACTTGAATAAAGGCTTCACGGCTCTACCGCTTGGAGCTTGGAATGACCGCCTCAAGCTGCTCGAGCATGTATTGAAGATGGGCTGAGGTAAGTCCCGGATGCACTCCGATCCAGAAAGTCTGCTTCATGACCCGGTCCGAGTTGTCGAGTGACCCGTGAACTCGAAAGTCGGCGCCTTCGTAAGCGGGCTGCTTGGTGAGGTTACCTGCAAAAACAAGCCTCGTGCCCACTTTGCGGTCTTCGAGTTGGCGAACGACCTTTTCGCGGTCGATCCATTCTGCACAGTGGATCGGGAAACCAAACCAGCTGGGTTCCGTTCCGGGGGTGGCCTCGACGGGAGTGAAGGCTTCCTTGAGCTGGGGAGAAGACTGGATGCCGGAGTGGAGCGCCTTCCAGTTGTCGCGTCGTGCCTGTACAAAGCGCTCAACTTTTTTGAGCTGGGAGACACCCACTGCGGCCTGCATGTCAGTGACCTTGAGATTATAGCCAATGCTCGAATACGTGTATTTGTGGTCATAGCCGCAAGGCAGCTCGCCCAGAGTTTGGCTGAAGCGCTTGCCGCAGGTGTTGTCCTGTCCGGGTTCGCACCAGCAGTCGCGACCCCAGTCACGCATGCTCTCGGCAACGCGCCTGAGTTTGCCGTCGCGAGCGATCACTGCACCCCCCTCGCCCATGGTGATGTGGTGGGCGGGGTAAAAGCTCAGGGTTGCGTAGTGTCCAAACGACCCAACGGGCTTGCCGCCGACAGTGGCGCCAAGCGCGTCGCAGCAGTCTTCGATGAGGTAGAGGTCTTCTTTTGCGCACCAATCGGCAAGCTCTCTGGCCTGAAATGGATTTCCCAGCGTGTGGGCCAGTACCACTGCACGCGTACGCGGGGTTTTTGCGGCCATGATGGTCTGGGGTAGAGCGTTCAGCGTCTTGAGGTCTACGTCCACAAAGACGGGCTTCCAGCCATTTTGGATAATCGGATTTACGGTGGTCGGAAATCCTGCGGCAGCAGTGATCACTTCGTCACCTTTTTCGATGGGGCGCATCTTGAATTGCTTCATGAGGCGCGAGCCAAGGCTTGAGACGGCAACTAAGTTTGCACTCGAGCCGCTATTGACCAGTAGCCCTGAGTTGGAGCGGCCAAAAAATTTGGGGATCTCGGTTTCGAACTGCTTGGAATAGCGCCCGGCGGTCAGCCAGAGATCGAGCGAGGCATCGATCAATGCGGCCATGTCATCCGCGTCCATCACTTTGGTCGTAACCGGGATGTAACTCTCGCCCGGAACGAAGGTCTTTGGGGTGTGGTTCAGGCCAAAAAAGCGCTTTGAATCTTCAACGATCTGGCTTCGGAGTTGGGCTGGATTCATGGCCTTTGGGTTAGTCGAACCACGCTCTTAAATCACGTTGAATCTCTCGGTTGATTGGGCTTTATGGAAGCTGATGGCTAACTTTGGTGACTTTTATAGGGGTAAGCGCGTTCTGGTGACCGGACATACCGGCTTTAAGGGCGCCTGGCTGAGTGAATGGCTGCTCGCGCTCGGGGCTGAGGTGGCCGGATTTTCTGATCAGATTCCGACCCAGCCTTCGCTTTTTGAGGTCTTGGGCCTTGGTAAGCGTCTCAGGGATTTTAGGGGGGACGTGAGAGATCTAGGGGCGCTGGGGCGCTCTTTTGCCGAGTTCAGGCCAGAAGTGGTCTTTCACCTGGCAGCCCAGCCGCTCGTCCGGCTCTCGTACGAAGATCCAGTAGGGACCATTGCCACGAACGTAGTCGGCACCGCCAACCTGCTTGAGTGCGTCCGCAAGTCACCCAGCGTGGGTCTCGTGGTCAACATTACGAGCGACAAGTGCTACGAAAACCGAGAGTGGGCGTACTCTTACCGCGAAAATGACCCCATGGGGGGGTATGATCCCTACAGCGCATCGAAGGGCTGTGCTGAGCTGATCTTCTCTTCGTTTGCACGTTCATTTTTTGCGTCCCTAGGGCAGGGGCCCGTCGTGGTGACCGCCCGAGCCGGAAATGTAATCGGCGGAGGGGACTGGGCTCGTGATCGGATTGTCGTGGATTGCGTTAAAGCCTGGGGCGCGGGCAAGCCCGTGATCCTGCGTAATCCGCATGCAACACGGCCCTGGCAGCATGTGCTGGATTGCCTTTCAGGATACCTGACTCTAGGAGCCAGGGCCCGAACCGAGCCTGCCCGATTGAATGGCGAGGGATTTAATTTTGGGCCCGCCCATGGGCACGGCGCCACTGTGATGGAGCTCGTCTCGGAGCTGGCGGCCAACTGGCGGGGTGCCCAGTGGGAAGTTGCAGCGGACCTCTCAGGTCAGCCTCATGAAGCCAAGTTTTTAAGACTGAACTGTGACAAAGCGGCGCAAGTGCTGGGCTGGAGACCTCGCTGGGACATGCACCGGGCAGCCCAGGCGACTTCGGAGTGGTATGAACTTTTTTATAGAGCTGGGGCGTCGGCTTCACTGCTGGAGTTGACGCGATCTCAGATCCGGGCCTTCCAGTAGTGAGCGTGCTCGGTTCTAAAAAAGGGTTCAAATCCAGCCGTTTTCAGTGCTTGGGTTAAATCGTCCCTCTCGTCGCCAAAGGCAAAAATCTGCACGTTTTGGTTGATCGCGGATTGGATGACTTCATCGAGCTGGCGACGAAGAATGAGGGATCCTTCGCTCGCATAAGGCAGGATATTTCTAATCTGGAGCGCTAGGCAAAGCCGATGCCCCATGGGTTGAATAAAAGTGACCCTCTCCGCGTTACCGATCTGATTTTTTACAGTCTCAAGCTCTGTAAGAAACGCATCTTGCCTGAGGCTTGGGTTTGAGCTTTGGGTCTCTTCGGACAACTGGCGTGCCTTAGTAATGGTATCCCGGATGGATGGCAGTCCCTGGAGTCCAGAGATAAAAAAGAGACCCAGAATAAAAGTCCGTGCCCAATCGTTTCTGAACGAGAGAGGATTTTTAAAAGCGAGTGTCGCCAAGCAAAGTGAGAGAGGCCAAAAAGTGGCGGCCAGGACCTTGGGGTGAGATCGGCCGACATAGTAGAAAAACGCGCCCAGTGCGAAAATCCCTAAAGCTGCCCGAAATGGAGCCCAAATGTCCAAAGGATTGCTGTCTTGGATGGTGAGGCTCCGTCGGGCCAGAAAACCCCGAAACCCCGACGCCAGGGTAGCTACCAACACTCCGAGGACCGGCAGGTAAATTCCGACTGGCGGAAGGGGCAGCATGTAAAATCCGTGAAGCGCAAAGATTTTTTGAAAATCAGAAGCTTTTGAAAAATCGGGCCAACCGGCCCTGGCGAGCCAGAACGCCAGGCATGCTCCAAGGGTCGCGATTGTGGCGGCAAGTGCTGCAGTGGCGGTCACCTTTAGACTCCTCGAAAGAGGCTTTCTATTACGGTCGGTCCGGTCTTGTTGAAGCACTTGAAGAAAAAGCCCTAAATGGATAGCGGCCCAAGCGGGTAGGCCAAAGTCCGTGTTGTTCACGAAAGCAAGGGTTGCCATTGAAACCGCTGCGCACAAGTGGGTGATGCAAGGGCGATTCATCTGCTCGCCTAAGAGCCAAAAAGAGAGCACGGGGAGCAATGTTCTGATCGGGCCTAACGCGTGGTACGTGACCGAGCTCAAGTAAGTGTCGGAAGGGTCCCGGTAAACAGCTAAGCCCACGAGCGTCCAAAAAAACAGGGCTGCTTTGAAGCGGCTCTTGGCAATAAGCTCAAGGATCCGGGCCGTTGCCAAAAGAGCGATGGTGTTGAGCGCTGCCATAAAGACGGTAAAGCTCAGGATGCTAAAACCAAAAATCTTGAAAACCGGGATGGCGACTAGCGGAAGAAGCCGCGCGTACTGCGGATTGAAGTCCACCAGAGGAGTTGCCCCTTGAAGCACCGGAATGAACTCGTTGTACGCAAACGGGAGATGGTAGGTGACTGGGCTACTTGCGTACTGCAAGCTCCCCTCTGTGAAGACGGAGTGAAAAAGAACCCACACGCTCACGCAAACGCAGAAAGCCCAAAAGGCAAATCCTTTAATCTTTGAGCTCAGTTTAAAATCGGGTCGATCTATCAGTTTTTTGCGAGCCCAAAAAAGGGCAAGGATCCCCAAGGTCGCCGAGGTCACCGAGCCCGGTGCAAACGAGAAAGTATTAAACCACTCGAGTTTGCGGACCCCTAAAAAGACAAACCCCACCGGTAAAAGAACTCTAAAAAACTTGGACGTTCGAGCAACCCAGCCAGAACTCGCCCGCAGGGTGATCCATAAAAACGGAATCAATAAGAGCAGAAAAAGAACATAAGCAAGTTGCTCCCTGGGCTCTGGGCTCAGATCGACTCGGAGGTGAGGGCGAAAAAGAGAAGGGTTGACTAGAGTCTGTGGCAAAGTCTGTGGAGCAAGCCACGCTGAAAGTGCCAGCGCAGCTAGGCCCGACAAAGTGAATGCACTCGCACCAGAAAACCAAGAAAGATCTCGCCCGTTAACCTCTGTTTTTAAGCCCACGGCGCCTTGCCTGAATTCCACAGAGTTTCGAGCTGCTGTCTGTCTCTGAGAGTATCCATGGGCTGCCAGAAACCGTCATGGGGATAGACCTTCAGTTGTGCGTCTTGCGCGAGGCGAGCCAGGGGATCACGCTCCAAAATGCAGGATTCATCGGTCTTGAGGTAGTTGCGGAATTTCTTTTCAAAGAAAAAAAAGCCGCCGTTAATGCGCCCTTGGGTGGCCTGCGGCTTTTCCATGAATTCAGTCACAGTTCCATCCGTTGCAATGGCGAGCTCACCAAAACGCGCCATCGGGTGGACCGCAAGCACAGTGCCGATCTTTGAATGCTCGAGATGAAAAGCGAGCTCTTGGTTTAAGTTTGCGTCCGTCAGGCCGTCTCCGTACGTGACTGCAAAGCGCTCAAATTTCGTATCCTGTGCAACCGCATCAAAAGCGCGCGCAATTCTGGCCCCGGTCATTGCAGAGAGACCCGTATCGATCACTCGGACGCGCCATTTTTCTTGAGTTTGGGAGTCCCCCAAGGGCTCTGCTGGGCGATTAGAGTCACTTCTGTGGTCGATCTCCAAATGACGATCCCTGAATGCGTAGTTGAGAAAATAATTTTTGATTTCCCAAGACCGATAGCCAGCACAGATCACAAAGTCATTGAAGCCTTGGCGATAGTAGTACCGCATGATGTGCAACAGAATGGGGGAGTCTCCAACCTCAACCATGGGTTTTGGCTTGAGTTGAGTTTCTTCAGACAACCGGGTGCCCAGGCCTCCTGCAAGAATAAAGACTGGGATTTTGCTGGGGTTATTGAGTTGAGTGGGGCTGGAGTTCAAGGGCTTGCTCCTTGGCGCGTGAGGCCTGGGGTTCAAAGTTGATACGCTCTTTTTCGATCACCAGAGGGCGATTGAGAACTTGGGTATGGATTGATCCAATGTATTCACCGAGAATGCCGATAAAAAAAAGTTGTACCGAAGAAAAAAAGAAAATCCCGATCAGGATAGGCGCAGTGCCAAAGCTAAAAGTCTCCCAAAAAATGAGTTTGGCAACGAGGTAGGTGAGAGCGACTGCAAAGCTCATGAGCCCCAAGATAAATCCAGAAAGCGTCGCTACCCGAAGCGGAACCTTAGAGTGGTTGGTGATGCCCAGCATCGCCATGTCATACAAAGTGTAAAAGTTGTTTTTGGTGATTCCGCGTTTGCGAGTGGGTTGATGAAATTCGACTTGGGTTGAATGAAATCCCAAATCCGCAATCAAGCCCCTAAAGTAGGGGTAGGGGTCATTGATGCGTCGCAGAGTTTCGATCACTGATTTGTCGTAAAGGCCAAATCCTGTGAAGTTCTTGGTGAGGTCGATGTTCGAAAGTTTACCGATCAGGCGGTAGTACAGGTTTCTGATGGCAAACATTGCCGGAGTTTCAGACGAGTTGGTCTTCACTCCTTTGACGACGGGGTAGCCCTGCTGCCAACGTTCCACGAATTTTGGTAGGAGCTCGACCGGATCTTGAAAGTCCGAGGCCATGCAAATCACCGCGTCTCCTTGGGCTTGGAGCAGGGCGTAGTACGGCGAGCGGATGTGCCCAAAATTTCGCTGGTTGACGATGAGTTTGATGCGGGAGTCCTGGGAGCACGCTTGCTTGATCAGCTCGACCGTTCTGTCAGTCGACGCATTGTCGATCCAAATGTGTTCGTAGTCAAAGTCCCGGAGCTTGGATTCAAAGAGCGCACGGATACGGGCGCACATTTCAAAAACATTTTCTTCCTCGTTGAAACAAGGAGTGACAACTGAAATCTTTGGCATGCTCAAGCGTTATTCTGCCTCGTTTGCTGAGGCAAGGGCTTTGAGTCGATACAGGGCGTAGCGGCCGGAGGGAGCCTCCCAGACGAGCTGCCCGCGTCCGGCTACTCCGGAGAGAGCGCGCTTTTCGAGTACCTGCTGGCAGTGCCGGTTTCTGTCCAGGAGAATAGCCTCTGCTCCTCGAAGCGTCTCGCCGGGTACTCCGGGCGGACCGGGGTGGGTGAGCAGTGCGTCGAGCAGGGCGGGAGCTGCTGCCGGATCTGGGCAATCTTGAATACTGAGCAGCTGAAGCCTGGGGCAGTGGGTCAGGACTGAAAGCGCAAACATATCGGCGCCGATAGTCTGGCTGCAGTCGATCTTTTTAAAGGCAGCAATGTCACTCAGCTGAGCAAGCGTGGGACGGGTCTTCCACGCCTCGAACGCGGGCCAGCGCATGGAGAAAAGAATTGCCAGAGCCAATCCCCACTTCCAATACCGGAGTCGAGGCATGCGCCTCATTCCGGCGAGGATTGCAGTCAACAAAAATGGCGCAAACGCCAGTTCGTAGTGCCAGTGAAAGCTTCTCTGCTCGGGACGGGTGGGGATGATGTTTGCCGCGATCCCGATGGAGGCGGCAAGGATCCAGGTCCAGGGTCGAGCAGCAGCGTGCCCTTTTTTTGGAAGCACGAAAAGAATCCCCGGTATCAGCAAAAAAGCAAGGTACCGCAGCGAGGAGCGGTCCAGGAGGCGATCCGCCACCCAGCTCATGAAAGCAACGGGCTTGAGCAAAGGTGAAAGGGCAATCTCTGAAAGCGAGCTTCCAAGCTGGGGGAGCCTGTGAGTGATCTGGCTGATGACTACTCCTGTGGGAGCCTGAAGAGTCGGAATCACGTGCGAGAAGAGATATGCTCCGTAAGACAGGCAGAGAGTGATCGTAGCGGCTGCGAGCACTTTGCGTTGAACAGGCCGAAATCGAAGTTCCGGATCCCAGAGAATCGGAAAAACCAAGCCCAGCGCCAAAAAAGGAGTGTGCTCCTTTGCCCCCATCAGTGCCAGAAGTCCTGCAAAATAGAGAGGGAGCATCCCACGGTAGAGTCCGACAATAGCCAGGCAAAGCGAGAAGAATGCAAAGTGCTCTTCACGCAAGTCAATGCCCGGGCGTATCAGCCCCCGCTGACAGAGCAGAACAAAGATGGCCAGAAACCAAAGTTTGGTCTTATCTTTGAGCGGGCCTTGCGTGACGAGTAGCCAAGTGCCACCGATGACAAGCAAGCTCTGGAGTAGGATGACCGCCTCGCTCGAGCGTGTCCAGCCAACGACCCATGAGCCCAAAAGCATCGTGGGTGCAAAGTGATCGACAAAAAAACTTCTAAGCGGCGAGAGCGAGCAATGGCCCCAGTGTCCATCAAAGCGAGGGTAAAACATGACTGAGTGGGTGTAGACCATGTCATAGAGCGAGTTATTGAATGACCAGAAACGAAAAAGATCCGCAAGAAAGAGGCCGGCGCCGATCACTGCGACAAAAGCGAGCGCTGCGCGTGGGCGAAGGTTGAGTGCCCGGGCAAGAATCTGTCTCAGGAACGATCCATAGCGATTGAGCCAGGTTTTTTTGAATACGCCCCCGTAGATGCAGAAAGCTGCGATGATCAGAACAAAAGGTGAAACAGATCCAATCTCAAACTTGAGCCCGGGGTATACAAAATAGAGTCCGCCCAGCGGAATCAGGCAAAGCACAAGCAGCGTCAGGAACTGGAGTACTCTGTACATGATACTGAGTCGGTTATAGTAAAAAGTGAGTGTATGCGAGTTTTGAGTTTTTATTTTTCGTCGTGGGCACAGAAGAGCCCCGCGGAGAGCCTCGGAAAGTGGGCACTTGGGCTCTTTAGATTTCGTTTCGTTTGGATCCTCCTCGTTTGTTTTTTTCCGCGAACTTTACCGGAGTTGTGGCGGCAGGCCGATACTCTCGGTGTTAGTCTGCGGTACTGGCTGCGATGGACGGTTGAACCTTTGCCGGACCCAATTTTTAAGGTTTTCATCCCTGCAGTGCTTCAGTCCGGCGATGGTCTCGGGTTCCAGGCCATGGAGTTTCCGGCGCTCAATCTAGTCTTTGCGCCCGTTTGGAGCCTTGGACCGTGGGGCGGACAGTGGGTTGCGCGAATGGGTGTGACCGCGGTGGTGGGTTTTTTGACCTGGTCGATTGTTCGTATATGGTCTCGCGTCGAACAAGTGGGGCCCGAGCGCGCAGCAGGGTTCTGGTTAATTCCAGTGTTTTCGTTCGCCACGGGTTGGTGGGGAAAGTTCTTTCCGGATCTTGCGGCGGCACAGTTGGCTTTTCTGGGCATGGGATTAGTGCTTGCCTCGGCGGGAGTTGGCTCTAGTTTAAAACGGAAGCGAGTGTTTGGGGCATGCCTCTTTGGGCTTGGCTGCCTGATGAAGCCCAATGAGGCAGTGGTCCTTTTGGCTCTCCCCTGGTGGGTTGGCCAGTTTGGGCTCAGGTTCTCCACCTGGGTTTGGTTTGTTCCCGGAGTCATTCTTACGGCACTGTATTATTTGAAGGTCATCCCTTGGATTGCGAGCCTTCAAGACGGTAGCGGACTGTTTTTTATTTCTCCCAGACACCCTGTCCAAGCGTTGATGGAGTTCTTTGCTCAGCCTGAGGCAGTTGTTAAAATGTCGTTAAATCGCCTTTTTTTTGCTTTCGGTACTCCGGCTGTGCTGTTTGCCGCAATCTGGATCAGGCCATCCAGATGGTTCAGGGGCTTTCTTGTTTTGTGGTTGCAGGTCCTCTGCGTTGCCGCGTTGGCGGGGGCTCATGTCTTTGTGCATGACTATTATTTCATGGGGCTTGTTCCAGTGGCATGTATTCTTTTTTGGGATCTGCTACTCAAACTGGGGCACGCGACTTCTCTCCTGGCTCGAGCAGGATTTTTGATTCTATTATTTGGTGCGAGCTTTCCCAGTATCGAGCAGTCTTGGGTAGAGATCGCTCCCTGGGTTCTCCGGGCTCAGCGGCACGAGACGAGGCTGCGAGAGTTGGTCGTGCAGCAGGAGTGCCGCAGGCTTCGTGCAGAGCGGTCGGATTTTCCCTGGGGACAGGGGCTGGCCTTTCGTTCAGCCGCATCTCCGTATCCGCAACTTGGACTCTGTATGGGAGAAAGGGAACAATCCAGCCAAGCTGAGTTTGGTTTCTTCAGAAAGGGGGAACCCATACCGGCAGATTGCAGGTCTATGGAGCCATTGGGGCAAGAGATCATTCTTGTTCGTTGCACTGCGGAGACTGCAGCAGTGCCTCGGACGAAGAACCCTGCCGACCTTGAAGAAGCTCGTCTCGAATGAAATAAGAAAGTGAATGCGCACAATCAGAACTCTCTCTCAGCCTCTTGTGTTTTTGGCGCTGACGTTTGCGCTGGGTGTGGCTGTTTGGGCGATTGCCCCCTGGGGCGACTTTCCGCTCAATGACGACTGGGTCTACGCACGAAACTCTGCGGCAACTGCAGAGGCAGGCTCGGTTTCAATTCCATTTGGACAATATGCTTGGTCGATCCCCCAGTTGGTGCTTGGAGCTGTTTTTGTAGAGCTTGGATTAGGAAGCTATGTTTGGCTCCGTTGGGTGGGGATTCTGGCGCTCTTAGGTTCAACGTACCTTGTGGGACGAATTTTTTGGAGTGGGCTGACCCAATCAGGAATTCGAATTCCTCTGTTGATTGCCTTTTGTTTTTACTGTCCGCTCGTTCAGACTAGCTTTTCTTTCATGACCGATGCCCCTTTTTTGTTTCTGTTTCTGGCGGCGTTTGCAGGGTGCGGCCTGTTTTTGGCCCGCCGAACGGGAACTTCGGCGCTCGTGGCGTTAGGGTTCGTTCTGCTTGCACTCTCTCAGCGTCAATTTGGGATAGTGATCTCTGCTGCGCTTGGGGTTTGTTTGCTTTTTGAGGCTTTCAAATCGCCGGCCCCGGTGGTCTTCCCGGTAGTCTTAATGAGGGCCGGGCTGAGTTTTTTGATTCCTGCTTTAGCGTTTGTGGCCCTCACTCAGTTTTGGAAGTCCCTGACTCAAGGTGCCAGTGCGCCGCTGGATCTCACGCTCTCACCGGTCTTTGTTTTGAGTAACGCTTTTGAAATTTTGGGACATCTGGGGCTCCTTGCGGTGCCGGTGCTTTTTTTGCCTTTCTCTCAGGAGGCTAAAAGGCTTTTGAGTCAGCGATGGTTACAGGCTGTTTTGGTGCTCTTTTTTGTTTATGGACTTGGTCATCACCTGAGGGCTGAGCGTCTTTTTCCATTCACAGACAATGTGATGTCTCGTTACGGTTTTTTTGGTCTCAATCTAGTTTTGCTAGGGGAGAGAGAAGTGGTCCTGGGGACAGGACTGAGGGGGTTTTTGACACTCGTGTCTGTAGCAGGAGCACTCAGGATTCTTGTCGGCTTTGGCGCGGCCTGGAGGCAATCAAAGTGGGGCACTCTTGATCGGTTAGTGCTGGTTTCAAGTGTGTTCTATTTTTTGATCTGTTGTTTTCGAAAAACTTATTTTGATCGCTACTGCATTCCGCTCCTGCCGGGGGCGCTGCTGTGTCTGCTGGCTGCAACTGTACCTGCCTTTTCAGTGCGTTGGGGAAAGTGGGCGGCTTGGGTGGGCGTCCTGGCGTCCATTTGTTTTTCTGTCACACTTCTTGAGGACTATTTTCGATGGAACGAAGCTCGGTGGAAGGCGGGCCAGGCAGCACTTGCCCTGGGGTTTAAGTCGAGTGAGGTGGCAGGGGGGTACGAGTTTAATGGACATTATAATGGCCTGACCGGACTTCTGGGAAGAGAGGGGCAGAAGACTCCCGTGATTTTGAGCTTCTCTCATTTGCCGGGGACTTTTCTTGTCAAAGAGTTTCCGTACCGATCCTTTTTGAGCACCCGTCTGGGCCCTGGCACTCAGAGCATTAAGCTGCTCAGGGCGCAGTATTGAGGGAGTGAGTGATGCGCGATCTGTTTGTGGGTGGTGGTTTGGCTCTGGTGTTCTTTGTTGTGTCGTTTTTTTTGGGACCCAATGGCAACTTTCCTTTAAACGACGACTGGCAGTACGCGCACGTTGCCAAGCATTTGGCCCAAACGGGAGTTTTTAAAGTCGATGTTCCGGTGGCGCCGACGCTTTTTTTACAGTCGGTTTTAGGAGCCTGGGTCAGCAAAAATTTTGGGTTTTCTTTTGAAGCGCTGCGCTGGCTCACCGTGGCCTTGGCGGGAGTGTTGCTAACGCTCATTTATGCCCTTCAGCGCTTTGCAGGTGCGCAGAGAACCTGGGCGGTCCTCGGAGTCTTGTGTCTTTTGGTGAATCCCCTGTGGTTGCACCTGACGCAGTCATTCATGACTGAGATCTACGGGGCTGTGATTGGGCTTTTTGGAGTCTGTCTTTGGTTTTACTCAAAACGAAGGCTGAGTCTGGCGTGCTTAGCTGCGTTCATCATGGGTTCAGCATTTTGGGTGAGGCAATACTCGGTCTTGGTTTTTCCCGCCGTGGTGGGTGCAAGTTGGATTGGGAGTGGTTTGGGCATTAAAGAAACTTTCAGAAGGTTTCTTGCAAAACCGCTCGGGCCCCTTGGGGTGGGGGTGAGTTTTTTGATGCCCGTGCTGGCTTATTTTTTTTGGTCGCGCGCGACCGGAAATTATAATCCTTCTTTTGCCGTTCCATTTAAAAAGACTTTGCTGAGGCCGGGGATAGGGCATTGGGTGATCCAAGCACCGCTTCTCGTTTTTTACGTGACCGCGGCCGTTGCGCCGCTTTGGATGGCACTGGGGGTTGGACATTGGGGTTGGCTTAAGGCTGCCTGGAGAAGGACTTGGCGCTGGAGCGTTGGCGTGACCGTGGTGCTGGGCTGTTGGGGCGTATTGGCTTGGTTTTTTGGCGATCAGCCCTACGGAGTTCGTGGCACTCTGCATCGGTTTTTTCCGTTTCTTGGAAACGTCCTTTCTCCTTTTGGGGTTGGGCCTGTGACCCTTTCGGATGTGTATTTTGGACCGGGCCTGGGGCCTCTGCAGTTTGAGGTTTGGCCGTGGCTCTTGATCGAGGTGGCACTCGTTGCCTTGGGGGGACTCTGGGCTACGCTTGGGCGAGGAGTTTTTGGATCCTTGCCTCAAAAGGCCAGAGAGCTGGTGGTGTTTGCCGTACTTTTGGGTGCGCTGACTTTTTTGGCCTCTGTGCAGGCTTACCTTTTTGCGATCTTTGATCGGTATCATTTTCAAGCCATGGTTGCCGCAGTGATGTGTCTTCCAGTCCTGCTCAGTGCCGTGGTGCCGGTTCCTTCACGTAAAGCGGTGGCCACGGCCCTCTTATGCGTGGGGGCTATCGGAGCTTGGACGTTTTCTGCTCAGCACGACTACTTTGCCTGGAATGCTGCCCGCTGGAAGTTGCTGCAAAGAGCAGATGAGTCTGGGGTAAGCGCGCGAGAAATCGACGGGGGGTATGAAATGAACGGTTGGCTCACCTTTGAGGGGGGAAGGCCCAATGCAGATGATCCAGACTGTGGGCTCAAACAGCTCTGGTTTTGTCCCTCCCGAAAATTTCAGATTGGAGTGAATCTAGAGCCCGGGCGAATCGAAGTGATGCGGCAGAAAGTGGACTCTTGGTTGGGTCACTTTCCAGATCTGCTTTTGACTGAAAGACCTTAAAAGTGCGGGAAAAAATTAAAATCCGTCTTTCAGTGGTCGTCGTAGGGGTAGTTTTCACTACGGCTCTGCTCCTGATGGCGCGGCATCTGGTGGGATTGGTTGCAGTCGAGGGGCCACGAACCGATCTGGACATCGTGATCCAGGCTGCAGCAAGGTTTTTGTCGCATGAGCCTGTTTATCGACTGGATGACCCATTTGAGCACACTAAGCCGCCGCTCTTAATGGGTCTGGTTTTTTGGCTGCCTTGGGTTCCGCATTTCTGGGTCAGGCTGGCCTGGGATTGCGTTGTGTTCGTGATGCCGTTTTTGATTTTGCGCGAAGGGGTACTTGCCGGATGGGTGGCGCGTCCTCGCTGGGGTGAGCTTTCCCTGCCACTGGCCTGGGTGGTGATGTACCCTTTTTGGTACAAAGAAGCGGGTGACTGTCAGTATAATCTTTTTATTTTTTGGCTGATTTTGGTCTCTGCTCGGTGGCTCAGATCAAGCGTAAAAGCCTTGCAGCCAGGAGCAGGTGCGCTCACAGCCGTTGCGCTTGTGCTCAAACCCACCCAAGTGTTTTTGGTGCCTTGGATTGTTTTTGGGGCGATCCGAGCTGGGGCCAAAAAGCAGCTTCTTTGGTTTGCCGCCGGGGCGCTTGCCCTGCTACTCGCGCTTGCGGGAGTCTTTATTTTTCTGTCTTCTCCGTCTGAGCTGTGGAGCTCTCATTTGGAGTGGTTTGAATTTATGCGCCACTCCACGCTCAAGCATCTGATGGGTTCCAATAACTATGGCTTACCGACCCTGCTGGCGCGGATGGGACTGGGAGAGGGGGGAGTGAGCCCGCTCTTTACGCTTCTGGGGCTAACGGTCGTATCTGTGCTTGCAGGTTGGAAGAGTAAAAACCGCGTTTCAAGCCTCGAATGGAGTGTCTGGGTGATGCTTGCTTTTTCACCCATGAGCTGGATTTCAAACTTTGGGGTCTTTCTCTTTTTGGCTCTCGATCTTTCTCGTTTGAGCCGGTCTCTTCAGTTGGGCCTGCTGGGGCTCATCTGTCTTTTTCTTGTTTCTCGGACATCAGAACACTGGCTGGGTCCGGTTGGAATGGAGGCCTGGGGACGGCTTGCCGCTCCTTTGTGGCTCACGGCCTTGGCTCTGGTGTGTAGGGGTTGGGGTCGGGGCGGGATTCAGGTTTAGAGGTTTATTCCTGCCCCCAAATGCGTTAGCCCTTGGACGTCCGGGGTCCGTGATCGGACGAGTCCAAGTATGAAACTTTCGCTTTTCCAAAAAAAATCGCCGGTCCTCTTTGACGGAGGTATCGCAACCGAGCTCTACGAGCGCGGCTTCTACATCAATCGCCCGTTCGAAGAGCTCAATCTCACGAACCCTGGCGATGTGCTGGCCGTACACCGCGCCTACATCGAGGCGGGCGCCCAGTTCATCACGACCAATACGTTTTCGCTCCCCGTACACCAGCTCTCCAAGTTTGACATCGCAGGCAGGCAGGCCGAAATCCTTGAGGCAGCGCTGCGGATTGCAAACGAAGCTGTAAACGAAAAAAAGCCGGGAACAGAGGTCAAAATCGCGCTTGCGATCGGCCCCACTGGAGCTGTCATCGAACCGCTCGGCCCGCTCTCGCTCGATGAAGTCAGAGCAGAATATCACTCCATCGCCAAGGTGGCTCGATCTGCGCGTGAATCTAAGGGCCTTGGGTTTGATACTTACATTCTCGAGACTTTTTCAGAGCCCGCGGAGCTTGATGCCGCAATTGACGGAATCCGGCGCGCAGATCCTGACCAGCCCATCGTTGCTTCAATGACTGTGTCGAGCCACCAAGCCGAGCGGCTCTCTGAATTTGCAAGCCGCTTTGGCGCTGATCCACGCATCCAGGCCGTTGGCCTGAATTGCTCGGACGGGCCTCAAGACCTTCTCAAGTCGGTGCAGCAGGTGGCGGGTCAGATTCGCCTTCCGTTGATCGTGCAGCCAAACTCAGGGCTCCCTCGGCAAATCAATGGCCGCTACTTTTACATGACCTCGCCCGATTACATGGCCAAGTATGCGCGACGGTTCATTGATGCGGGCGCTGACGGAGTGGGGGGTTGCTGCGGAACAGGGCCTCTGCACATCCAGGCGATTGCACGGAGCATTTCAATGCTCGTTGCGCGCGCTCAGGTCGAAAGCGCAGAAAATTTGGCCGCGATATCCATCGAAGAAGACTTTTCTGCGCGCCCTGACGCAGCAACTGTGGCGGCGGTGCGCTCGGGTTCGGTCGTGCTCCAGTGCCTGGCGCGGGGCGAAAAGGTGCGTTCTGTTGAGCTCATGGCCCCCAAGGGCACTAGCCTTGAGGCTTTTGAAAAAGCTGTGGCTGCTGTCGAGGCTGCTGGCATCGGGCTTGTCAATGTTCCGGATGGCGCCCGGGCCAGCACCCGCGTGGGCTCGCTTCATCTGGCCTCCTATCTCAATCGCAAGCCCGGCTTCAAAACCCGGGTGCTGCCGCACTTTACACCGCGCGATCGCAACTTGATTGCGCTGCAGGCCGATTTGCTCGGGGCTTCGATTAATGGCGTCAATGATCTGCTTTTGATCACGGGTGATCCGCCCAAGCTTGGAAACAACAAGAACGCCACGGCAGTCTACGATATTGATTCGATCGGGTTGACCTACATGGTCCACTGCCTCAACCAGGGCAAGACGGTTTCTGGCGAGGAGCTGGGGTCGGCCACTGGCTTTTCGATCGGAGTGGCATCCAATCCCACCGCGCCCAACTTGGAGCTTGAGCTCTCTCGCTGGAAGTACAAAGTGCAGAGTGGTGCCGACTACGCAGTGACTCAGCCCATTTTTGAGCCTGAGACTTTTTTGAGATGGCGGGACAAGGTGGGCGGCTCGTATCGCCCGCATGTGGTGGGCATTTGGCCCTTTTTGAGCCTGCGCAATGCTGAGTTCATGGCAAACGAAGTGCCCGGTGTTTTTGTGCCTGCTTGGGCGATTGAAAAGATGACTAAGGTTTCTGGAAGTGCCGAAGACTCGCGTAAGATGGGGATCGAGATTGCGCTCACTGTCATGCAACGGATCGAAGACGCGTGTGAAGGCTTTGCAGTCAGCGCTCCGCTGGGCAAAGTGGACATAGCGCTTGAAGTATTTAGGGGTGTGAGCAGGGGTGTTTAAATGACCAAACGAGCTGCTGTCCTCGAAAAGATCATCCATGACCGTGTGCTCGTGCTCGACGGCGCAATGGGCACCATGGTTCAGCGCTACAAACTGTCTGAAGACGACTTTAGGCGGGGGCACTTTGAGTCGCACCCCAGCCCTCTCAAGGGAAACAACGACCTGCTGGTGCTGACCCGTCCTGATGTGATCGGAGCCATTCACAGGCAATATCTCGATGCGGGTGCTGACATCATCGAGACCAATACGTTTAATGCCAACCGAATCTCGCAGGCTGATTACGGGCTTGAGGGCTGGACACGTGAGCTCAACCTGGCGGCAGCGCGCCTTGCCCGCAAGGCGTGTGACGAGTTTGAAACCGCAAATCCCGGGCGCACGGTCTTTGTGGCAGGCTCGATCGGGCCCACCAACAAGACGGCGTCCCTTTCGCCGGACGTCAACAACCCCGCCCTGCGGGGTGTGAGTTTTGACGAACTCGTCGAAGCGTACGATGAGCAGATGCAGGCCCTGATCGAGGGCGGTGTGGACTGCCTGCTCCCCGAAACGACTTTCGATACTTTGAACCTGAAAGCGATGATCTTTGCGTATCTTCGTTATTACGAAGAGGGCCCTGGTCGGGGGAGCGCAAGGCTGCCCCTCATGCTCTCTGTCACCATTACGGATGCATCGGGTCGCACTCTTTCGGGCCAGACGATCGAAGCGTTTTGGAATTCAGTCAAACATGCGCGCCCGTTTTCTGTGGGCATCAATTGTGCGCTCGGGGCATCCGAGATGCGGCCGTATCTTGAAAGGCTCTCGAGGGTTGCCGATTGTTGGGTGAGCGCGTACCCCAACGCGGGTCTTCCTAATCCGCTGAGCCCCACTGGATACGACCAGGTTCCTCAGACCACGGGTGAACTCGTAGGTGAGTTTGCCCGCTCAAAGCTCGTAAACATTGTGGGCGGCTGTTGCGGGACGACACCTGATCATATTGGCGAGGTGGCCCGAGCAGTGTGCGGGCTTGAGCCGAGAGCTAAGCCCGTCTTGAAGCCAGGGCTCAGGTTGAGTGGCCTTGAGCCTCTCGAAGTGCTGGATGGTTCTGGCGGCGCTGGAGCTTCCGGTTCCGGAAATTTCTTGATCATCGGTGAACGCACCAACGTGACGGGCTCACCCAAATTCCAGAAGCTCATTGCAGCAGATGATTTTGACGGAGCGCTCGCTGTTGCGCGCAGTCAGGTCGAAAATGGAGCCAACCTCATTGACGTCAATTTTGACGAGGGGATGCTGGATGGCGCAAAGTGCATGACGCGCTTTTTGAACCTCGTGGGCTCTGAGCCTGAGATCACGCGTGTTCCAGTGATGGTCGACAGCTCGGATTTTAAAGTCATTGAGGCTGGCCTCAAGACGTTGCAGGGTAAGGGCGTCGTGAACTCGCTTTCACTCAAGGGCGGAGTGGACGAGTTCAAGCGGCAGGCAAGGCTGGTGCGACGTTATGGCGCAGCAGCGGTGGTCATGGCCTTTGATGAAAACGGACAGGCTGCAACCCTTGAAGACAAGGTTCGGATCTGCAAACGGGCCTACGGGATATTGGTCAACGAGGAGGGATGGGATCCTTCGGACATCATCTTTGACCCCAATGTGCTTACGGTTGCGACCGGAATCGAAGAGCACCAGGAGTACGGCGTGGCCTTCATCGAGGCCGTTCGCCGCATCAAAAAAGAATGCCCGGGTGCTCGTACGAGCGGCGGAATTTCGAATGTGAGTTTTTCGTTCCGCGGCAACAATGTCATCCGCGAAGCGATGCATTCGTCGTTTCTGTACCATTCAATTGGCGCGGGCCTGGACATGGCTATCGTGAATGCCGGCATGATCGAGGTCTACGAAGAGATCGAACCTGAGCTCATGCATCATGTCGAGGACGTGCTGCTCAATCGCAGGCCTGATGCCACTGAAAGGCTTTTGGCGTTTGCAGAAAAGGTCAAGGGGACGGCAAAGGCGGCGGATGCGTCCGCAAAGCTTCAGTGGCGCGATGGCACGCTCGAAGAGCGCATCACCCATTCGCTCATCCATGGCATCACGGATTTTGTGGACGCTGACACCGAAGAAGCGTTCAAAAAATACGGAAAACCCCTGCTAGTCATCGAAGGCCCGCTCATGGCCGGCATGTCGGTCGTGGGTGATTTGTTTGGCCAAGGAAAGATGTTTTTGCCCCAGGTCGTTAAGTCGGCCCGCGTGATGAAGAAGGCCGTGGCCTGGCTCACGCCCCATATGGATGCCGAGAAGAAATCGGGCGGTGCCGCAAGCTCGCAGGGCAAGTTCGTGATCGCCACCGTCAAGGGCGATGTGCATGACATCGGCAAGAACATTGTTTCGGTCGTGCTGGGCTGCAATGGCTACGAGGTCGTGGATCTTGGCGTCATGGTTTCTTGTGAAAAGATTTTAGAAGCCGCCCGGCGTGAAAAGGCGGATTTCGTGGGCTTGAGCGGCCTCATTACCCCGTCGCTTGAAGAGATGATTTTCAATGCGCAGGAAATGACGCGTGAAGGTTTCACAGCCCCGCTCCTGATCGGAGGAGCGACGACTTCTGCCGCGCATACTGCGATTAAGATTGCGCCTCATTATCCGGCTCCCGTGGTGCACGTGGCCGATGCTTCGCGCGTGGTGGGCGTGCTTTCGCAGATCAAGACCGATCCAGGGTTTGGTGCGGGGCTCAAACGTTCGCAAGAAGAACTCAAGGCTGCGCACGAGCGCCGCACCCGCTCGGCCGAGCTTTTGCCGCTTGCTGAAGCCAGGGCAAAGAAGGCTGTGCTAGAAAGCGGACTTGAGCCCGCAAAGCCTGAAGGTGGACATGGCCAGTGGGTGAGGGCCGATTTTGACCTGGAGGACCTCGCGTCCTACATCGACTGGTCGCCATTTTTCTGGACCTGGGACCTCAAGGGGGTGTTTCCGGCAATTTTGGATCATCCGTCGCACGGCGCACAAGCTCGTGAGCTTTATCGTGATGCGCAGGCACTGCTCACACGAATCATTCGAGAAAAGCGTTTTAGACCCCGAGCTGTTTACGGTCTTTTTGCTGCCTCAGCTGAGGACGAGACAGTGCGCCTGATGGATGAGAGTGGCTCGGTGATCGAGAGCTTTGAGTTTCTGCGGCAGCAGAAAAAGAAGGTCTCTCAAGCTTCAAGTGACACTTACCTTTCTCTTGCTGATTTTGTTCGTCCTAGTGACACGGTGGGTGCTTTTTGCGTCACCATGGGCTTTGAAGTTCAAGAGTTTGCAGCTGAGTTTGAGAAGGCGCATGACGACTATTCTGCGATCTTGGTGAAGGCACTTGGAGATCGGCTGGCCGAGGCGCTTGCTGAAAAGCTTCATGCCGATGTCCGGTCGGTGATGGGTTTTGGAAAAATCGAGGGGCTCTCGAGGCAAGACCTGATTGACGAGAAGTATCGCGGCATTCGTCCGGCGCTGGGGTATCCCGCATGCCCCGATCACACCGAGAAAAAGAAGCTTTGGAAGCTGCTTGGGGTGGATTTGAAAATCGGTGTTTCGTTGACTGAGAACTTTGCGATGAATCCCCCCAGCTCCGTAAGCGGCCTCTTCTTTTTTGATCCTGCCGCGCGGTACTTTTCGGTGGGCGAGGTGGGGGATGACCAGCTCGAAGTGTACTCGGCCCGGAAGGGGCTTACACTCGGGGAGGCGGCACGGTGGATCCGTCCCTTCGGGAGTTCCTGATTTCTCGGTTTGGCGCCGAGGTTGATGCGTTTGGCTACGGGATTGAGGAGTGGGTGGAGGCCGTCGAGTCTCTGCGCTCGCACTGTCCGGGCTCGACCGTAGAGCGGCTTGCAGGCTACGTAGCGTGCTGCGCTGAGGCAGGTGAAAAAACGGGTCGGCTCTTGCCCCTGAAGGACGAGGTTTTGAGGCATTTCAAAACCTTTGGGCTTGAACCCTAGCCCCTTTTCAGTAGACCTATGGGCCATGATTTTTGGAAAAAAAGTTGCGGTCGTCATGCCTGCCTATAACGCTGAAAAGACCCTCGAGCAGACGGTGGCCGAAGTGGATCGGACCGTAGTGGATGATTTGATTCTAGTCGACGACTGCAGCCGGGACGGAACGGTCGAGCTTGCCCGCAAGCTGGGGCTGCACGTGATTAGCCATGACAAAAACAAAGGCTACGGCGGCAACCAAAAGACCTGCTACCGCGAAGCGCTGGGCCGCGGCGCTGACATCGTGATCATGCTCCACCCGGATTACCAATACACCCCCAAGCTCGTGCCGGTGATGGCCCACATGGTGGCAAGCGGTCTTTATGACGTGGTGCTGGCCTCGCGCATTTTAGGTGGCACAGCTCTCCAAGGCGGAATGCCTCTTTACAAGTACATCGCCAATCGTTTTTTGACGGCATTTCAGAACCTCTGCATGGGACTCAAGCTTTCGGAATATCATACGGGCTATCGCAGCTTCTCGAAGCAGGTTTTGGAAAAGCTTCCACTTGAAGCCAATGATGACGATTTTATTTTTGATAACCAGATGATCGTTCAGGCGGCTCTAGCTGGATTTAGGTTTGGTGAAGTGTCCTGCCCGACGAAATATTTTCCCGAGGCCTCGAGCATCAATTTTGTACGGAGTTCCAAATATGGCCTGCTCTGCATGCTGAACTCCGTATTGATGCTTGCTGCTCGGATGGGGTTTTTTCGTGCGCCGTTTTTAAAGCAGGTCAGCGTGATCAAGCCCCTTCATGTCTGATGACGGCATGGTGCCCAATCCTGACGATTCATCGACGAAGCTAAAGCAAAAGCTGGCGATCGCGGTTTCTGTTTTCGTTTTTTCGTACTGGTTTTGGAGATTTTGGCTGGTTCCAAGCGGCAGGCTGGATCTTGAAATTCTGTTACAAGCAGTGCACCGGCTTTGGGAAGGCCAGTCTCAGTATCAGCTTTCGGACCACGCTGAGCACACCAAACCTCCTGCGGTGGCGTGGCTTCTCCAGCCTCTTGCCCTTGTGCCGACGTGGGTTTCTCGTGCGATCTGGGATGCTCTTTCGTGGGGCTCGCTCGTATGGCTAGCCAGGCTTGCCGGTGTGGGAGTTACGGTCGGAGTGGGGGGCTGGCTTTTGGCGGCGGGACCGTGGTGGTCCGAGATGCGCCTCGGCCAGTACAATCTTCTTCTTGCCGCGCTCAGCCTTGGGCTAGCGACTTTTGAGGCTGCCTCGCCGGGTCGGATCCGGTCGGTGCTCCTGGGTGTGGGTTGTGTTTTTGTTTTTTTGATGAAGCCTACTCAGATTCTGCTGTGGCCGTTCATGATTTCTCAAGCCTTGTACGACAGACGACGCATGGGGTGGATCGGGCTTGGAGCGCTTGGTTTTTTATTCGTTTTGGCTGCCGGGTTCTCCGTCCAGTTTGGGTGGGACGCGTGGGTTGCGGAGCACCTCGAATGGTTGACGTTTCTGCCTCTCTCTCAGCAAAAGCACCTGATTCGAATTGATAATTACGGGCTAGTCACCCAGTGGGTACGTTACGGGGCACTCGGTCACGCTTCAGTTCTGATTTTGATCTTGGGTTTTGTGGGGGCGATTCTGAGCGTGTTCAGAAGCCGGGCACTTGAACTCCGGAGTTTTTCTACCTGCCTTTTGCTGTCGATCATCTGCTCGCCCATGGCGTGGCGACAAAATTTTGCCCCGCTTTTTCTGGTTCTCTCATGGAGCGTGATGCGTGAAGGAGGGGGGCTGACCCTTCAGCGAGCAGGCTTTTGGATTGTGACTCTGGCATTTAGTCTTTTAGCCAGCGATGTGCTGGGGGCTCAGGGTGCTGAGGCATTCGGTCGGGCCGGTGGGCCCCTCTGGCTTGCGATCGGAGCCTGGGCGCTTTCGGCCCGGATTGCTCCAACACGGACCCAGCAAGGCGAGACTTGATGCACTTGCTTTGCCCCAAAAAATCGATGTGTTAGGCTCCGGCCATCATGTCCGAGCAACCCCATTCGCTTTCCAAGTCATTCGAACCCCAGCTTTTCGAATCGGCGGTCTATTCGCGCTGGCTGGAGCAGGGCTGCTTTGATGCAGCCGACACGAACGCTCCTGGACAGGAGTCGTTCTGCATTGTCATTCCGCCTCCCAACGTCACAGGCGTGCTGCACATGGGGCATGCGCTCACCAACACGATACAAGACACGCTGGTGCGCTGGCGGCGCATGAAGGGCGACAACGCGCTTTGGCTGCCCGGCACTGACCACGCAGGCATCGCCACCCAGGCGCAGGTCGAAAAGCAGATCGCAAAAGAAGGAAAGGGTCCCTCCGGGCGCCCGCTCACTCGGCATGACCTGGGGCGCGAGAAGTTTTTGGAGCGTACTTGGAAGTGGAAAGAAGACCATGGGCGCGAGATCACAAACCAGCTCAAGCGCCTGGGCTCTTCGTTCGATTGGAAGCGCGAGCGCTTCACGATGGACGAAGGCTGCTCCACTGCCGTGCGCGAGGTTTTCGTGCGCCTCTACAAAGAAGGGCTGATTTACCGGGGCGAGCGCATCATCAATTGGTGCTGTCGCTGCCAGACCGCGCTCTCGGATCTTGAAGTGATTCCGACCGACCGCAAGGGCAACTTCTGGCACCTGCGCTACAAGATCGTGGGCCCGGACGGAAAGCAGGTCTCCGGCCCTGATGGCCAGCCCTCCGAGCTCGTGATCGCAACGACCCGGCCTGAAACCCTGCTCGGCGACACGGCCGTAGCCGTGCACCCGGACGACGAACGTTACCTGCATCTGCACGGAAAGTTTGCCGTGCTTCCTCTTGTGGGCCGCAAGGTGCCGGTGATTACCGACGAGTATGTGGACCGCGAGTTTGGAAGCGGCGCCCTCAAGGTGACTCCCGCCCACGACTTCAATGACGCCGAGCTTGGGCGCAAGCATGGCCTTCCTGTGGTGTCGGTCATGGGCAAGGACGGATTGATCACTGCAGAAGGGGGCCGTTACGCGGGCCTCAAGTTTGCTGTCGCACGCGAGACGATCGTTGCCGATCTTGAGGCTGCAGGCCTCTTGGTTAAGAAAGAAGACCACGCGCACAAGGTGGGCCTCTGCCAACGCTGCGATTCGGTGGCCGAACCGATCATTTCAAAACAGTGGTTCGTCAAGATCGAGCCGCTTGCCAGGCCCGCCATCGAGGCAGTCGAATCGGGAAAAATCCAGTTCTCCCCGAAAAACTGGGAAAAGACCTACTTTGAGTGGATGCGCAACATCCGTGACTGGTGCATCTCGCGCCAGCTCTGGTGGGGACACCAGATTCCGGCATGGTACTGCTCGAAGTGCGAAGGAATCACGGTGGAGCGTGAAGCCCCCAAGTCCTGTTCGCAGTGCGGGACTGACGGAGGTCAGCTCGTACAAGACGAGGACGTGCTCGACACCTGGTTCAGTTCGGCCCTCTGGCCCTTTGCCACGCTGGGTTGGCCCGAAAAAACCGCGGCGCTCAAGACCTTTTATCCGACCTCCATTCTTGAAACCGGCTTTGACATCATCTTTTTCTGGGTGTCCCGCATGATCATGATGGGCATCCACTTCATGGGCGAGGTGCCTTTCAAAAAGGTCTACCTGCACGCCATGGTGCGCGACGAAAAAGGCGAAAAAATGTCCAAATCCAAGGGCAATGTGATCGATCCGCTGGTTCTCATTGACCAGCACGGGGCCGATCCGCTGCGCTTCACTCTTGCGGCGATGGCGGGTCAGGGGCGCGACATCAAGCTTTCGGTGGACCGGGTCGAAGGCTACCGCGCCTTTGCAAACAAGCTCTGGAACGCCACCAAGTTCTTTCATCTGCAGTTTGAAGAAGCGCAGGGCGGGCCCGTGGCCCAGCCAGAGAACGGCCTCTCGGCCTGGCTCAGTGAAAATCGGACGCGGCTCTCTCCGGCCAATCGGTGGATTCTTTCGCGCCTGCAGCACGCGACCGGCAGGGTCGAGCAGGGGCTCTCGCAGTTTGAGCTCAACGAGAGCGCCGCCGCTCTCTATGAGTTCATTTGGAAGGAACTTTGCGACTGGTACATCGAGTTCTCAAAGATCCCTCTCAGAGAAGGGGGTAGAGCTCGCGAGGAGACGCTCTTTACACTGGGCTATGTTTTGGAGCGCACACTGAGACTCCTGCATCCGATCATGCCATTTGTGACAGAGGAACTCTGGCAGTCGCTCCCCTGGAAGCAGGCCGCCAATACTCCGGCAAGGCTTGCCGAAGGCAAGCCTGCGCTCATGACGCTCATGTTTCAGCGTTTTCCAGAGGCGGACCCACTTTTTGAGGATCGACAGGCTCAAGAGACGATGGCAGGCCTCCAGGCGATCATTGAAGGCATCCGGACATTCAGGGGCGAAAATAATATTTCTCCCAAAGTCGAATTCGACGTGAAGTTCACGACCGAGGATGCGTCTGCCCTGAGGCTCATGGAGCACCATCGGGGCGAGCTGCTTGCGCTGGCGCGCATTCGTGGCCTCGAGCGCGCGGGAGCGCCAAGCGCGGTAGAGGCAGTGATTCCGATCTCTGAGCCCCGCATGGAGCTCAGGATTGGGCTTCAGGGTTTGGTCAATGTTGAAGAAGAAACTCGGCGACTGCATAAGGAAATGGAGAAGGTTCGAGCGGACCTTGAGTTTGTAAGAACAAAACTTTCTAAAGAGACCTTCGTGGCCAAGGCACCACCCGAGCTGGTTGCAAAAGAAAAACAAAAGCAAGCTGAGTTTGAAGCCAAGCTCTCTGAGCTTGAAAAAGGCGTAGAGCGGCTCAAACTTCTGAAATCGTGAAGCACGCTCTTTTGGTCGGTGCTGCACCTTGGGTGGGTGGACGACGGGGGCTTTCAGCCTTGAAGGCCGCCGCAAAGAGCGCGGACTGGATCATTGCGGTGGATGGTGGTCTGGATCTGCTCAGGAGAGCCCGGGTGCAGCCTCATCTTTTTGTGGGAGATTGCGACAGTCTCTCCAAACCTGTGCGGTTTTCATCTTCTGGTCCCTCGGGGGGTCGCTCAGGTTTGCCAGCAGTGCTGCTCCCTGCTGACAAAAACGCAAGTGATCTCGCTGTGGCACTTGAAGTGATCGGAGGGTGGGGTTTAGACCCATCGCAACTCAGAGTCTCTGCCTGGGGGGTGCTGGGCGGTAGGCAGGACCATCATTGGGCGGCCATCCAAGACCTGGCAAATTTTGCAGGCCAAGCACGATTTGCCAAGGTGGAGGCCCATCACTGGGGTTCAGGTGGGATGGGTCAATGCGTGTTTTTTGTTCCTCCACAAAAACCCTTTAAAATGGCACTTGCTCAGCGGGTTTTGAAACACACTAGCATTTCTCTTTTTGCTGTCGGTGCACCGGCTCTTGGGGTCAGAACCCAGGGTCTCCAGTACCGACTTTTGAATGAAACCCTCATCCCTGGATCTAGGGGCTTGAGCAATCGGCCAGTCGCGTCCAGAATCTCGGTGTCACTCCGGTCCGGATTGCTTCTGGTTTTTGTTCAGGGGTGGACGGTTTAACGAGGGAATGAACGAGGGAATGAACGAGGCAATGAATGATTGAAACCGTGCAGACCCCGCTCTTAGGATTTTCAGAAATTCGTCCGAGAATTCTGGATTCAGTCGTCTCGCGTACGCTCGAAGAGTTTTTTGCGTCTGGCAGCGGCGCTGCGCCCGAGCAGCTCTTGGGTGAGGCTCTGTATCTCGAGCGCCTGCGCATGAGGCATGGACGCGATAACCTCTGGACCCGGGGGCGCACGGTGCGCGATCGAAAACTCTGGGGAGAGATTCAGTCGGGACTTCTGCGGCCGGCCGGACGCGTGGATCGAAAACAGCTCCTCGAAAAATCCATCCGACATTTTGCAGAAGAAATCGGTGGCCGATTTGATCCTCGAGTCTATCAGTTTGCGACGGGCGCAGTTCCTTACTTTTTTAACTGGATGTTCAATGCCGCCAGTCTCAAGCATTTCATGCCCTGGAAGCAAAAGGACCTGCTTCACCACCAGCTCAAGATTGGGGGTGAGGTCGATCACTTGAGAAAGCTTGCTACGAAGGGCACGATCCTTCTAGTACCCACCCATCAGAGCAATATCGATAGCGTGATGATTGGCTACATCATTTATCAGATGGGACTTGGGCCGTTTTCGTACGGCGCTGGGCTTAATCTGTTTCAGAATCCGCTCCTCAGTTTTTTTATGAGCAACCTGGGTGCGTACACTGTGGATCGGCGCAAGACCAATCTCATCTATAAGCAGACACTCAAGAACTACAGTACTGCAATCCTCCGAGAAGGCGTGCACTCGATCTTTTTTCCGGGTGGCGGTCGGTCGCGTAGCGGAGCTATCGAGAGCAAGCTCAAGCTCGGACTTTTGGGGACAGCGCTGGATGCCCAGGTTGAAAACTTGATTGCGGGCCGGGAGCGCCCCAATGTCTACGTGGTGCCCATGGTGATGAGTTACCACTATGTGCTCGAGGCGGCCTCTCTTGTTGAGGACTATTTGGCAGAGGCGGGCAAGCACCGATACCTTGGGACTGATGACGAAGATACCTTTCAGCCCTTGAGGGTGGCTAAGTTTTTTTGGAAGCTCTTTTCAGCTCACTCAAAGGTCACGGTGCGTGTCGGCAAACCGCTCGATGTCTTTGGTAACTGTGTGGACGAAGAGGGGCGTTCGGTCGGGCCTAACGGGACGACGATCGACCCTAAGAGTTGGTTCACCACGCGTGGGGTTCTCTGTAAAAATCCTCAGCGCGACCGCGAGTACACTTTGAGGCTGGGTGCAAGTATCGTTGAGCGCTTTCATGCAGACAATACCGTCTTGAGCTCGCATCTGGTGGCGTTTAGCTATTTTGAGACGCTGCGCTCGCAGTATCCGGATCTCGATCTTTACCGTTTTCTGCGCCTGAGCCCAGAGCAGAGGACGCTTTCATTTGAAAAGTTTAGGCAGGGATTAGAACGCCACCGAGAGCAACTCCTAGCTAAAGCATCGAGCGGAGAGCTGCACCTTTGTCCTGAAATCACTGGGGATCCACTGAAAGACTCCGACGCTTGGATTCGTGAGGGCGTCCGACAACTGGGACAGATGCACGATCTTGCCGTGCTCAAGATTGAAGGAGACGAAGTCACCACGGATGATTTGGGGCTTCTGTATTATTATCGAAACCGGCTGTCGGGCTATGGCCTCTCGCTCCGGTCTCACGAGCTTAAAGGCCAAATGAAAGGCGCCCATGACCGAAAAGGATTTTTGGCTTGATGCTCGTGTGTCGGTGATTGGTGCGGGCACCTGGGGTACGGTGCTTGCGCAGCTTGCCGCCCAAAATTGCCGTGAAGTGAGAATGTGGACTCGCACTGAAGCGCAAGCCCGCCAAATCAACGCTACCCGGATCAATGGAAAGTACGTTGAGGGGATGGCCCTTTCGCCCAAGATCCTTGCAGTGCACGAGATTGAGCGAGCTTTGGCGGCTGGCGAAGGAGGTGCCTCACTCGTGATCTGGGCGCTTCCGTCGGCGGTCACCCGCCAAATTTCGAGAGAAGTGGCCCCGCTTTTTAGTGGGCGAGAAATCGTAATCCACGCAACCAAGGGCATTGAGATCGGGACCTTGAAACGCATGACTGAAATCTTAACCGAGGAGTTACCGGCGCCTCGAGTGGGAGTACTCTCGGGACCTAATCTGGCGCTCGAAGTTTCGCGCGGAGAGCCTGCGGGTGCTGTGGTGGCTTCTCGATTCGACGAAGTCATCGAGGCGGGGCAGCGGCTACTGGCCTCTCGTCAGTTCAGGGTTTACTCCTCCCGCGATGTGATTGGGGTGGAGTGGGCCGGCACCCTAAAAAATGTTTTGGCCATTGCGGCCGGCGCCCTCGATGCGCTGGGGCTTGGGTGGAACGCTCGTTCGATGCTCATCACTCGAGGTTTGGCTGAAATGGTAAGGTTTGGCACTGCCCTCGGGGGTGAAGCGCAGACTTTTCTCGGGCTTGCCGGAATGGGGGATCTCATGGCCACCTGCGGCAGTCCGCTTTCACGCAATTACCGAGTCGGTGCCAGGCTAGCCAAAGGCGAGGAATTGTCGACCATTCTGGAGACCTTGGGCACGACTGCTGAGGGGGTCAGCACCACCCGGACGATCAGTCGATTTGCCCGCGAACGTGGGATTTCGATGCCTATCTCGGAGGGGGTCAACGCCCTTCTCTCGGGAGGGGCAAGCGTGCAGCAGGCCATTGAAGCGCTCATGAATCGCCCCCAAGTTTCTGAGTTCTGAAAAATTCTGCTATAGGAGGGCCATGTTCACCGGACTGGTCACCGCTTGCTCGCCCGTGCTGGGGGTTGAGCCCGTTTTGGGCTCGCTGAGAATCCGCGCAAACAATCCTTACGGCGAGTTGGCCGTGGGAGAGAGTATTGCAGTCAACGGAGTGTGCCTCACAGTCGAGCGCCCGGACCTGAGAGAAGGTGGTTTAGGGGACTCAAGTCAAATGTCGTTTTTTGTGAGTCCCGAGACGCTGCGCCGAACGACGCTGGGAGGCCTTGAGCCTGGTTCGTTACTCAACTTGGAACGGGCGCTTCAGGCCTCGGATCGCTTGGGGGGTCATGTGGTTCAGGGGCATGTCGACGGAGTAGGAAAGATCGCGGCCATCGAGCAGGATGGAGATGCTTGGCGGCTCGAAGTAGAAATTCCTGGCGCGCTTTCTCGCTACTGTGTTTCTAAAGGCTCGATTTGCCTGGATGGGGTCAGTTTGACGATTAATGAGATCCTGCCGCCCGGAGACAAAATTTGGATCCAGCTCATTCCGCATACTTTTAATGCCACGCGCTTTAGGCAGTCGTGTGTAGGGATGGGCATCAATGTCGAAGTCGATGTGGTGGCAAAATACGTGGAGCGCCTATGTCAGCCGTACTTAAAGCATTAGAACAACTCCAAAACGGAAAAATGGTGATCCTTGTCGATGATGAAGATCGCGAAAACGAGGGAGACCTGGTTCTAGCAGCTGAGTTTGCCACGCCCCAATCCATCAACTTCATGGCCGGCCAAGCGCGCGGACTCATTTGCTTGGCGCTTGAATCAAGCCGAGTGGATGCTCTTGGGCTTGAAATGATGGCTCCGCGAAATCGCTCGCCCAGACAGACTGCTTTCACAGTTTCAATCGAAGCGCGCGAAGGGGTGACTACCGGAATTTCTGCTCAAGACCGTGCACACACGATTCGTGTTGCAGTGGATCCTGAGACCCGGCCCTCAGATCTGATTTCTCCGGGCCATATTTTTCCGCTGCGTGCGCTCGAAGGCGGGGTTCTCGTGCGCGCCGGTCACACCGAGGGGTCTGTGGATTTGGCCCGGCTTGCAGGTTTGAAACCTGCGTCGGTCATCTGTGAGATCATGAATGAGGACGGATCCATGGCTCGTCGTCCGGACCTCGAGGCCTTTGGAAAAAAACATGGGCTTCCGATCGTGAGCATCAAAGAAGTGATTGCGTACCGAATGGAGCGCGACAGTTTGGTTGAAGAAGTGGCCAAGACCCGCCTTCCTTCGGCCTTTGGTGCATCAGAGTTTGAGATCCACGCGTTTCAAAGCAGAATCGATGGCACCGAGCACTTAGCGCTCGTGCACGGGGATTTTGAAAAACCGTCGGATGAGCCTGCGCTGGTCCGGGTCCATTCCGAGTGTCTCACGGGTGACGCGCTGGGGTCTTTGCGGTGCGACTGTGGAGCTCAGCTTCAGGCTGCGCTTCGGCAGATTTCGGAGTCTCCCCGTGGAGTACTGATCTACATGCGGAGACACGAAGGCAGGGGGATTGGTCTAGTGAATAAGCTCAAAGC
>JBKCVM010000039.1:0-2738 GCA_046317855.1 Oligoflexia bacterium
GATAGGACCCGAATTAAAAGACCCCCTGCCAATATTTAGGGAGTGCATACCTGCTCGCTAAAACACACGAGAGTTGAGAAAAAACACGTCCCCAGGATAAGCCTCACGGCCCGGAGGGCGTCGAAGCAGGAGCGAAAGCTGGCGGTAAGCTTGAGCTTGTTTGGTGAGGTCATCGTAAACAATGAGCGCGTGCTTACCGTTGTCACGGAACCATTCACCCATCGTAACGCCCGTGTAAGCAGCCAAAAACTGCAGCGGGGCAGACTCGGAGGCCGTCGCCGCTACCACGATCGTGTGCTCGAGCGCCCCATGTTGCCGGAGCTTGTCCACCACTTGGGCTACGGTGGATTGCTTCTGCCCAATCGCCACATAGATGCAGTAGACCCCTTTGCCCTTTTGATTGATGATCGTGTCGATGGCCACCGCGGTTTTTCCGGTTTGACGGTCGCCGATGATCAACTCTCGCTGACCGCGCCCAATCGGAATCATCGAGTCAATTGCTTTGATCCCAGTCTGAAGAGGCTCCTTAACAGACTGTCTCTCAACGATGCCGGGTGCTTTGATTTCAACGCGGCGATACTCCTTAGTTTTAAGCTCGCCCTTACCATCCACCGGCAATCCGAGCGCGTTCACAACACGACCCAAGAGTGCCTCGCCCGCAGGAACCTGCACAATCTTGCCAGTACGCTTAACCGTCGTGCCCTCACGTACCGTAAGCGCGTCACCGAGAATCACGGCACCCACGCTCTCTTCTTCCAGGTTGAGCACCATTCCTTGAACGCCGCCGCCGAACTCGATCAGCTCACCAGCCATGGCCTTTTCGAGACCATAGATCTTTGCCACACCGTCACCCACGGCGACCACCGTACCGGCCTCGGAAACATCGAGCCGCTTGTCAAAGTCGGCCAGCTGTGACTTCAGAATTTGGGTAATTTCTTCAGGACGGATCTGCATAATTCTCCTCAGTGATTACGAACAGAAGTTTCAATTAGCTTCGTTTTCAGACGAGCCAGCTGCGTCTGCAGGGTGCCGTCATAAGTCTTGCCCATGACAGTGATACGAAGCCCGGCCAGAAGTGCCGGATTTACCTTTGCCGAAAGTGAAACCGTGCGGCCGATTCGCTGGCCAAACGCCCGAGCAAGATCCGCAACATCTTCATCAGAGAGCGCATCTGCCGACTCGAGAGAACCCAAAACGCCGCCCTCGGATTCGACACGCACTGCCCGGAAGGCGCCTGCAATTTCAGGAAGCGCCCCAAGCCTCCGCTTGCGGGCTGCAAGTTCTAGAAAACGAATCAAGGCCGGGTGGCACCCCATTCGAGAAGTGAGCGCTTCCAAAAGGGCCGACTTTTCTTTGTGGGTGGTGAGTGGACCGGTCAGTGCGGCCCGCAAATCCGCTCTCGACTCCAAGATTTGAGCAAGCTGCAGCAGCTGAGACTCGATTTGATCGAGCGTGCGGGATTCCTTCGGGAGAGTCGAAAGAAGGGCTGAAGCATAAGTGCTTGCGACGCTCATTTTGCTTTCTCCATCAGAACTGAAAACTCTCGACGCAGACGAGCCCGCTCTTCGCCCGTTAGTCGCGCCCGAATCTGTTCTTCAGCCCGCATGACTGCACGAGAGGCCAGCTCATTCCTCAGCTGGAGCACTAACTCAGTCCGCAGTGCTGAAGCCGCAGTCTGGGCGTCCGCCACAATCATACCGCCTGCCTGCTCAGCTGCTTGAATCAGACGGGCCCGGGCACGACGTGCGTCGTCCGCAGACTGAGTTGCTAAAACCTGCAGCTCAGCATTGAGTCCGCGCAGGCGAGAATCAAAGTCTTCGTACTTAGTCTTTGCTGAAGCCAGTAGGCGCCTGGAGGCCTCGAGCTGTTCGCGGATCGTCCCTTGCCGAGAAGAGGCAAAGGCCTTCATCGGACCCACTAGCTTGAAGGCTAGGAACGCCAAGAGTGCCGCAAGATTGATGGCGGGAGCGAACAGACTTTCCATGTCTTAGGTGCCTTTCTTCACGAGAAGATGATCCACGATGGACTTGGCGAGGCCCTCGGCGTCGGTCTCAAGAGCACCCTTTAACCGGAGGCGCTCTCGCTCAATTTCCTGAAGCGCCGATTGGGTGAGCTGTTTAGCTTCATCGCGAGCCTTTGCAAGGATTTGCTGTTCTTCTTGATGCGCCAAGCGCAACGCGTCTTCGATTTCCTTGCGAGCACGAGCCCGCGCATCGGACAACTTCTGCTGATACTCTGAAAGCTTTTCATCGGCCTGGGCCATGAGCGCCTGGGCAGCCTCTCGATCTGCTACAGTTCTGGCGTGGCGTTCTTCGAAGAGTTTTAGAAACGGCTTAAAATAAACGCGAGACAGAAAGAAAAAGAGAACGAAAAACACCCCGATTTGGGCAAAAAATGTCGAATCCAGGCCAAGCTGGTTAATGATTGCGGCCACTGCGCACTCCCTGCAAAAAAACTTTTAACGTGCGCTAACATGGCGAACTCTGGGCGGTCAACCCCGCTTTAATGGGATCTTTTAGTTGGAGGGTGAACCGCGAGCCATTTTACTGCTGCCTTCGAAGATTACTCCCTCTTCGACATGCAGGCTGGGGGTATGAATGTCGCCCCTGAAAATAGCGGGCTTCTGAATCTCCACTCGATACTGGGCGCGGATCTGGCCAGAGAACTCGCCACTCACGACCACGGTTCCGGCTTGTACATTGGCCTGAACCCGGGCGCCCTCTCCGATAATCAACGTA
>JBKCVM010000040.1:0-4970 GCA_046317855.1 Oligoflexia bacterium
GAACGCCGGAACTCTCTCCAGTTGAGCTTTTAAGAGTTTATGCTGCGATTGCAAATCACGGTCAAACCGACGAGCTCACCGTCATTCGCTCCATTACGTTGGATGACGGGACCTCAGTGGCGCGATTTGTACATAATCCTCACTGGGTTGCCGACCCTGCGCCTGTCGACGCATTGATTGACCTCATGACCACTGTCTTTGAGGATGGGACGGCAAGCCCCTCTCGAAAATGGGGCTGGACCAGGCCCGCGGCCGGAAAAACAGGAACCACGAGCCTCCATCGAGATAGCTGGTTTGCTGGGTTTACACCGCAGCTGACTACCGTCGTTTGGGTGGGCTGGGACCAGGGTCCTGAAGAGGCTGAAAAACTCCCCAAGCTCACTGGAGCCACAGCTGCCCTCCCGATTTGGGTCAACTTCATGAAGAGCGCCCATGAGGGAGAGCCGGTAGAGCCATTTCCTGCCAGTCCGCATCTAGTGGATGCCCAGATTGATCGAAAATCAGGACACGGGGCTCGACCGGACTGCCCGCCTGAGCAAGTCGTGACGGAGAAAGTCCTTCAATCCATCGAATTTGAGATTGAAGATTGCGCCTCCCAGTACCCACCCCCCAGCCGAGAGCTTCAGACCAATGAGTCTCATCGGTAAATCCTAGGCCTATCTTTAGTTTTTTCGTAAGAGCTCTCGGATTGAACTCAAACTGTTAAATCCCTCACGGTTTAGCCATCAAAGGGCGATACGTCGTTGAGAGGTACGGGTTAACCATGCTCGTCATTATCGGCGCAATCACAGTGATCGTCTGCGTGTTCGGTGGCTATGCCTTTGTTGGAGGCGGCCACCTGGATGTGCTTTGGCAGCCTTCCGAATTCATTATCATCGGTGGCGCTGGGATCGGGGGACTCCTGACTTCAGCCAACCCGTCCACCATCAAGGCGCTTGTTCAGCAAGTCCTAGCCACGCTCAAAGGACCCCCCATTTCAAAAAAGCTCTACCTCGAAGCTTTGATGCTACTTTTTGAGCTGACCAAAACGGCCAAAGCCAATCCGCTTTCACTAGAGCCTCACGTTGAAAAGCCTGAGGCCTCAGAAATTTTTAAGAAATACCCTGGGATTCTACATAACCACCACGCCATCGAGTTCATCTGCGATACTCTTAAAGTGCAAATCTCATCGCCGATGAGTCCATACGATCTTGAAGAATTGATGGACGCTGACATTGCAGTTGTTCATGAAGAAGAAAGTCGTCCTCCCACGATTGTCACTCGAGTGGGTGACGCCATGCCTGGTCTTGGCATCGTGGCCGCAGTGCTTGGGGTCGTGCACACCATGGGTAAGCTTTCACAAGGTAAAGAGGCCGTCGGTAACTCGGTTGCCGCCGCGCTCGTCGGTACCTTTATCGGAATTCTCATTTCTTACGGATTCATGCAGCCCTTGGCTGCCAAGATGGAGCTGAACAACCAGGATGGCGGAAAACTCTTCTCCGTCCTAAAGGCTGCTCTCTTGGCTTACGCAAAAAACTGTTCGCCAAAAGTGTGTGTCGAGTTTGCAAGGCGTACGATTCCTGCCGAGTTCAGGCCAACCTTCGAAGAAGTCGATAAGGCCACCTCGGGTGCAGGTAAGGCAGCGGCATAATTTATGGCAGAAGCACCTGTCATCGTCATCAAGAAGAAAAAAGGGGGTGGCCACGGGGGCCACCACGGCGGAGCCTGGAAAGTAGCCTACGCCGACTTCGTGACTGCGATGATGTGTTTTTTCATGGTGATGTGGCTTCTCGGAGCCGATGAAGAAACCAAGGCTGCCATCGCTCACTATTTCAATCACCCCAACACTCCCTACACTATGGGAAGAGATCCGCAGTCGGACGAAGCCAGACCCTTAGGTGAAAGACAGGGATCTGGTGAAAACATCATGCAGGGACTCGACGGCCAAACCCCAGACGAACTCGTCGAAAAACCCATGCGGCCGGTTGAGCAACAGCGTATGGCCCACCAAGAGTTGGGAGATTTGGCCCAAGAAGTCATGGAAGACCAGCTCTATGGACTCGACGTCAGCCTCGATACCTTGCGCTTCTCAGTACCAGAAGAACTCCTCTTCAATCCAGGTCAGACCGACCTAAAACCCGGATCAGAAAAATATCTCGCACGCTTGGGCAAGATCCTTGGGGCCTACCAAGGATACGTCCGAATTGAAGGACACACCGATGATCAGCCCGAGTCAGGCTCCAAAATCGGTAGCCAGTTTGAGTTCTCGCTCACTCGAGCAGTGCAGGTCATGAAGTTCCTCGTGCAAAAGGACTTTGTTCAAGAAGAAAGAATGATCCCGGTTGGCTCAGGAGCACGAAAGCCGTTTTCAGGCGGCGAGACTGCGACCGCAAGAAAGAAAAATCGGCGCATTGAATTCACCCTAAGTTCTGAACGTAATCTTTAGACACCTGTCTAAGCCCTAGACACCGTTTACCTGAGAGTGCTGTCGTAACCTTCTGGTTTAACTGGTCCTCAGAGAGATCCCCCACAGCTGGAACAAAGCTTGCTCCATCCGCCGCCGGATGACTCTGCCCAGCACACGCTCCCAAGCTTTAACGGTCTTGATTGCCTGCCTCGTGGCCGCAATGACCACTTTCGTCCTGGGGCGCTTTGAGCTGCACACCCTGGATGCTGCTTTTTATAATATGCGCACCACTCTAGGGATTCATCCTGCCCCGGACCCCAGAATCGTCCTGGTGACCTTGGACGACGCAACACTCGCGCGATTTAGCGAGCTCTCACCACTCTCGATTCGAACTCATACGATGATATTGGATGCGATCGGAAGGCATCAGCCGCTTGCCATCGGCTACACTGTCAATTTGGCAAGATCCGCAGATCTAGAGACTGAGGGCGAACGTCATCCAGCACTCCGTGCCTTCACGGACCTTGCACGTTCACTCGAAAGCAAGGGGCTTCCCGTCGTTTTAGGAACCACTTACGATGCATCAGGAGAAACGCTCCCTCCCTTTCCACTCAGTACGCTTTCTCATGGACTGGCCATGATCCACCGAGAGGGCGGATCTCTTGCTGGAGACAAAGTCTCTCGACGAGCCCTTCTGCAACTGGATACTCGTCCAGCCTTTGCACCCCTCCTTGCACAGCGAGCAGGATTACGCTCAGTCCATCAGTCTGTCCGCGGTAGCTTTGAGGTACCCGAGATCCAAGCCAAGTATTTTTCATTTCGCTACCACGGCAATCCCCGAGATGCGTATCTCAGAATACCCGCAGAAGACTTCTTGGCAGATGAAGTCACTCAGCGTCAGGCGGCATCAAAGATTGCTGGCAAAATCGTCCTCATTGGCTCGGCTCTCCGGGACGAGCCCAGCGACTTCGTGGTAACTCCCTATTCTTTAGAGCCGTGGGGAAGCCCTAAGGTCTCCTTGCACGCCACGATTCTCGATTCACTTTTAGCTGAAGATGGCTTGATTCGTACGCCCAAGTGGGTTCGAGACCTCACGACTTTTGCTCTGACACTGGGAGTTGCGCTGCTGATTCTCAATTTCTCTCCCCTCGGTGGGGTCTTGATGAGCTTGGGCGTTGGAATGGGTTTTATCCTGATGGGCACAATCCTGTTTGTCGCACGATCTGGATTTTGGGTGTCCACCGCCCATCCCCTGATTGGAATGCTCGCAGCCTATTATCTCTCGGTCCCTTACCGCCTACTCAATGAGCACCGGCAACGCTCAGATCTGCAACGCCGCAATGAGGTCCTCCTTCAGGTAGAAGAATTGAAGACCAACTTTCTCTCCTTGGTCACCCATGACCTCAAGACCCCAGTTGCGAGAATTCAGGGCCTTGCTGAGGTCCTCCTTCTCAAAGGCGCATCTCGCCTTGCACAGAGCGACCAGCAATCGCTCAGAACGATCATCGACTCTACAGAAGAGCTCAATCGCTTCATCTCGAGCATTCTTGAGCTTGCAAAAATCGAAAGTGCCAAACTCAAGCCACAATTTGAATCAAAGGATCTTAATGTCATTGTTGAGCGGGCTATTTCTACATTTAGTGCACTCGCACGAGCCAAGGGCTGCCGCATCGAGACAGAACTCGAGCCCCTTTTTCCAATCCAAATGGACGTTTCTCTTCTTCAAAAGGTGATCAATAACCTCATCGATAACGCACTCAAATACTCCCCAAATGGTTCAACGATCCGAGTGCAGACTCGAGAGATCAACGGAAAGGTCCAGTTCTCAGTGACTGACCCGGGTGTGGGGCTATCGGAGGAAGAGCAATCGCTCTTATTTCAAAAATTTTACCGCGTTAAAAATGCTCAGACTCAGCACGTTTCTGGCTCTGGACTAGGGCTCTACCTTTGCAAATTTTTCGTAGAGGCTCACTCCGGCTCTATTGAACTCCAAAGCTCCCCAGGCCAGGGGAGTACTTTTACTCTGACGCTCCCGCAGGAGCAGCCCGGAGACACCCCAGGCCTGCGGACAGTGCCCGCGCGCAAAAATCAGTCCTTGGAGAAACAGAGCCATGTTTAAAGTTCTCGTAGTTGACGATGATGCAGACCTTCGACTCTCAGTCGCCGCAGCCCTCTCTGAGGGGAGCTACAGTGTGGACCAAGCCTCGAACGGCGAGGAGGCCGTCAATCGCGTTCGGGCCGGGCGTTACAACTTGGTGCTTCTTGACGTCAACATGCCTTTGATGAGCGGTCTGGAGGCACTGCAAGAAATCAAGGCTCACGACCCTTCTATCATTGTCATTATTCTCACTGCCTTTTCGAACGTACGAGACGCAGTCCAAGCCACTCGAAATGGGGCTTACAATTACCTCGAGAAGCCGGTTAAAGCAGACAACTTAGTTTACATGGTGGACAAGGCCCTGAAGGCCAACACTCTAGTACGCAACGTCTCTCTGGCCGCTCCAGTGATTCGTCTCCAAAACGGCACTGAGTTTGTGGGGCAAAGCACAGAAATGAAGCGTGTGTTTAGCGTCATCGACAAGCT
>JBKCVM010000041.1:0-26909 GCA_046317855.1 Oligoflexia bacterium
AGCCGCCAATCCGTTTAGTGAAGTGAATTTGGCGCACTTCAAAAAAATGATCGCTGACAACATTAATGATCTTCCAGAAAAACAGCGTTTAGTTCTGTCGCTGTACTACTACGAAGACTTAAACTTGAAAGAAATTGGGAAGGTTTTGGACGTCACAGAGTCGCGTGTCAGTCAGCTTCATACGCAGGCTATTCTGCGCCTCAAGGGCAAGCTTCGTAGCCATTGGGATGAATTCGTGGCCATTTTTGGCTAACCCTGGCCTGTGTCCTCGCGGGCTAAGGGCTTTGATTTACACGACTGTTAAGAGGCTCAAGTTTGAGTATTTGATGTTCGGGATGAGTCTTCGTTATCCTACTCAAGTATGAGTAATGGAGCCCCTCGAAAATCCGGACAAGGCGCGGTGCGGTGCACTGAGCTTTTAAAGCCAGAAGAGTTTCACGTTAAAAGGGTAGAGTGCACGCTTGAGCCCAGTGTAGGAAGCGGTCCGATTCAGGTCCGAGTTCTACTCAATGATTTTAAGCCGGATGGGGTTTCACTCTTTTGCCCCGAGAAGTTGATTCCGGGGACTAAGGCAAAATTGGTGATTCATGAGCCACGGGAGTTGGAGCTCAAAGGCCAAGTGGAGTGGCTGGCTGAGTCCCTTGTGCCGCGGCGGGTGCTCCGAGAGTCTGTGCAGCCCTATCGGTTGGGCATTCATTTTGAATTCCCTACTCCTGAAGAGGCCGCTTCTTTTAAGGCTTGGTGTGATGAATTGATCCGAGCCTTTCCGGGAAAAGGCGGATCAAAGAAGGTCGCGTGAACGGGGCGAGCGTACCGATTCCGTGATCCAAAAAAAAGCCACTGAACCTTCCTTGCGGAAACATTCAGTGGCGTAACTTGGCGGGAGTGACGGGACTCGAACCCGCGGCCTTCGCCGTGACAGGGCGACGTTGTAACCAACTCAACTACACCCCCAAACCAACCAGTGTGGGCTGGGTTTAAACGTCAGTCCGACCCAAGTCAACATTTTAGATCGAGGACTTTTTAAGCCTTTTTTTCAGACCCGCGACTCCCCCCTCAGCTCGGGAGGGGTCCAGGTCAGTCAAAGCGCAGGCATGGGAGAGGGCTTCCCACTGGCCATCCTCGGTTTTTGAAAGAAACAGAATGATGCGGCTCTGGCGGGGGGTTAATCGGGGAGCCGCCTTGCAGGCCCCGTCCCACGAAAAACGTACCGACATTTGGGTGGGGAGCTGTGCTGCCGGAGAGCCAGTTGGACGTCGCAACCATTCGAGCACTTTCACTTCAAGTTGGCCGCTCTGCGCTTGTCCTGGGGGTAGTTTCTGAGGTTTGGGCAAAAGTTCGTGGGTGACTCGGGCCAACACTACCGCTTCTGCCTGATGAATGGAAAATTCAAGCGGTTGCCCTGGGCAGGGTTTGCACAGCATGGCTCCGGGTTTGGCTGCAGCCGGTCGATGACTGAGTCCAATACCTACCAAAAAAATCATCGAGATCGCAGGGATCCAATTTTGGTGATTCATCGGTTTCGGCTCACAAGGCTATGCTCAGCCGTGATGTCATAAAAGGCAAGGAGCCGCGCTTCCCAAAGCGCATGCTCACGGGCCTGTTTTTTGCTTTTTTCGTGGTCAAAGCCAAGCAAGTGCAAAAGGCCATGGGCAAGGAGCACTCTGAGTTCCACCTCTGCCGAATGTCCGAGCTCCCGCGCTTGCCGCTTGAGCAACGGGAGAGCGATTACGAGCTCGCCTAGGTGTCCTAGGCTCCTGAATGGCTCGGGCGACCCAAAGCTCAGCACATCGGTGGGCTTATTCTTTCCACGATAGCTGCGGTTGAGTTTTTGAATTTGGGATGAGCTCACGACCTGTACTCCGATTTGCCAGTCTGGAGTTGGGGGTCCGCGCCTGCGGAGGGCCGGAAAATGCAGAGCAAAGTCCACGAGGTCTTCAAGTCGTGCACGGGCTTTTCGTTTCCAGCGTTCGAGCTCCGTCATGAACTTTCTCCACTGGACTCGCCTGAGCTGCGTGCCAGAGCCGCGTCGAGTAAGTTGGGCGTCACTTGCGCCTCGAGCTCGTCGAAGGTGCCGTCGTTCTGTAGCAGTAGGCTTGCAGCCTTTTCGCGCTGCAGGTCGCTCGCCTGGGACTGGATCATTGAAAGGGCAAGCTCTCGTGTGACTGAGTCGCGTTCCATGAGGCGAGCAATTCGGCTCTCGAGTGGGGCTTCTACGACGATCAGTCCATCCAATTCTCGATGCCGCCCCGTCTCAACTAAAAGCGCGGCTTCATAAATGGCGTATCTTGCGCCAGCGCGCGCAAATTCTTCAATGCGTTTTTGACTTTCGGCGGCAATGAGTGGGTGCAGAATCGATTCAAGTTCGCGGCGCAATTGAGGGTTTGAAAAAATTTTCTGACGGAGCTTGGCACGGTCAAGGGTCCCAAAGCGCGCTTGGATCTCAGACGCCGCGAGGCCGCCAGGCTGAGAAAGCTCACGGGCGATCTGGTCAGCATCGATCACCGGAATTCCGGCTTTTTCTCTAAAAATTCTTGCGACAGAAGACTTCCCTGAGGCAACCCCTCCTGTCAGACCAATCACTGGAATAGAAAACCGAGAGCTCATGATTTGTGCCCCGGATTTGTCGTGGTGGCTTGTCGCTTGGCTTCTTCCCAGTAGCGATCCATCTCTTCAAGTGTCGAATCTTCAGGTCGTTTGCCTTGTTGGCGGAGTCTGGATTCCACGTGTCTGAAGCGGCTTTCGAAGCGGGAGAGGGTTCCGCGCAGTGCCTCCTCTGGGTCGAGCTTCAGTAAAAAAGCTACGTTGCATAAACTAAAAAGAAGGTCTCCGAGCTCTTGTTGTGCTTTCTGTCTTTGTGAGTCTGAACCCTGGAGGTTCTTCACTTCGGTCTCAAATTCGCCGAGTTCTTCTTTCAGTTTTTCGAGAGGTCCGTCGAGGTTCGGCCATTGAAAACCCACTCGAGTGACTTTGTCGATGAGTCGGCTGGTTCGCTGCAATGCCGGGAGGCCTTTTGGAAGTCCGTCGAGCACAGAAGCTTCGGCACTCTTTTTGGCTTTTTCTTCTGCTTTAATTTTTTCCCAATTTTTCAGAACTCCGTCTGCATCCAATCCCTTGAGCTCCGACGCGTTTTCTCCAAATACGTGGGGGTGGCGGTGGATGAGCTTGGCATTGAGGGCCCGCGCCACCGAAGCAAAGTCCAGGGTGCCCGTCTCGGAGGCAAGCTCGGAGTGAATGAGGACTTGCATGAGTAGGTCGCCCAGCTCCTCCCGGAGAGAGGCTGCAAGGTGAGGATCGGTTTTCAGGCGCTCCGACGAATCAATTTGATCCAGAATTTCAAGCACTTCGTAGGCTTCTTCGATGATGTAGGGCCTTAGGCTCTGATGGGTCTGCTTCATGTCCCACGGGCAACCCCCCGGAGCGCGCAATCGATGAACCGTTTGGACCACTTCAGCAATGGCCAGGGCAAGATCAGGAGAGATTGAATTTTTCATTGGGGTTTCCATGGGTGGCGCCGACCCTAACAGGAATGCCAGTCCAGTCAATTCTGGGGCTTTATTTTTGATGTCCGTTTACCGACGAGTAGGGGCATGCTGTGTTCTGGGAGTTTGATCAAAAATGTGATTACAGGATTGAGCCTGGTTTGGCTTGGGCTTGGGGCTGCCCGTGCTCAGGAAGGCTCTTTAGTGAGTGGGCAGAAGATCTGGTTGCAGCGCGCCACGGATTTACTGCCAAGCCAATCCATGTGGCGCAAAAACGTACAGGATTGGAGAGCTCCCGCTGGGACTGAGCTCACTGTGGTGGAATCTCGCAAAGAAATCGTGACGAACGGAAAACGCTGGACAGCGGTTCTGCTCCGAGACTCCCAAGGAAATGAATTCGTCACAAGCCTGAAGAACATGGAGAGCACAAACTACACCGCGGATCCTGCTCAGGCTGCAGCCAAGCAGCTCGGTCAGGCATCGAAGCTTGCAGAGGAGGAGCTTCGTTCACCGCGTTTTCCTCAAGCGGGGTGTGATTTTTCTCCGGCGCAGAGCCCAGTCCGGATCAAGAGGGCTCAGACCCATTCTTTGGCGCTCTCTGCGCGAAAGTTGTTAGGTGTTTATTTTCAGGATTGTGAGGCGGCAAAAAAGGTTTGGACAGCGGAGATTCTGGCAGTCCAGCGTAAGAGTCCCATTGAGAGAGTAGAGCGGGGATCGATCACGGTACGCAGCTTGAGCGAAAAAAAACGAGAGGATTACCTCAACTGGCATTACGCGCTTTCAGGTCTGAAAGGCCGAAAGAGCCCGCCCTATCCTCAGCACGAGAGTTGCTCTCATGTGTTTGAAAATACGAAGGCTCCTCTGCCCATTTATGGCTATGGTGCAAAGTGCGAGACGGATTTTTGCTGGAATCCCAAAGAATCGACGATGGACCTGAGAGCGGACAGAAATCGTCGAAAAGATGGTGATGTCGATGGAGTTGATGAGACTAAAAACGGCGCGCCGCTCGCTGCAATCGATTGTTCGGGATTTGTTGCCGCCTCGTTTGCAGCGGCGGGGCTTAAGATGACCCCCAAGGCGTGGCCCCCAGAGCTCGTGGTCGGGACAGGAAAATTTCCAGAGTATGTGGGCCAAGGCTGTATCGAGGTAGCGACAATTGAGTACCCCAAAGGGATTCGGGAGGGCGACGTGGTGAATGTGTCCCGAAATCATGTGGTGATCATCGATAGCGTCGGGCCAGATCCGCTTGGAATTCAAAAAGCAGGTGGCAATTGTGATCGGATCTCTGCAAGCAGTTTAGATTTTACGGTGACTCACAGTGGTTCAGCGGGAGACTTAGGGCCTGCACGGTTTGATGCCAAATTGGAGGTTCCTGCTGGCACAGTGGCCATGGGATCTAAGCTTCGAAATGGCTTACTCGATATGGCAAGGCGCGTCTGTCGAGCGGAAGTCGAAAAAGCTCAGGGCAAAGCTTCGGGCAAAGCAGTCTCGGGACAGGAAGGCTCGTTTTCAGTCTTGAGGCATCGATCGGATCGAAAAGAATGCAGAATTGATCCCCAAGGTAAGGGCGAGAAGGCGATTCGACTCAAGGGGCAAGAATGCCTAGAAAAGAGCAGCTGTGAGCTGGGTTAAAGTGTGGATTGGAAGTGGGGTTTGGGTCCTTGGTCTTGCTCCTTTAGGATCCCCGGCGTTTGCCCTTGAGGCTGCCCCGGCCTGTGGGGGATTTACGCCTCCGATTCTACGCCAAATGGCGCACGAGTATGTCCTCCAGGAATTGGCTGGAGTGCGTCTTTCTTCAGGAAGTGCATGTCTTCAAAAGCTCAAGCTCCAGTGGGGCAAACTTGAGCCCGATCCCGTCCAAGAGAGCGGCCAGGTACCGGAGCGGATTCCGGATACGACTGAGGTCAGGATTGTTTCGGTGCGCCCTGTGGATCGATCTGCAAAGCCCGGGAGTGTAACGGCTGATTTTGAGCTCAAACTGAAGGGGCGATGGGTGCGCGACCGACTTCGCTTTATGCTCAACTGGGACCCAGGAGTCCAGCGCGAGATGGGTTGCACGGGCCTGCTTGAGTCGCCCGGTCGCTGGAGGGTTCGTCAGTCTTGTCTTAAGTAGAGGGGGGCTTTTCCCTCTAGCCCGCCGCCGGAATTGCAAAAACCGAGAGCATCACCTAAAACTCTGCCATGCTCTCATCCCCTGTTGCTCCTCATGAAATTCGAGGCCGTCTGGCCGACATGAAAGAAAAACTCGATTTCCTTCGGGGGTCGCTTTGACCTGTCGGTCAAACAGCGCCGGATCGCCGAACTCGATGATCTTTCTCAGCAGCCCGAATTCTGGAACGACAATCGCAAAGCTCGCAACTTGACCACCGAAAAGGCCCGGCTCGAGCGCGAGGTCAACCAGTTCCTGGCGCTCGACCGTGGGTACTCAGACGCGCTGACGCTCTTTGAGTTGGCGCAGGAGGCGGGCGACGAGTCCTCGATCGCCGAGGCGGGCCAAATGATCGGGACGCTGGCCTCGGAATTTGAAAAAGCCGAGTTTCAGAAAATGCTCTCTGAAGAGCAGGACCCCAACAACGCCATTTTGACGATCAATGCAGGGGCTGGGGGTACTGAATCGCAGGATTGGGCGCAGATGCTTTTCAGGATGTATCAGCGCTGGGCTGAAAAGCGGGGATTCAAGTTTGCAGTTTTGGACGTGCTGCCCGGTGAGGAGGCCGGGCTCAAGAACGTTACTGCACAGATTACGGGTGAGTATGCTTACGGACTTTTGAAGTCCGAAGCGGGCGTTCACCGGTTGGTGCGTATTTCGCCCTTTGACTCGAACGCGAGGCGCCACACTTCGTTTACTTCGGTTTTTGTGAGCCCTGAAATTGACGACACTTTCGAGGTCGTGATCAATCCTGCCGACCTGCGCATTGATGTCTACCGCGCCGGCGGCAAGGGCGGCCAGGGAGTGAATACGACTGACTCGGCAGTGCGCATCACGCACATGCCCTCGGGCATCGTGGTTGCCTGTCAGCAGGAACGCTCTCAGATCAAGAATAAGGATCTGGCCATGAAGGTCCTGCGCTCGCGCCTCTATGAGCGCCACCTCGAGGAGGAGCGCAAAAAGCAGGCTGCCGTCGAGGACTCCAAGAAGGACATTTCCTGGGGAAGTCAGATTCGTTCTTATGTCCTTCACCCCTACAAGATGGTCAAAGACCACCGCACCGGCCACGTTGTGAACCAGGCCGATCCGGTGCTCGACGGGGACCTTGAGGGCTTTATCAAGGCTTACCTGACCTGCCGGATCACCGGTGACTGGGCGCGCGGAGGTGGGGATGAGATCTAGGGTGTTGGACACCTTTTACTTAAGCGCCGCGTCATTTTTTGGTGTGGCAGGGGGTGGCCTTGCGGGGGCAGTAGGTGCGCTTGCCATTTCCGGACTTTCGGCCTTTGCCCTGAAGCGAGTGGGCATGGAGATGCAATGGCTTCAGGTGGCCGCAAGCGGGGCCGCTGGTGGTGCGGCTGGTACTCTGCTTCTTAGGGCGGGCATGCTCGCCGTGCGAAGGCTGGGCTGGGGACGCCAGGCGCTCGAGCGCTTCGTAATTTACTTGGTTTTGGCATTCGCTTTTTCGCTGCTTCTAGGAGGTGCCGTTCTCTACGTGATCGCTCGGGGCTCGGACGGGGCGATTGGTCCGCGCCTGTTTACGGTGATCGGTTGGATGGTGGGGCTGCTGGCTGCAGGCCTTCCTCTTGGTATTCGAGAACTCCTTGTGTCAGAGCCTCTGCGCTCATCAAAGGCCTCCCAGCGCGCTAAAAATGAAGTTCTGCTTTTCCCTCTTTCTGCTCCAAGTGGAACGGGCGGAACGGGCGCGAAAGATCTGGCGACACTCCAGGCTCTTCATGCGCTCAATCAGAGTGAAGTTCCGCACGTAGGCGATCTGGACTTTGAGACTTTCGAAAAGCTCGTTTTGAGCGTAGCCCAGCACGTCTGGGTTGCGCGAAGCTCAGCGTCTGAAATTCTAGGTTTCATCGTCGTCATGAATGAAGACGCACCGTACTCGAGTGTGAACTTCCAGTGGTTCAAGGCGCGCTATGATCGCTTCTTGTATGTGGATCGCTTGGCCGTGGCCAAGGGAGCGCGCAAGCAGGGGGTGGGGCGCCTCATGGTTGAGCGGGTTATCGAACAGGCGCGCTTTGAGCGCCGAGATTTTGTGACTTGCGAAGTGAACGTGGTGCCGCCCAATCCCGATTCGATGGCATTCCACACGACGCTGGGTTTTTTGGCCATCGGCGAGCAGGACACCGAGGGCGGAAAAAAGCGCGTTCGCCTGTTGGGGAAGTCGGCTACCTGACCCTCCAGGTAAATTCGGGCGGAGCCAAAGATTCGGATCTTGCCGTTCTCGACCACCAGGCCTCCGCCGTCGGCGACTGAAAAAACCGGAATTCGGCTTCGGCGCGAGTGACTGATGAGTTCTTTGCGCCGCCTGGGGCTTGGAGTGTCGTGCGGAGAAAACTCGAAGTCCAAAAGTCCCAGGGCCCTGAGATCCTTGAGGCCTACATCGTTTTCATCGGCGTCAAAGCGGGGGATTCCTGCCAGTGCAATGGTTGGAGCCATCAGAATCGCACCGGCACTCAGGCCCGCGAGGACACCGCCTCGGCGGGCGAAGTTCCGCAGGTGCGAAAGAAGGCCGCTTTTTCGGAGGCTGGCCAAGAAGCGGTACGTGTTGCCGCCTGCCAAATAGATGACGTCGCTTGATCGCAGGATCTCGAGCTCGGCGCGGGAGGGGCGATTTTCTGGTTCAAGAATAAAGAACTGCTCAATCCCGGCGGCTCGGTAACGCCGCATCGCCCGGTCAAAATAAGGGGCCGAACCATCTGATTCGAAAGGAATATAGGTCATCCTGAGGGGGTGTTTTGACGCGGCGCTTAAGTAAAAGGTGTCCAACACCCTCAGAGCCCTTTGCTTTCTCGCCAACCGCACCACCTCTGCGTGCAGGCGGTGGTTGGACCTTGACTGTCCGCCTGAGTACAGCACGAGGTTGAGGTTCTGAGGGGGGCGTTTCACGGCGCTCTCAGACCGCACTTGGCGCGGCAAATCAAGAAAAACTTCAAGCCTTCCGATCCGTTGGCGTATGAGATCCTTTGCTCTCAATCAGTTGCCCAAGAAGGCCGCCTCCAGCAGCTTGGCCGAGTCTTTTGGCCGACTCAACGGCGAGCACCGTTTCAAGGATGCCAACCCTGGCGCTTTCGTGGAGTACTCCGCCCGCAAGCGCACTGGCGGAAAAGTCTTCTACTTCAACTTTCCACTTGCCCGCCAAATGGGCCTCATTCCAGAAAGTCATCCCGACCGAATCACCGCTGAACTCGCCAATGCCGTCTTGGAAACCTTCAGCTTGGTGATCATCAACGAGTGGGATCTCGAAAAGGGTACGCGCTTTAGGCATCGTGATCTCAAGCCAGGCAAATACATGGCCACGCGATATTTGCAACTCCAGCACCCCTCAAAGACCGGTAAGACCTCGGGTGATGGGCGGGGGATCTGGAACGGCGAGATCACTCACCGAGGCGTGACCTGGGATGTGATGAGCTCAGGAACTGGCGCCACCCGGCTCAGCCCGGCGACAGCCATCGAAGGGCGCTACTTCAAATCGGGCGACCCTCGAGTTTGCTACGGAAACGGCTTTAACTCCATTGATGACGGGCTTGCGGCGGCCTTGATGAGTGAGGTTTTTCATTCCGAAGGAATTTCGACCGAGAGGACTCTTGCACTGATTGTATTTCCGGGTGGCTCTTCCATCAATGTCCGTGCGGCGCCTAACTTGATGAGGCCTTCGCATCTTTTCTGTCACCTCAAGCAGGGAAATCTTCAAGCGTTGAAAAACGCAGTCCACTACTGCATGGAACGTGAGCGCAGAAATGGACGTCTCGAGCTTGCTAAGGGATGGGAGTTGCGATCGCCTGACCAAGTCAAGCAAGCCGTCGAGCGGTTCTGCGCGCAAGTGGCCCAAGATTTTGCAAAAGCTGCCGCCCGTTACGAATCAGATTACGTCTTCTGCTGGATGGATTGGGACGGAGACAACATTCTGATGGACGGCGGAATCATCGACTACGGTTCGATTCGCCGATTTGGAGGTTTTCACGCAGGATATCGATATGACGACGGCGATCGCTACTCGACGAGTCTGGCAGAGCAAAAGGGAAGGGCTCGCTACATCGTGCAGACCTTTGCTCAGATCCAAGGCTTCTTATCGACAGGATTTAAGCGTCCTATTTCGGATTTCTATCACTCGCGGCTCACCCGGATTTTTGATGAGTGCTTTGAGAGCGAGGTCCGCCGCAGACTTTTGAAAAAATCAGGGCTCTCTGACTCTCAATTGGCCCGTTGGATGAGTGGCACCTCTGCGAGCGATGCCCGACGGATCACTCGTTATTTGAGGGCCTTTCAGCGGTTGGAGCGGCTCCAATGCCGCCATGGGACGCGCAAAGTTCCGGATGGGCTGACCACGGATGCCGTCTTTGTCATGCCCAGATTTTTGGTAAATTATCCTGCTCTGTGGAATGGATCCGAAACCCTGGTCGGCCCTGAGCGTTTGAGTCAAACGTGTAGATCTAAGTTTGCAAAGAAGATTGACCTTCAGGCGGTTGCATCCGAGGGGGGGCTCTGGTCAGAGCTTGAACGCTCTTACCGGGACCTAGCTCAGGCTACGGCCCGAGCACAGGGAGTTTCTGTTCAGAGGGTGCTGGTCGAGTGGCGAATGCGATCTAGCGTGCGCGTGAAAGATCCCCCAGTCACGGGAGATGGCATTCTGGGGGTGATGGAAGTGCTTCTAGCGCTCCCTCGGGATGGAGCGCAGCAGGAAATTTCTCGTTTCTTGGCTCAGTGCACTGGGCGCGCTGGCAGTACGAGCCCAACAGGGATAAGATCGTCCGCGGTGATCCGAGCTCTGGGTGAGCTCGAAGAGGCCAAAGAGGGGATCTGAGTTCCTAGGCCCAAACGATAAGCCAAGAGGAACTCAGTTCGAAATCATGCAGAAAGAAGCATCTGTTCTCAGGAGGACAGTTCAGTGAGCGCGTTTTCTATTCCAGACTTTAGAAAGCTCGTCACTGCCCGGTTGCTCTTTTCGATTGCGGTTCAAATGCAGGCAGTCGTCATGGCCTGGGAAATTTACTCTATTCACAAAGACCCTCTTTATTTGGGTTTGATTGGGCTTGCTGAGGCGGTTCCGTCCATTGGCCTTGCACTTTTTGCAGGATACGTGGTGGATCGCGGTAATCCCGTCAGGATTTACCAGGCAGTGCTGGTTCTGAGCTTGATTTCTGTGATGATGTTGATTTTTTCGAACGCAGGACACTCCAGCTCCGAACAACGTTCGGTAGCGTTGTATGCCGCAGCTTTTTTGACAGGTCTTGCGCGCGGCTTTGCAGCCCCTTCTGTTTTTTCGATCACCCCGCAGATTGTTCCGAGACAGGCCCTTGCAGTTTCCAGCGCATGGTTGACGTCTGCATTTCAGGTGGCAGCCGTAGGTGGACCTGCTGTGGGTGGACTTCTTTACGCGTGGATGGGGGCGCGGGGGACCTTCGTGCTTCAGGCAGTTCTTTTAGTTCTGGCGCTGATCGTGTTCTCAATGATTGGGCTTAAGCCCACTATCCAACGTCGAGTAAAGGGAGAGGCACTGCTGGAGAACCTACTGTCTGGAATGCGTTTTGTATTCAGGCATGAGCTTCTGCTTTCAGCTTTGGCTCTCGATATGTTTGCTGTTCTGTTTGGAGGAGCCACCGCATTGCTCCCGATCTTTGCTAGTGAGATCTTGAATGTGGGGCCCCAAGGATTGGGAATCTTGAGGGCAGCGCCGGCAGTGGGTGCATTGCTGATGGGGGTGGCGCTCATTCGAAAACCCATTAGCCATGGGGCCGGAAAAATTCTTTTGGCGTGTGTGGCAGGTTACGGATTGTGTGTGATTGGATTTGGTATTTCCCGCATTTTTTGGCTTTCGACTGGCCTGCTTGCGCTAGGAGGGGCGCTGGATTGCGTGAGTATGGTCCTGCGCGGAACGATCGTGTCGTTATATAGTCCCGAAGATATGCGAGGCCGTGTGGCCTCAGTGAACGCAATCTTCATTGGGTCGTCTAACGAGCTTGGAGCCCTGGAGTCTGGGATTGCTGCTAAATTACTGGGCACTGTGCCGGCAGTACTCTTGGGTGGCGCCATGACCTTATTGGTTGTGGGCATCACTGGGGTCAAGGCCAAGACGCTTCGAAAGCTGAATTTAGATTAGTTAAGCGCCCAACTGAGAGGCCCAGCGTTCCATTTCAGCCGAAAAATCGCGCTCGCCGGAGATGATTTCACTCGCATGAGATTTTGAGGGCTCTACGAACAGATCGTGCATGGGTTTGACCTGTCGCTCGAACTGCTTTTTGATCCCTTCAGGCTGACGCCCTCTCTCGATGAGATCACGTTTGAATCTCCGCTGGTAGCGCACCGTCTCAGAAGCATCGATGAAAATCGAAGCCATGAGGTGAGGGCGAATCTTGTCTTGCGAAAGAATGAGCGTGCCATCGAGCAAGATCACCGGATGAGGTTCGAGCCTGAGGGTGCTCGGGCTCCGTGTGTGGCTGGCAAAGTCATAGATGGGGACTTCGATCGGCTGACCGGCTCGGAGTGATTCGAGGTGGGAGGAGAGCAGCGAAAAATCAAGCGCGCTCGGGTGATCGAAGTTGACGTTCTCGCCATCGCCTTTGAAGTGTGCGCTCTGATCAATGTAGTAACTATCTTGGGCGAGAATGGCAGAGCGTCGGTCCCCCAGCAGGCGCTGCAGTCCTTTGGCAAAGGTCGTTTTACCCGAGCCGCTGCCGCCCGATATTCCGATGATCTGGATTGCCGGTAAAAAAGCAGTGCTCACGCACCCACCGTATCAAAAAGACGGTCACCGGCGTCTCCAAGGCCTGGAAGTAGATAGCCCTTTTCGTTGAGTCCGCGCTCGATTGAGCAGGTGTAGACCTCGACATCCGGGTGGACTTCTTGAAGGCGTTTGAGCCCTTGGGGCGAGGCAAGAAAGCAGACAAAACGAATGGGTCCTACTTCGTATTCTTTGAGTCGGTCGATTGCTGCGCAGGCCGTATCGGCGGTGGCCAGCAGCGGATCGAGGACGAGGACGCGCTTGCCCTTTACGTTTTTTGGAAGGCGCAGGTAGTACTCGACCGTCGCTTCAATAAACTTGTCTCTGTAAATGCCGATGTGTCCTACCGTAGCAAACGGAAGGATCCGGAGCATTCCGCTCAGCATGCCAAGTCCCGCTCGCATCACCGAAAGAAGTACGAGTTCGTCCGCGATCACGTCGCAGCTTGATTTTTCGAGCGGAGTTTCAATCTCCGTCTTGCTGGTCTTGAGGTCTTGTGTGGCTTCATAGGCCAGAAATTGGGCAATCTCTTCAGTGATGAGCCTAAAAGATAAGGGAGTAGTATTTTGATCACGAAGCATCGTCACCTTGTGGCGGACCACGGGGTGGGTGATGAGCCTGCAGTTCTTGAATTCAGGAAGGTGCGGGGTTGGAGTCATCGGGGATTTCCTTTCCAAAAAACAGTCTCAAAAAACAGTGCCGTCGCTCAAGAGTTCAAGGGGCGGGTTTGAGGTTTTAGGTCTCAGTTGTTTTGCAAGCTTGCGCCCCGCCCACCAGGTGCCCCCTTCGAGCACTTTGGCTAATGGGAGTTCAGTAGCCGTCATCTTGAGTTGGCGCCTCACTTCGTCTGCAATTTTTTCAAGCCAGACCAGCGTGAGGGCTCGCCATTCGATCACGAGCTCTGAATCAGGGCGGTGGGCTCGCTTTGCCTGCTCCGGATCACGGAGTGAAATGAGTCCGCCGTCGAGGACAAGCCCCCCGTTACGGTATTCGGCTAAGCCGGTCAGGGTTTCGACGCCTGGAACTGAAAAACCAGCGTCGAGGAGGGGTTCGATCAGAGAGTAGGTGAGCCACTGCGAAAGTTTGTGGAAAGGGACCAGGCTTTCAAAAGATCCCGAGGGTCCGAGACCGGAATGCGACCAAACATCGCCGAGCTCTTGCCCTGCAAGCTGAAGGCGTCCCGGCCAGATTGGGCCCAATGCCTCCAGAACTCCTCGCAGAATTGCCGGTGCAGGAATTGTTTTTCCAAATTTTGCGACGAAGGAGTCCGCAAGATTTCCGACTCGGGCCTGGCCTCGGTCCAAAGCTTTGGTGGGAAAATGCAGGGGGTCGTTTTCAACGCATTTTCCTAAAGTTTTGAGCAGTCCGGCGCGGCCTTGGGTTCCGATCAGGGGGTTGTCCTGAGTTACTTGAAATGCCTTCTCAAGGGCTGCAGCTGTGAATGTCTGAAGCCCGCGTGCATCTGCCCTCAGGGGGCGCCGAGCGGGGTCCGAGCTCAGGCCGCCTGCTTCAAACAGAGCTAGGCTTGCCACGCCGAGGCCTTCTGAGCGAGACACCGCCGTGCCGTCGGCTTCGATAAACTTCCAGCGATCTCCTGCCCCGGCATCGAGGAGGACAGAAGGGATCACCAGGTCCCAGTAGACTCGAACGGGTTCGAGGGGGTCACTATGAGGCACTCCGCTGAGTGAGGCGCGCACTCGTGCAAGCCGGTCCACGCCACCTGCTCTGAAATGTCCCCAGCGAGAATGAAAGGGGATCTGAAGAGCGGGGTAGTGAGCGCGAGTGACCTCGATGACCAGAGTTGCAACTTCTGCCAGTTTCTCTGGGTGGAGCGCAAAGTGAGTGCCGCCTTTTTCTGCGAGCGAATAGATGGCTTGAGTGCGCTCTCGAATGGCTCGAGGCGAAAACAAGAAGTCGATCTGCTGTAGGGCTTGCTGCGTGGGTTCTTGGCTCACTCGTCCAGTCCTCGTCCCTTGACCTTTTTTAGGTGATCTTCTTTGAGAACTTTTCCGGGGGTGAAGTAGCCCGCTGCCTTCTTGGCTTCCATTTCAACGTGAGCATCTTCGGGGATGAGCTCTGCTGGGATCTCAACGCGATTGATGATTTTTATTCCGCTTCCTACGATTGCGTCGTGCTTCATGTCCGACATTGAGATGAAGTTGTCGATCTTGGTGACGCCCAGCCAATGTAAGACATCGGGCATGAGTTGCTGAAAGCGCATGTCCTGTACTCCGGCCACACACTCAGTGCGTAAGAAGTAAGTGGCAGCAGAATCGCCGCCCTCTTGCCTTTTTCTGGCATTGTAGACGAGGAACTTGGTGACTTCGCCTAGGGCCCGTCCCTCTTTGCGGTAGTAGATGATGGCGCCAGACCCTCCTTTTTGAGCGGTCTTCACGGCTTCTTCGATTCCGTGAACGAGATAGGGCCGGCAGGTGCAGATATCCGATCCAAAAACGTCAGAGCCGTTGCACTCGTCGTGTACCCGGATGGTGACTTCTTTGTTGGGGTTTGAAAGCCCTTTTGGGTCACCAAAGAAGTAAACTGAAGTGCTGCCAATCGGAGGAAGAAAAACTTTAAGGTCAGGACGAGTCACGAGCTCCGGGAACATTCCGCCGGTGTGCTGAAAGAGTGCCTTGCGCAGGTCACCTTCAGACACGCCAAAGCGTGCAGCCACGCCGGGAAGGTACCAGACTGGCTCGATTGCGGCTTTGGTGACCACGATGTCGTGGGAGGGAAGAATCAGTTCGCCATCGATTTTGAGCCGGCCCTTGTGGATGGCATCAGTGAGTTCCGGCATCTTGATGTGGGCCTTTGTGACCGCAATGGTCGGCCGGATGTCGTAGCCTTTGTCGAGGTACGACTTGAAGGCATCGGCGATCACTGCACCAAACGGATCGATTGAAACGATCTTTGCTGAGTCAGGTCCCGTCTTTCCCGGAATGCTTTCAAACCAGCTATTGTGGGGCCCGATGGATTCGACCGGAGAAGTATTGGTCAGGTCTGGCCGATGCTCGGAGTTCAGTGCCCCTGCTGCAGTCGCAAGCGCTCGGTACACAGTGTAGCTGCCGCTATGCGAACCGATGGCGTTACGATGGTCCAGGTTGGTCGTGGTGGCAATCACAGGACCGCGTCTCATGGGGTCTCGGGCTCCCCATTCGATGGCTACTCCGGGTTTTCGGATTTGTCCGGGGTGTGAGGTGAGGACAACATGAGTTTTTCGTGCAGTATGAGGCATCGTGCTTCTCTCCGAATTGAATCAGTTCATCCAGTTGCGATCGGGAGGGTTCACCCACTTGGTGGTGACCTTCTTTTTGTGAGACCAGAAATCCAGACCATCAGGACCAGTAATGTCACCGTGACCGTAGCGGGATTCTTGAATGCCGCCAAAGCTGAAGGGCTCACGCGGCACCGGCACTCCAATGTTCACACCGACCATTCCGGCCCGGGCCTCTTGAGCTACGCGCTCAGCCACCGCCCCAGTCGTGGTGAAAACAGAGGCTGCGTTTCCGTACTCGTTTGAGTTCTCGATGGCGAGGGCTTGGCTCAGGGTATCCACACGGATGATGGAGAGCACCGGGCCAAAGAGTTCTTCGCAAGCTGCCTGTGAGCCCGGCTTCACGCCATCTAGAATGGTGGGAGCCAGCCAGTTGCCACCCTCCATGCCTTGGGGGGCTTGAACTTTTCTTCCATCGAGGAGCACTTTGACTCCTTGGCTCTCGGCGCGCGCAATAGCGTCGCTGAGATTTTTTTTGGACTGGCTCGTGATGATTGCACCCATGTCAGTGCCCACCCGGATCTGCGCGGACTGGGTGACGATCTGCCCGATGAGTCGATCGATGAGCTTCTGGGTTTCTGGTGTCTTGCCAACGGCAAGGAGCACGCTTGCAGCCATGCAGCGCTGGCCCGCACAGCCAGTGTAGGAGTCGGTGATCCCGCGCGATGACATTTCTACCTCCGCGTCGGGCATCAGGATGATGTGGTTCTTGGCTCCGCCCAGGGCGAGAACTCGTTTTCCGTTTGCCGTACCGCGAGTGTAGACGGCCTTGGCCACGGGAGAGCTTCCGACGAATCCTACCGCAGAGATTCCGGGGTGATCGAGGATGTTTTGGACCGTGTCTTTTGCTCCCTGGACCACGGTGAGCACGCCGTCCGGAATCCCTGCCTCTTTGGCAGCGTTTGCAATCAGGATTGAAGTCAGGGGAGTCTTGTCCGAAGGTTTCCAAACGAACGCATTGCCGACTGCGATTGCAATCGGGATCATCCACATGGGGACCATTGCAGGAAAGTTGAAGGGAGTGATGCCGGCAACGACCCCCAGGGGCTCGCGACGATACTCGCAGAAAACCCCCCGCGAGACTTCCATTTTGCCCCCTGCATCGAGGTTCTGGATGGAGAGAGCAAATTCAAGGACTTCAATGCCTTTCATGAGGCCTGCTTTGGCCTCAGTAGGGGTTTTTCCGCACTCAAGGGCGGCCTGTTGGGCAATCGTGTCAGCTTCGCGAAGCAGGACCTGACGGAAGTTGAATAGCACTGCGCAGCGGTCTTTGATTGGAGTGCGTGACCAGGTCTCAAATCCCTTGCGGGCTCCTGAGATGGCCTCGTCAAGGTCGGCCTGGGTGGAGTGGTGGACCCGGCCAATGATCCCACCCGTGTAAGGGGAGCGGATGTCCGAGATTGCCCCGCGGGCCTTAACCCAGGCGCCTCCCACGAAATTGAGGGCTTCGATCGGAGCGCGGCCGGACTCGGGAAGACGGATGCTATTCACAAACTGACCCCTTTGAGTGTGCAGAGTGTTCAGAAATAATAATCAAAACCATGAGCTTGCAAGTCGGGCCATTGAAAGTCCGCTCGAGTTTCCCCAAACATACACAATCAAAGGGCCCAGTTACGAAAGGGTTGCCCTCCTTCGTCATGGGAATCAACCCCAAACTCACCTGGACCCAGCCCTCCCTGGGTGCACACACTCTCAAGGGTTAAGTTTGGTTTTAGCCCCGTTTGAACAGAGCGAGCGCCTTGGGCTTCTGCGCGTGGTGGTCTACGATCGGGGCGGGGTAGCCCTGGGTTGGGCCCGGTGCATGAATTTCGTCAGCATCCAGCCCCGCCAGCTCGGGCACGAATCTTTTGATGTAGGTCCCCTCTGGATCAAAGCGGCGGCTCTGAAGCTCCGGATTGAAGATCCGAAAGTAGGGCTGAGGGTCGCAGCCCGTTGAGGCGGCCCACTGCCAACCACCGTTATTTGGTGCCAGATCCCCGTCTAGAAGCTCTTTCATGAAGTGATTCTCGCCCCAGCGCCAGTCAATGAGCAGGTCCTTGGTCAAGAACGAGGCAACGATCATGCGTACACGGTTGTGCATCCAGCCTTCGGTCTTGAGCTGTCGCATGCCGGCATCAACAATGGGGTAACCGGTTTGGCCTTCTTTCCAGGCCTCGAACCAATCTTTTCGGTTCTCCCACTCGAGATCGGCAGTGTGTTTCAAGAACGAGGTGCCCTCGACATCCGGTCGATGCCATAGAATCGAGTAGTAAAACTCGCGCCAAACAATCTCTTTGAGAAATTTCGTGGGGCCGCGATCAGACTTGAACTTGAGTGCTTCGAGACCGAGATGGCAAATGACTTGCGCCGGAGTGAGAGAACCGTTCTTAAAAAACATCGCCAGCTTTGAGGTTCCGTCAATCGAGGGGATGTCGCGCTTTTCTCCATAGGCCTCGAGCGCGGACTTAAACTGTTCGAGACGCCTGAGGGCTGCAACGCTTCCAGCTTCAGGGATCTGAATGGTGAGCTTTTTCTTGTTCTCTTCGATGAAGCGATCGAGAGCGTCAGAAAATGGGGCGCGTTTTTCACCCCAGATCTGGTTCCATTTTAATGAAAAAATCTGTTCCAGGGGTTTTCCAGAAGCACGCTGGCGGATGAGCGATAGCCCCTTTTTCTGCGAGGCGATGCGTTCTTGAAAGTCTTCGTGGGCGAGAGTTTCGAACCACTTTTTGGCAAAAGGAGAATAGACCTGGTAAAAGGCCGCTCCACTTGCAGGGCGTGGAACTTCGTTGGGTTCAATGACGAGGTGGTCGCGCTCCGTGTGGACCTGTACTCCCGCCTGTTCTTGGAGCCACTCGGTGACCGCGCGATCGCGTTCCCTAGCAAAGGGTTCGTAGTCCCGATTGAACGAAAGCGTGGTCGGAAGGGGGCGTTGGCCCGATTGCAGGGCTTGAAGAATTTTTTCAAGCGCTTCATGGGGTCGACAGTCAACGACCCAGAGGTCGCTGCCCATCTCGGCGAGCTCGTGCTTGAGCTGGCGCATGCTCTCCATAAAAAATGCAAAGCGGTTGTGAGAAAAATCCTCGCGCGAGAGAAATTTCGAGTCAAAGCAGAACAGGCCTACCACTCGCCCCTGGTGTTGCTTGAAGCTCCACTGGAGCGCCGGGTTGCCGGCCACCCTGAGGTCGCGGCGAAACCAGTGGATTCCCCAGCTGGTCATGAAGCCCTGCTGGGAGAGTCTTTATTGTTTTCGGGGCTAATCACCGGACTGGCGTTACCCGCTAGCACTGTGTCCAGTTGTTCAAGTGTTTCGATAAAGCGCGGAGGGCGCTGAGTAGTAATCGCTACCCTGTTTTTGGGTGAGGCCACCGCGCCTCCGATCCAGAGATTTGAAGCTGGATGAAGGAGCCTATCGAGTTCCGCAAAGTAAGTTCGCCACGGCTGCTTGAGTTCACTTTCAGGAACATCGGCAGTGCCGATCAGCAGGACCGGGCAGTTCAAGCGGTTGACCGTCTGCGCAAGATCAGCTGCAGGCAGGTTGGGGCCAAGGTACTGCACTGACCAGTCTTGTGAGGCGGCCAAAATGGCGCCCAGTAGAATTCCAAATTCGTGAATGTCGCCCGCAGGACTTGCAACAGCAATTCGCCTGGCTGCAGGCTTCTCGGAGTTTCCGTCGTTTAAGACCTGAAGGATCTGCCCCAGATGGTCGCCCAGGAGAGCAGAGAGAGCGTGTTCTTGCGCAATCGAAATTCTGCGATCTTCGACTTCTCGACCTACAGCTCGCATCAGCGGAACGCAGATTCCAAAAACGAAGCTCCGAATATCGAACTGAATTCTGGCCTTCGAGAGCAGGCGGCCCAGGGTCGAAAGCTCAAAGCGCAGGAGAGCCTCCACGAGCGCGTCGATTTGGGGAAGCGGGGCCATGACTGTGGCCTGGGCCCCTGGGGCTACCCCGTGAGCTTGGTTTGGATTTTCAATTAGTGCGTGAGTGTGTTCGGTGAGGAGGGATTTGAGTTCAGTCATGGGGAGATTGGCCACCATGCGGATCGTGTGCCCTTGGTTTACCAGGACTCCCAACAGCTTGAGTCGCTCCACGTCATCCATGGAGTAGGTTCGGTGCCCGGTGTCGGTGCGGGCGGGCTTGACGGCCGCGTATCTACGCTCCCAGGCTCGAATCGTATGCTCCGAAAGTCCCGAAAGGTGAGAAACGGCTTTGATGTTTAAATTCTCGCGAGGGGTCTCGATTGCGGTGGCCATGCATTACCTCCAGCTGAGTTGCTGTGTGCTCGGGGTGACTACTTACTTTAAATTCTAGCTGAATGAATCGCTTTTTGTCAAATCAGTGTCAAATACATCAGTTTGACAAAGATAGTTTTGTCCGGATAATGTATCGCAGATAATGGGTGGAAGACGATGTTTAAAAGAGGGGTGAGTCTGTCCAAGTCTTTGTCTGTCCAAGTCTTTATCTGTCCAAGTCTTTATCTAATGAGGAAGAGTCTTGAGTAACGAGCCTCTTGGGAGAGCTCACTGAGAGAGGTGCAGGATCGCGATGAGCCTCAAGCTAAAGCCCAGCAATCCAGCCCTCTTCGAAAGGCGTCGTGGCGCAGTGAGGCAGGGCGACTTTTGGTCGACGTCCAAGTGTGCCTTGTCGATCAAGAAGCCAAGCGCCGACTGCCAGCACAGCGGCATCAGCCAGGTTGGGGTCGTCGGCCAATCTTCTGGATTGCGCCGGGTCGATTCGGACGCCAAGGTCCGAGAGGCGCGCGGCCAGCTTTTGGGGTGTCCTTGTTTTGAATCCAAAAATCTTTCGCCACAGGAGCGACGGATAGCCCTCGATCAAGAAAAGCGACGGCCGCTGCATTGGGTTTCTGGGGCCTCTGGGGCCTTTTGGGGAGTCAAACGGCCAGATCTTCAGCTCCTTTCTGTGGGTCGAGAGTTGTCGCCAAAGCCGGTAGGTGCCTGTTTGGATGTTTTTTTGGTAGGGCCGGGTTTTAAAGACCGAGTTAGCGATGGCGAGTTTTTCGCAGACTCGGGTGGGCAGGGATTCAGAGTAATGCTGGAGGATTTTGGCAAAGAACTCCTCGGCAGGCTTTCGCCCGTACGGGGCGAGTGGGTTGAGGCGCTCCAGGGCCTGCAGTTCGCTCAGGGCTCGTTCAAATCCAAGCCTTCCCAGAGGCAATGGGAGTCCCAGGACGCAGTCGAGCAGAAGGATCAGGTCTCGATCGGCTTTGGCGGGCGCGCCAATTTGATTTCGCAGAAGTTGGGGGTCAAAACGCTCGAGCCCCTGATCGAGCAGTCCGAGCCTTGCAGTCACTTCATCAAACCAGGCGCAGGGAAGGGGTCGAGGCAAGTGCGGCTTGCCCGGAATCACTGCTCCCGTCTGATCGATTCCTATAAAGAGGGGGCGTCGCGCGGTAGGGTTGGCGGGCATACGTGCTCTCATGCGTTTTGGAATGAGCGTTCACTGGTTCAGAGTCAAACAGTTTTGCAGCATCTTTTGCAGCATCTAAAGAGAGGAGAAGCATCATGATTCAATATCCGCAGGAGTATTTTGCAAATTCTAGATCTGCCGCTGGAATTGCGACGGTTTGGAAGAGTTCAGCAGGAGGAATGCCCGAAGTGGATTGTGCCATTCCGCCTGAGTTTCAGGGGCCCGGCGGAGGCAGCTCCCCAGAAGATCTGTACGCCATGGCGCTGCTCAATTGCTTCATCGCGACGTTTAAAGTGTTTGCAGAAAAGAGCCGTGTCGTTTTTCAGAATATTCAGGCGCGGGGGGTGCTTGTGGTGGATCGTGACGAAAAAGGGGTGCCTTGGATGGCGCGATTTAAGCTCTCTGCAACGGTGGATGGAGTTTCAAGTGAGTCGGATCGAGAGCGGGTGCTGGTTCTTCTCGAAAAGACTTCTCGCTCCTGTATGATTCTGAATTCAGTAAAAACTGAAAAAACCTTCGAGTTTGGAGTTCGGTCATGAAGTATTTGGTGAAGTGTTTAAAGTCATTCTTTGCTGTGCTTTTGTGGGTTCCTTTAGCCTCTGCTCCGTCGTGGGCTGGACCCAAGCCCCAGGTAACCCCAGCAATCCAACCAAAAATAACAGGGTTCTTTGCACAGGTGGCCACCGATATGGATGGCAAACCCGCACCCCTTTCTGCATATGCCGGCAAGGTGGCACTTGTGGTGAATACAGCATCCCGGTGCGGTTACACGAGCCAGTACGAAGCGCTGCAAAAGCTTCATGAAAAATATCGGGGCCTAGGATTTGTGGTGCTGGGTTTTCCAAGTAACGACTTCATGGGGCAGGAGCCTGGATCCAATGCTGAGATCCGGCTCTTTTGTCAGAAAAACTATAAAGTCGATTTTCCACTGTTTAACAAAGACCACGTCAAGGGCTCCAAGAAGCAGCCCGTGTATCAGTTTTTGACGGAGGGGCCGCAGTCCGAGTTTAATGGCGAAATCAGCTGGAACTTCGAGAAATTTCTAGTAGGGCGTGACGGCAGGATTCTCGCTCGGTTCAAGCCGCGCACGAGTCCTGAGGATCCTGAGCTCATGAGTCGCGTCGAAGCAGCGCTGCGCTAAGGTTTCTCCACGCTTGGAGCTCCACGGCGCTGAGTTTCAGGATTGACTCCAGCGCGTCTTGGGCGCTCTGGATGAGTATTCCCAGGGATTTTTGTCGGTCTGGCGATAGCTCGGGCGCTTGCGAAAGCCCTTGGTATGCGGACTGGATCTTTTCAAGCATGGGCTTTTCTCGGCTCCTGAGGACGTTCAGGATCACTTGAGTGGTGTCCGGAGTGGCTTCGAAAAGATCAGTGCCGCGCGGGCTCTTTCCGGCCGGCCGGATGACTCCATGCTTAAGTAAGTCTGCGAGAGTCATGCTCACTAGCGCCTTTGAAATCCCCAGTCTTTGGATAAACTGAGCCGCGTCCATGGGGTGAGCCGAAAGGTAAAGGTGAGTCCACAAGCGGCCGTGCACTCGCTTGAATCCCCAGTAGGCGATGAACTCCCCCACCTGGTGCGCAAGTTCGTCCAGATTTGCGTAAGCTTGGGTCTTGTCCATGCTTCAAGCTGTAGACGAACCTGGGGGAGATGGAATAGATTTTTCTCACTGACAATTTTCTACCCCAGGCCTATTTGTACCTAGGCCAATTTCAAAGGAGACTCACGATGAAAAAGACCCTTGCCGTAATCGCAGTAGCTACTTTTGTTGTAGTTTCGTGCACTAAAAAGGAGGCCGCTCCAGAAGCTGCAGCTCCATCCGCTCCGGCAGCTGAAGCGGTAGCCCAGGCCCCGGCGCAGCCTAAGGCTACTCCGGATGTTGAAATCACTGTGGGCACCGATGGTGATCAAATGGCCTTTGATAAAAAAGAGTTTGAAGTGAAGGCTGGCTCAACTGTGAAGCTCATCTTCAAGAACAATGCAAAGCCAGGCGGACTTCAACACAATCTAATGGTCGTAAAGCCAGGAACCGAGAACGATGTGGCCAACGCAGCCGTGGCTGCCGGTAATGACAAAGGCTGGGTTCCGCAGGGTAATCCTAACGTGCTTTTCACTACCAAGCTCGTGGACCCTCAGGGGACCGACAGCGTTGTCTTCGTGGCTCCGGCCGCAGGCGACTATCCTTATATTTGCACCTTTCCTGGCCATGCCATGGTCATGAAAGGAATCATGCATTCGAAGTAATTGATTCAGAGCTCGAGTTTCAGTAGAAGGCCCGAAGCTTCGTGCTTCGGGCCTCTTTTTTTGTCTTGTTTGAGCACTTTTTTTCTCTGTCTCTTGAGTGAAGGCAGGGTGGGTGCCGATCGGTTAACCGATTAGTTAAAAAGAGAGGGTTTTGTGGAGGGTTAGGTGAGGGGTTTTTTTGGTTCCGTATCGCTGATTTTGTGCGCCAGTTTTTTGGCGCCGGCTTTGTGCCATGCCTCAGGGGCGGCCTGCCATCAGTTCTTTGCGGGCCTCTCGGGTCAGAGCAAGACGCACTTGCTTCGATCGATTAAGTTCTCACAAGACTGGGCCCGGTATCATGATTTGCTGTCTTATCCCGTGCAGGGGCAGCAAAAGTATGCTCGGTATCGCCGAGAAATGAAAAGCAGGGCTCGTGAAATGGCTGAAGCGTATTCAGTGCTCGAGCCGGACTTTCCGAAGGACGATTTTCTTAGATTTTTTGAATCTGAGCTTGCGGCGCCTGCTTCCGCCGGTTCCCAAGCATCCGACACGACGTTGGGCGCGCTGATGGAGCAGAGTTACGGGCGCTTCATTGCGCAGTACAAGCCTGAGGGCATCCGACTCTTTGAGGCTTCTGGAGGGATCCGCAATTATTTGGAGGGAGTGCTCAGAAGTTGTGGCTCGGATCCCTCGTGCTTTGCGCTCGAGATCAAGAAGCTCCCAGGTTGGATGTCAGACTCCCTCAAGGGAACCTGCATGGCCATGAGTCCGGCTGCAGTAAGCGCTTTCATACAAGATACGGTACTGAACCTGACGGTGCTGGGTGCCATTTTTGCCAATCAGATGAGCGGTAAGCTTGAAGATTTTCCTTTTGGTTTTGTCATAAATGGAACCCTGTGGTCCGCCATTCTTTCTGAAAGAAATTGCAGAAAAGCCGTGGCCGCAACTCACAGTCTTCCGTTTGGCCGGGCACTTTCAGACTCAAAGGTCCCGACCTATGGCTCGGAGGTCTGGCGATCAGTGAAGTACGAGGTCGCGGATTGGAAATGGTATCCTGCAAGCGCTGCGACTTGGGTTGCCATCAGCTACCTGCAGGATGAGATTACGGACAAGGAGCGTCCGGAGGGGTACTATGGCTGGAGGTGGAGTTTCTCTGTAATCTATAACACTCTCTCTGGCCCTCCTCGAAGGGTGCTCGTGATTGATCCACTCTTTAAAAAGGCGTTTCCGGCTCTGGGGCGCTGGATCAACGAACGAGTCGCTTCTGGAAAAATGGCTGAAATCGTCACGAAAGTTACAAACTCTGGAACCGACTACGGCATTCGTTATCAAGAGTGGACCTTTTGGGGGCTCTTGTATGACGAATACATGGACGCTACCGCTTACTCTGAGTCGTCCAAGCCTTCCAAATAGCGGAGCCTTGCGCTAGCGTGCGAGCCCAGAGTGTCGAGACTAAATTTTGAAATTGAGGCAGAAGCCCCCGGCTCGCGAGCCCGTGCGGCAAGGTTAAAAACTCTGCATTCTGAAGTGTTGACCCCAGTGTTCATGCCAGTGGGTACGCAGGCCACAGTGCGCGCCCAGACTTTCGATACGCTCGAGAGCTTGGGGGCTCAGGTGATCCTCGCCAATACTTATCACCTGATGCTGAGGCCCGGCATTGAAGTCTTCAGACGCCTGGGCGGAATTCATTCTTTCAACGGGTGGAAGAGATCGGTGCTTACCGACTCCGGTGGCTTTCAGGTTTTTTCTCTCCCCACTTCGAGCATCAATGACGAGCAGGGTGCTGTGTTTCGAAGTCATGTGGACGGATCGCGGGTCGAGCTCACGCCTGAGCGCAGCATCGAAATGCAGAAGGCGATTGGCAGTGACATCATGATGGTGCTCGACCAGTGCGTTCCCTCAACTTGCGATCACGCCACCGCACTCGAGGCTCTGCACCGAACGCACCGCTGGGCAAAACGGAGCTTAGAAGCACGCGCCCAATTGCGGGGCGATTTGCCACAGGCTCTATTTGGCATCGTGCAGGGAGCCTGCTTTGAAGACTTGAGGCGAATGAGTGCCTCGCAGATCACCGAGCTTGCTTTTGATGGCTTTGCCATTGGGGGCTTAGCTGTGGGTGAGACCAAAACCCAGCGTGAGGATTTCACTGAGCTTACGGCGGCGCTGCTTCCGCGTGATCTGCCGCGATATCTGATGGGGGTGGGCACTCCAATTGACTTGCTCGAGGCTGTTCATCGCGGAGTGGACATGTTTGACTGCGTTTTGCCCACGCTTTTAGCGCAACAGGGAGTTGTTTTTACCTCACGCGGGCGACTTGATCTCAGGCGCGGGATCTACAAGTTCTCAGAAATGCAGCTCGATCCTGATTGCTCGTGCACGACTTGCACTCGCTACTCGAGGGCCTACCTGTCGCATCTGATTAAGGCCAAAGAAGTGCTGGGCTGGCAGTTGCTGGGCACGCACAATCTTCATTTCTATCTTTCACTCATGTCCGCCATGCGAGCAGCCATCCTTGAGGGTACGTTTGCCGAGTTTTACCGCTCGATGCGTGAGCCACTCGCCAGGCAGACTGATTATGAAAATCCTCCGAACCATCCAGTGCGTAAACGCAAGCCCTCGGATAAGCGGCCGCTTTTGCGCGGTGATTACCGAGTGGAGATGCATCCTTCAGGGATGGGGCGCATCGTGCACGGGCCATCGGGCGAAGTGATGCATCCTGTGGCCGACCCGCGCCAGGAGGCTCGCGAACTGTATGTGGAGGGATCGGGTTTTGCTGCAGCGCTCGCCTCAAAACCGGGCAGGCCTTTGGTTCTCTGGGATGTTGGAATGGGCGCAGCCACCAACGCAATGGCTGCGATCCAAGCGCTCGAGAGCTGTCAGGACTCGTCATCGAGGCTGATTCTTGTCAGCTTTGAGCGAGACCTTGATCCGATGCTTTTGGCGACGAGTCATCCCCATTCTTTTCCGCACCTCAAGCACCGGGCGCCGCACCTTTTGTTGCAAAAGGGCTGCTATTCAAGCCCGGACGAGAGACTGGAGTGGCAGCTCGTGCAGGGTGATTTTGAAAAGACTGCGTTTGAGCAAAAGTTCCTTCCTGACTTCGTGTTTTACGATCCCTTTTCGTCGCGCACGGATGGCCCTCTGTGGGATTGGCAGTTCTTGCAGAAGCTACGTTTGCTCTGGAACGGTCGGGCCGTGAGAGTGGCCAACTATTCAAATTCCACGGCGCAAAGAGCTTCGGTGCTTGCCGCTGGGTTTTGGATCGCAAGCGGCCCCGCGAGTGCGAGGCGTCCGGACACTTCGATCTGGTTGACGCCGGAGGCTGCGTCAGGTTCAGATTGGAAGGCAAGGCTCCTGGGCGTTGACTGGCTGGAGCGCTGGCAGCGGAGCTCGGCCCCCGCGCCAGAAAGCGTGCTGGGCTCAAGCCAGCGCGAGGAGTTTTTGGCGCTTGTGCGCCGGCACCCTCAATTCCTTAAACTGCCCCCAGCCTCTATGATCCCTGAGTAATGAGCTCGACGTTATGGAAACCCGCGTAGATCCAGAGCATTTGCTCAAGCACGGGGGCTTTCTTTGTCGTCACCCAAGTTTTGCGCACGAGTCGGGCGATGTTGGCCCTGAGCATCGCAAAGGTGTGGTTGAT
>JBKCVM010000042.1:0-5826 GCA_046317855.1 Oligoflexia bacterium
CTGTGGAGTTGACTTTGCGCCTGGAATAAAAACAGAGTTACCAAAGTAAAGACGGTTATTTTCAATTCCAAAAAGTGTTTCTAAAGTTTGACCTGGTTTATAAAAGTCGTTCTCAATGTCTGAGATAGTTTTCTTCTCTCCAATTTTCCAGTTCGAGATCTTCTGCTCTAATGGAGGGCCTAATTCTGGTTTTTTAGTTTTTATTTCGTAAACTGCATATCGCATGAACGAAAGAACAAGGTCGCTTCGAGGTGTCATGGATACATCTTGCAAAACAATGTTCAGTGAATGCGTCTTCTTGGATAAATCTTGAACAGACTTTGGAACACTTAATTCTCCGGTGATCTCAAAATCACCTTGAATGTTTTTTTCACTGCAATCTGAACCTAAGTAAATTGCTGGAACAGCTGTAAATACTTTCCCCGAAACTTGAAGAGAATACTTGGAGCTAAAGGATAACAGCGAGTACGAAAATGGTGTGCAAACGCTTTTCCAATTTCCCTGAAGAGGAAGGAGCTCGCTTTGAATGGGTGGAGTCTCAAGATGGTCTACAGATTGAGTACCGCCACAAGCTGACAAGGCAGCCAGAAGCGTCAGAGCAAATACTTGAACCAGCCTTAGACTTAACACAGCGGTAATCCCTACCAAATAACTACGGTATTGTCCAGAACTTCAGCCTGCCCATTTTGGGCCTCATAACCATTGATTTTTACTAAAATCAGATCCAAAGTAACTCTAGGAAGTTTGGCTATTTTTGGCTACTTCCGAGCGTCACTCGCGGAAATCATTCATTCCCCGTCGGTCACCGCAATTTTTTTAAGTGGGGATGACGCCAAATCTGAAAATCGCCAAAATTCAGAAGAAAATCAAAACGAGGAGATTCGAGTATTTACCGAACTCCGCGAGCGTCATCCATTACCAGAAATTCCCCGACGTTACTCGAGTTGTGCTTATGCGGGCCAACCCTTAGTTGATTCTTACTTTAACCATAGGGACTACAAGCGTCCTGCAGGCGATCTGGGCAGCTGCTGGTTTTGGTCCGGGTCCGGGCATCCTGACTATCCCACTCCTGACCGGCCCCGTAATGCCTACAATCTCAGTGGACTCAATGGAGTCATCTTCGACGACGCCCCTTCCTTCTACAAAATTGCCGTGCGCTGTGTGCAGTCGGACTAGCGGGGAAAAGTTAATTTGATTATTTTTTGATGGCACGGACGCTTTGAGGTCCGGTTCTGTTTAAGGCGCGCCGTGATCGAGCACTCGCGCCGGAAATTCTCCGCCTCAACCTGCAGCCGCGTTTCTAGCTCGTAACAAAAGCAGCGCTCCGCTCGCTCACCTTGAACTTTTCTTTGAGGTGAGTTGCGGCAGCACGCTTGGCCGCGGCCTCTACCGCTTTCGGGAGGTGATCTCCTTGAGCACACGGAGTCTCCTGACGTCGGAGACTTCCATGCCTCCATACTTCTTTTTCCAGAGGTAATAGGTGGGCTCAGAGACGCCCCTATCCCGGCAGAGCTCCTTGATCGTCGTCCCTTGCTCAACCCGCTTCAGTGCCTAGACAATCTGCTATTCGGTATATCGCTTTTTCATTTCGTCTTCCTTCCTGGCGGACTTGCCACCCTATTGATGCAGGAAGACTTAAATTCAAAATGCTTCGGCTTTTGGGGCTAACGTCACTCCATCAAACGAAACAGTGACGACTTCACGAGCTTGAGCTTCTCGAACTTGCAGCGTTCGATGCCTGTCGGCAAAGTTAGACTAAATGGCGCGGAGCGCAAAATTGTTGATTCGATGATTTTAAGATGATAACGCCGCGCCAAATCCAGTTCCGTTCGAGCTGAAACTGAACAACGGAAAGTTAACCCGAGGAGTGAGTCTCCCGAGGAGGTAGTCGAATGTTCCGCTCCATCCCTCTGTTCTGTCTAGTCATTGGAGTATCCATTTTATCGCAGCCCCGAGCCCACGGGCAGTGGACACAACAAGGAATGATCTTTAGCCCTCCTGCGAGGGCATTTCATTGTGGAGCTTACGATGATGTGAACGACACTTGGCTCGTTCATGGCGGAAACGTGAATGGGAACATTCAATCAGACACATGGATTTGGAGAATGTCTGGACTTCCGGCCTGGACGCAGGTGAGTGCTAACAACTCCCCCGCGCTCCATAACTGTGGAGCGACCTTTGTACGCAACAACCAGAGCGGTCAGCCGGTCAATCGAGTCCTGATGCTCCACGGGATCTCAAACTTCACCCAGGATCCAAGCTGCATTGGAAGTTGTAATGTTGCAATCGCTCGAAGCATTAATCTGGCGAGTGCGAACCCTACATGGGTAAATGTCACGCAAATCGGAACAGCTCCGGTAGCTCGTAACTTACCGGGCCTCACCTATAATCCGACGAACGGAAAAATTCTCTTCATGGGAGGAAACGGCCAAGGTCCAACGGGTAACTTGACCCCGGGCTCCGCTCAGGGAACAGCTCTTTTTATTGGGGATCTTTCGTCTTCAGGCGGAACCTTGAGTTGGAGCATGCAGCAACCCAGTCCTAGTGGGGTTTCTCCAGGCCATATTGATAATCCCATTTTGCAGTGGATCCCCTCTGCGCGACACACCAATGGCCTAGTGATTCTCAGCGGTGGGCGCGCTGCAGGCTCAGGCAGTCTCTTTGCGACGAGTACTTACGCTTGGGATGGATCTACGGATACGGCCGGTCGCCCGATTTGGACGCTCGTCTCTAATTATCTCAACGCCGGGGTACCGGGTGTTGGAGTAGGCTACACTTACGATGGCAACACAGGATATCTCACCCGTTTCGGGGGCTGGCATGGTGGATCTTCTGTCTCCGCAGATACCCGAGTGCTGGATTTAGATGCCCCCACTCTTACGGGGTCAGTCGATCCCTGGAAAGATCGCTCGTCGGCGGGCTCAGGTGCACCGACCGCCCGAGAGCAATTCAGCATGATCTACCGCCCGATCGATCGGACGATCTATATTTTTGGCGGGAAAAATGGGAACGGTAGTTTTTTTGATCAAACCTGGAAATACAATGTAGCTGCTGCCTCAACAGCAGTCATTGCTCAATCGTGCGGAACTTTGAATGGTACAGATACACTTCAACTCACCAACTCGCCCGCAGCGCTTAATGAGATTGGTCGTAATGAGGCGAGCTTCAGCTCAACTCTAAACTTTAAAGTTTTTGCCACAGGTAACGCCTTCCCATTGGGTGGCCTGGCTTTGTTAGCTGGCGTCTCAGATCCAAACATCCCCTTTGGAGGCTGCACCATACACTCCAGTGGTGACGCAAACTTAGTGCTCGTACTGAATTCTAACAGTACGGCGACAACTTCGTTTGCGATTCCAGACTATTCGCTCTCACTGCTTGGGCTTCAGTTCTTCTGGCAGGCTGGAACACTCAACAGCACGGGAGGAGTGGTCACATCACCGGCGCTACGAACCACGGTGGGCTACTGACTGAATTCAACTGCCCCCTGCCACTATGAAGCGGTGCTTTAGGTCCCATGATGGGTCCGAACTTCAGACTTCAGGTGGTTTGAAAGTCCGATATTAGTTCAAAAACAGGCCAAATTAGGGTGCAAAGCGACCCCAAGATCCCTGTCACTTCGTGTGTGGTGCGCTGTTCATAGAGACCTGGATCAGTTTAGACTTTTTGAACATCACAGATCATCACAAGGGATCACACGCCGAGGGCAGGATTAGGGCAGAGTCAGGGCAGACCGTCGGGGAGACGAGGAATTTCTCCCTCGCCCCCCATTCCGGCAATAGATTACCTACGAGGTTTCCTTGCTGCGACCAAGTAGAATATACCCCCACCAGCACTATGATAAGTGCCGTGGTCGATGGCTTTGACCGCTTCCTCGTTATCTCTGATCATCAAACTATAGGAGCGATCAAATTCGTCTTCACATCCACCACCGGCAAGGAAGTAACCGCGCACTTCGTCTCGATCCCAACCAATAAAGCGGCGTTTTGACCAATCCTTCATTTGCTGGACGTAGACTTGTTGTTCCTTGCTTGAATAGGGTGCAAACAGAGGTACAGCTTTGTCGGAAAGATAGACTTGAATGTTTTCGCCACCAAGTTCGGCTAAATAGCCGGGAATCATATCCCCCGCTGAATTGAAGCCCAATCCAAGAGCCTGCTTGCCTCTCTCAACAGTCAGATCGAATTTAAGTCGATCCATCACCTCGTCAATTGACAGCCGTTCTGTGAGACTGTTCATAACAGCACGGTTGGCAAAGTTATTGGGCTCAGCGGCGAGAAGAAGGCCCCCCGGTTTTAGGACACGAAGCATTTCACGCAAACCGACCTTCGGGTCCTTCAAGTGGATAAGCACTGTCTGACATGTCACAAGATCAAACATTCCGTTATCAAACGGCAACTGCGTCACATCACCTTGCTGATACCGATACTGGCTAGCCAGACCGAAGGCCACCGCCCGCTTTGTTGCCTGAGTAACCCACGTTTCCTCTCGATCTACACCAATAACTTGGGCATCTGTCGATAGTACCGGCGCAAGAAATTGTCCCCAATGACCAATCCCACAGCCTACATCCAGAACGCTGCGGGCTTCAGCGAGCCGCAAACGTTTTGCCGTCAACTCTAAGAAGTCTGCGTTCCACCAAAAGTCACGATATTCGCCAAAAACTCGGCGGAATGAGGTTTCTTTTCATTATTAATCACACTCATATTGTCTCCAAACCAACGCAATCCCACGCCGTTTCCGATGAAACGGTCAATGAGGCGTCTGAACCTAAGTTTTAGGTAAAAAAAAAACCGCAAATGCTCGGACGAGCAATTAAGAGGTGGGGCGTCAAGCCGGAGAAAGTAGGAAGTACATAAGTAGTAATTGGTTAACACGAACATCAGAACCAGTCCACCGATTTGGATCACCTTTGGCTCGGCAATTCTTTCGGAACATTATACCGAAGCACAGTGGAAGCGCGCTTACCCCCTCTAGCTAGCCAGTCTTGATCCTGAGTCACTCCGCGTTAAAATAGGCCGAATTAGGCCAAAGGAGTGACCATGAAGAAGCGATTCACAGAAGAACAGATCATCGGGGTTTTGAAGCGTCTCGAGTCTGGCGAAGATTTGAAGAGCGTGTGTCGGGACGTCGGCGTCCACATGCAGACGGTGTACGTCTGGAAGCGAAAGTACGGCGGCATGGAAGTTTCCGATGCCAAGAAGCTTCGGACGCTTGAAGCCGAGAACACGAAGCTCAAGCGCATGCTCGCAAACGCCATGATGGACATCGAGGATCTGAAGTTTCTTCAAACAAAAAACTTCTAAGGCCCGAGCAGAAGCGACGGGCGGCGACGTGCCTCAGGGATGAGCGCGGCCGCCCGGTGTCTCGGGCCTGTGTGCTGGTGGGAATCTCGGAAGCCGGATTCCGCTACATCCCGAAGCGAGCCATTGCAGATGAACCATTACGAGAAGCCCTAAAAGAGGCTGCGGGAAGATTCCGCAGATGGGGTCTTCCTCGTCTTCACGATCGACTGAGGAAGGCAGGCGTTGTTATGAATAGAAAGCGAAGGGCAAGGATCTACGGAGAGCTTGGTCTTCAGGTCAGAAAACGCCGCAGGAAGCGTCTAGCGCAAGTTCCAAGGATTGTGCTTCCCGCTCCAACACGTCCGAACGAGGCCTGGTCGATGGACTTTGTTCACGAGTGGCTCATGACGAACAGGAAACTCAAATGCCTAACCATCGTTGATGATTTTACGAAGGAGAGCGTTGGGATCTTGGTGGATTATTCGATCGGAGGAGCAAAGGTCGCCGAGTTCTTGAGCCAGCTCCCGAATCTGCCAAGGCGGAT
>JBKCVM010000043.1:0-4925 GCA_046317855.1 Oligoflexia bacterium
TTGTCGCATCTTCGAATGTAGAACGAATTACGACCACCGGGCCTTAAACAACGAGGGCAGTTTGGATTCATTTGCTCGGGTTGAGCAAAGTTGATTCCAAACCAAAGGGTTAGCGTGAGGAGGTCATAGTGGCTGGGAGCAGTTTACTTCGGGCGGGCCCCGGCTCAAACCTCACCGAAACCCGCCCGAAGGGGCTGCTCTACTTCTTCTTGCTACTTCTTCTTGCCAAAATCCCACTGGGCACCCTAGGGGGTGTGCCACTGGGTCCTGGCACCGAGAAGCAATCGCTACCCGTAGTGTGGGCGAGCGGCGACTGCCTCAAGCTTGGCTGTCAAGGACTGACCTAGCTGCACCCCATGCTGTTGCCGCAGTTCAGGCACTTGTAACAGGCCCCATTTCTAACCGTAGTGTGGCCGCAACTATCACACGGAGGAGCATCCCCCATCATCTCGGCCAAGTGCCCCGAGAGATTGCCAGCGTTTTGAGCTAGAACTTGGCCCTGCGCCTGCGCCTGCGATTGCGATTGCGCTTGGACTTGAGCCCCCCCTGAAGTTTGAGCCGCACCCACGGTGCTTCGCCCGTAGACGCTGGAGGCAGCGCCCTTTTCTGTCGTCAAGTCCACAGGTGAAACCACCGGTTTGACCTGCACAAAATCCGTCCTGCCCAAGTACTCCATTCCAAGGACCCGGAACAGATAATCAACGATCGACGTCGACATCTTGATGTTCGGATGGCCTTGCACTGGACCCGAAGGCTCAAAGCGCGTGAAGGTAAACTTGTCGACAAACTCCTTGAGCGGCACCCCGTACTGAAGCCCCAAGCTCACCGAAATCGCAAAACAGTTCATGATCGCGCGGTAAGCTGCCCCCTCCTTGTGCATATCCAAGAAGATCTCACCCAACGAGCCGTCCTCGTACTCTCCCGTACGAATATAGATCTTGTGGCCGGCAATCGTGGCCTCTTGCGTAAAGCCACGACGCTTGGCCGGAAGCTTTCTACGCTCGGCCGGAGCTTGCACGAAGGGGGCCTTACCCAAATCCGTACCCAAATCCGTGCCCAAACCATTGCTAGAACTCAAACTCAAAGCTGCGTCGTCTTTTTTGTCAGCCTTCTCCGAGGTGTCAGCCTTGTCCGACTTAGTTGAAAGAGGTTGGGAGAGCTTACAGCCATCACGATACAGGGCCACTGCCTTGAGCCCCAGCTTCCAGCCTTGCGTGTAGATCTCCTCGATCTCTTCGACCGTCGTCTCATGAGGAAGATTCACCGTCTTGGAGATTGCCCCCGACAAGAAAGGCTGCGCCGCAGCCATCATTCGCACATGGCCCATGGGGGCGATGAAACGCGTTCCCTTGGCACCGCACTTATTAGCGCAGTCAAACACCGCCAGGTGCTCGTCTTTCAGGTGAGGCGCACCCTCCACTGTCATCGTTCCACAGATGGCCTCGCCCGCTTCGGCGATCTGGGCGGAGCTCAAGCCAAAATGCGTAAGCAGATTGAAGGTCGGAGCCTTGTACACCGACTCAGCAATTCCAAGGCGTTTCAAAGTCTCCTCGCCCACACCCCATTGAGTAAAGGCACTGGAGAGCTCAAAGGTTCCCGGAAGAGCTTTCTCGATCTTTGCGATCTCCGCGTCGTTTAAACCCCGAGACGCCAGCCACTCACGGTTCACGTGTGGAGTCCCCACGAAATTGAGCTTTCCGAGGACGTAATCGATGATGTCCTGCGTTTGTGAATTCGTGTAGCCCAGGTTCTTCAGAGCAACCGGAACCGACTGGTTCACGATCTTGAAGTAACCCCCACCCGCAAGCTTCTTGAACTTCACCAAAGCAAAGTCGGGCTCAATCCCCGTGGTATCGCAGTCCATCAAAAGACCGATCGTACCGGTGGGAGCAAGCACGGTGACTTGCGAGTTGCGGTAGCCGTATTTTTCACCCAGCGCCAGAGCCAGATCCCAGTCCTGCCGGGCGGCATTCACGAGCTCATCAGGGCAGAACCCCTTGGCAATCGCATAGGCCGCATCGCGGTGTTTGCCCATCACGCGCAGCATGGGTTCACGATTTTTTGCAAAACCCTCGAACGCACCAATCACTCCGGCTTCTTCAGCACTGACTGCGTACGCATGTCCGCACATGATCGCAGTGATCGAGGCTGCCCAAGCGCGGCCCTCTTGGCTATCGTACGGAATGCCCTTGAGCATCAGCAGAGTGCCCAAGTTTGCGTAACCCAGACCCAGCGGACGGTAGGCGTGCGAGTTCTTGGCAATTTTCTCAGTCGGATAGCTCGAGAGTCCCACCAAAATTTCTTGAGCTACAATGAACACACGGCAGGCATGCCTAAAGCCCTCGATATCAAACGAACCGTCCGGGTTCAGAAACTTAACCAAGTTGATCGAAGCCAAGTTACAGGCCGAGTCATTCAAGAACATGTACTCAGAGCACGGGTTTGACGCATAGATGCGATCCGTATTTGAGCAAGTATGCCAGTCGTTGATCGTTGTGTCGTACTGTACGCCAGGGTCAGCACAGGCCCACGCGGCTTGGGCTAACATCTTCCAAAGATTGCGGGCCTCGTAGGTGGCCATGACTTCACCGGTGGTGCGGGCACGGGTTTCCCACTTCTGGCCCTGCTCCACGGCCTGCATAAAGGCATCACTGACTCTCACGGAGTTATTAGCGTTTTGGCCGGCCACCGTACGGTAAGCTTCGCCGTTAAAATCCGACGAGTAACCTGCCGCAATCAGGGCAGCGACTTTCTTTTCTTCGCGGCTCTTCCAAGTAATGAAATCCATGATTTCAGGATGGTCCATATCCAAGCAGACCATCTTTGCAGCCCTACGGGTGGTGCCGCCGGACTTGGTTGCACCTGCGCCACGATCCAGCACCTCGAGGAACGAGAGCAAGCCCGAGGAGGTTCCGCCGCCGGCAAGCTTTTCGTTTGCCGCGCGAATGTTCGAGAAGTTCGTACCTGTCCCTGAGCCGTACTTGAAGAGTCGGGCCTCGTTCTTTGCCAACTGAAAAATCGACATCAAGTCGTCATCCACCGACTGAATGAAGCAGGCCGAACACTGAGGGCGCGAGTACGCATCGGTTGTTTCTACGACACGCATCGACTTGGGATCCCAAGCGTAGTTGCCGCCCGAACCTTCGATTCCATACGCATGATAGAGACCGCAGTTAAACCATACGGGCGAATTGAAGGCACCCATCTGGTGAATCAGAAGATAAGAGAGCTCGTCTTCGAAGGCTTGCGCGTCGGAATCGCTAAAGTATCCAGCCTTTTCGCCTTCAACACGCAAAGTGTGCGCAACGCGCCCCACCACTTGGCGCACTGAAGTTTCGTGGCCGGTATCGGGAACACCTGCTTTGCGAAAGTACTTGGACACCAGAATGTCCACTGCAAGCTGCGACCAATCCGCAGGTACTTCGACGTCCTTCATTTCGAAAACCGTGCGGCCGTCGGTGTCCTTGATCTTAGAAGAAGATTTTACATAGGCCACGGCATCCAACGGATTCTTGCCCGCTTCGGTAAAATGGCGCTTCATCGCCACGGTATCGGCATTTGCCGGAGCCATCAGGTCTTTTGCAGAGAGGCCCGCCGAAGGCCCCGTTTTGACACTCCGCTTGCGGGCCTGCTTGGTGTTGATCTGGAGGTTCTGCTGATTCTGGATCTGGCTCATGAAAAGTGCTTCCTCTTCCCTTTCTTGGGTCCAGTCTTGGACCCTCCTTTGGACCCATTCTTGGGTCCTTTCAGTTACATGACCGGTTAGCTTGAGACACGCTTTGCTGCCCCAAAAACTCACACACAAAGAAACGAGCGGTTCGGACTTTCTAAAACTCTTTGGGGCCCGTCGTCACTTCTTTTGCCTCAACCTGGGTTTGCTCATCCTGAGCTCACTGCATTGAAGGCGACATCTTCCTGATGCTTTTAGGCTGCTTGGAGTTTGCAGCTTTGTCAAAGCACACCACAATCTATTGTGGTGTGCCTTATGCCGGCACACTACGAATGGTTGTATCAGAGTGCGTTAAGTGCTCGAGGAGAATAAGAGAAATTGGCCTTTGAGAGTCTTATAAAGACACCTTCTGGACACTGTAGCGCAGCGCGCAAAAACTAAATTAGTAGGCAATTCCAAGACTAAAAATAAATGCAGAAAGACTCACCCCTTGGGCATTTCCTCCCACAGTTGCCGAATGGGAGGCATACGCGCTCCTGATTCGATAAGTCAGCGCATTTCCAGTTCTAAAGCGCAGATCCACGCCCGCACTGACTTCATAACCCATACTCAAAGATTGGGTGTAGGCCTCATTGAGGTTCATCGTGTACCAACCCAAGATGGCCGAAGCCCCGGCAAAAGGCTGAATCCTGCCTTCTTGGAACGGATAAACGTAACAGCCCGGCAAAAATGAAGCTCCGTACATTTGGTACGAATCGGACGCAGTCGGAGCAGAAACTCCCGCGCTGCCAGAGGCCATTTCAAACTGCGCAGCCGCATTGAAACGCAGGGCTCCCCGGCGCTGCTCGGCCCTAAAATTGAAAAGATAACCGTTTGAACCCGAGAGATTTCCTGCCCCCCCGCTGCTCTGGTTTGGACCGTTAAAAATCCGATAGCCAACCTCGATCGCAGGATAAGCAAGCTGTCCTGCCAGGGCCGCGCCTTGCTCCAGCGCGCCCGTCATCAGCAAAACCAGGCCGCAGCCAAAAGCTCGCGCTCGGGAGGTAGCCATCCAAAACCTGTTTCGGTCCACTCTCCCCTATTCTTAAGCAAAATTTGAAGGTCCCACCCAACCCATGAGATACCCCTGCCGAGCACTACCCATGCAAAACCCTCTCTCACTGATTGCCGTCACTGCCGCTGGCTACTTTGTCGATATCTATGACCTCCTTTTGTTTTCGATCGTTCGTATAAAAAGCCTCAAAGAGCTTGGCGT
>JBKCVM010000044.1:0-6021 GCA_046317855.1 Oligoflexia bacterium
ACTTCATAGAGCCCAGCCCACCCCGTCAGGTGCTTGAGCTGCTCAAATCCGGTGGAGCGCTCAAAGAGCGCAGGCCAAATGGACTCTTCAAAAAAACGTTCACCGTCGTACTCGTAATTCACACCAGGGGGTTCTCCCGGAGTGGCAAATCCTGCCAGACCATTGGTCGCTTCAGGATGAAAATACACTCCGCTCGGATCGACAATCATCCCGTAAGGAGTCAGATCCACTCCGCGCGCGTCAAAGATACAGACCTGCCTCCGAACCGGCTGAGACGGGCAAGCGTAACCCAGGATCGAAGCAAGCTTTGGAGCCCACGCCCCTGCACAGTTAACCACTCGATCGGCCTCTAACGAAATCGTCGTCCACGGAAGCCCTTCCATCTCGGGAAGTCCCGCAAAAACGGATAACTTGGCTTCATGAAAAGCAGGCGAATGCAACTGACGCGCGTGTACGATCCATTTTCCGTTCTTGCGCATGGCCCCGCCTACCCAAGTTCGGTCCTCAAAGACGACGCCCATTTCACGCGCTTTGGCTCGATAGTGGTTTTTTAGCAAATTAGGATTCACCAGACCGTCGCGAGGCGCAAACACTGCCCCCGCAAGATCATCGGTTTTATCAATGAAAGGCACACGTCGCCGGAGCTCAGCCACATCCCAAGCCTGCACTTCCCAGCCCATGGACTGCTGGAGCTCGCGAGACTTTAAGGCGGCAGGCAAGGTTTCAGGCGTCTTGAGCCAGAGATAACCGCAGGGTCGGTAACCCACTTCGTCCGAATGCTGAGCAAAATAATCGATCGAAAGCTGAGACATGCGGATATTAATGGGCTGCCCCCAAGTGGCACGGACTCCGCCCGCATTGAGCTCGGAGCTGCTCAAGGAGCCCTCAAGATCAAAATCGACCACCCGAATGTTTCGGACTCCCAGACGAGCCAAGTGCAATGCCACTGAACTTCCGATCAATCCGCCGCCCACAATCAGGGTATCCATGGTCTTTTCCATGGTTTGGGCGATTACCACATCAGGGTCGTATAAGTCTCAGCGACGATCTTGGGTTGGCCCGCTTCTTCGGCAACGTACAAAATTTTGGTTCCGCGCGACCGGTGACCCTGACCGCCCCCCTTTAGCCGAGAATGATAATTCTGGGTAAAAGTGATCATCGTGTATTTGGGGTGCTGATAGTACCGCACATCCTCTGGACCAATCCGAATGGTGTCGTACCGCGCATTAAGGTTTGATTTGTAAACTTTCCACTGAGGCTTATCCTTGCCCTGCGCAGAAAAATCAGAGTGATAGTGTGAAATGTAATTCTCGATATCTTTGCTCTCCCAAGACTTGATCCAACCCTCAAAAAACGCCTTGAGCTTGGGGTCCTGTCCTGGTTTCAGGTATTGGTCGCCCAGCTCCGGAAACACCAAAATGGGAGTTAAACCTAAGCGGATGAACGGCTTCACTTCACGGATCTGTTCGTTCTCAAGAACAATGCACCCTTCACTATCAAAGTTCTGTTTGAGCCTCTCGGGAGTGTCGGTAGCATGCAACATGATGTCGTATCCCGTCCGACCTGCCATCCGATCATAAGTGTTGGGATAGTCGATATAGAACGCCATCTTGCCAAACTTGGGCTTGAGCGACGGCGGTGTCAGAAAGGTTTTGAAAGTGTAGATGCCCTCAGGAGTTTTGAGGTCGCCTTCGTTTTCTTTGTCGCCTTTCACTTTGCCCAGCGTGACATGATACGACTTAACGGGCTTGTAAGCGCCTTCACGATACTCAACTATTTGAAGAGTATTGGTCTTCTTGTCGACCAAGATGGCTGTGGTCACCACGTCTGAAGCAAAAGCACTGAGTGAACTCCACTGCAGGAGAAACAGCCCAAGGCTTTCTAGCCAAATGGATCGGCGCATGGCCAAAAGTTTAGTCAAGAGAGGGACTTAGGGTCAAGTAAGGGCTGAGGCCTAAACCGAAAGCTCCACACCCTTCCCAGGGCTTCAATCACGATCCTTCGGTTCATCTTGGATTTTCCGACTTTTCGGTCCTCAAAAACGATCGGAAATTCGACAAAACGAAACCTTCGCCGAAAGGCCCGATACTTGAGCTCAATCTGAAACGAATAGCCGTCCGAACGCAGTGAGCCCAGATCCACAGACTCAAGAACTCCCCGCCGCCAACCATTGAAGCCGCCCGTAAAGTCCCGAATCGGAGCGCCAAGAATCAACCGTGAGTAAAGACTTCCGCCCCGACTCAGGATCTTGCGACCCAGTCCCCAGTTCACAGTTCCACCGCCCGGAACATAGCGTGAGCCAATGACAAAGTCATAGTTCTCCAGGCGCTCAAGCATCGTGGGCAAATACTTGGGGTCGTGCGAAAAATCGGCATCCATCTCAATGATGCACTCAAAGCCCTTTTCGAGGCCCCACTTAAACCCGGCTACGTACGCCGTGCCCAGCCCCATCTTTCCAGCCCGATGCAAAGCATGCACTCTGGGCTGACTTGCGGCAATGGTATCCACCATCGCACCCGTTCCGTCCGGAGATCCGTCATCCACGACGAGGATCTCCAAGGACTGCGGCGCAACTCTCAGCACCGCCTCAATCAGTGGAGCGATGTTTTCGATTTCGTTATACGTCGGAATGACAATCAGTGACCGCATGAGTCGGCTCAGCTCGCCGATCAGAACGGAATATCGTCTTCAGTAAATGAAGGTTCACCGCGCCCTGGCTCCATGCCCTGAGGCTCAGAGTAACTGGGCTGACTTGAAGCTCCCATTGCAGCCCCTTGGCCAACCCCTTGGCCAACCCCTTGGCCTGCACCGGCCCCAGCCTGGGCGCCGAGAAACTGGACTGTTTGGGCCTGCACCTCAGTCGTGTACTTGGTCTGTCCGTCTTTGTCCTGCCACTGACGCGTTTGCAGGCGGCCTTCAACATAGGCCTGGCGTCCCTTGGCCAGATACTGGCCGCAAAGATCCGCAAGCTTTCCCCACACTACAATGCGATGCCACTCGGTCCGCTCCTGCTTTTGCCCGTTTTTGTCCATCCAAGTTTCGTTGGTGGCGAGGCTAAAGTTGGCAACAGACGCGCCAGAGGGAGTGTGACGAACCTCGGGGTTTTGCCCCAGACGACCCAGCAAAATCACTTTATTGACTGACATGAAGCCAGGCTTAGGTCGGCCCCCTCAGGCTGTCAAGGCGCGACGGGAGTTTCAGGCTCTTTTGGAGGAATTTTCTGTTTCCAAAAGTCTTCCATTTGTTTTCGAGCCCTCGGCAAATCCGAAAGATACAAGTAGGGATCAAAACCGCACTCACGGCAGGACATTTCTGCTCGGACTCTGATGCGGTACATCACCTCAAAAGCAATCCAGAACGGAAAGAACACCACGAAACCTTTGATTCCAAAAAACGGCCAAGCCAAAGCAGTCACAAATGCCGCGGCTAGGATCACTTGCACCAAATGCCGGGGCTGGGGACGGGGATGAAGGGCAAGTCTTCGAGTGATTCCGCAAAAAGGACAAAAAAACTGCCAGAACCGCCTGTTTTCGGCTCTCCACAAGGTCTTGCTCAGGTCCAGTTTTCCTAAACTCGGAGTAGGCTTCATCCTCAGTTTGAGTGTAGCATGGCAAAGCTATGTCCCAAGTGCCGTTTGCATCCCAGTCTTCCCCTCATTTCTCAGTGGAGTTTCCGTCGCAGGTGGCTTTTCCAAAAAGCTGGAAATGGTTCATGGACCAAAAACTGACGCAGTGGGTTAAGGATCATTACAGTCCCCGCCCCAGCTGGAAGGGAAAGCCCTTCAACGAAGACGACGCCCATTTCTTTTTTAAAGGCATCGACGAACTCTCGGAGATCTTTACTCAAGACCGAGGTCGCGCACTGCAGCGTTACTTTGAACACCCCCGCTTTCGTTCAGGTTACCTTCTCTATTTTCTTCCACTCCAGGCTGCCAAATTTATTGCGGTCTTTGAGAGACACAGTGCTTTCTTGCTCAAAGCTCTTCATGCCGCATCGCAAAAAGGCACCCTGCACGTCGTTGATTTGGGAGCAGGCCCCCTCACCGCCTCGATCGCTTTCATTCTATGGATTCAAGATCATCTTGAGACGATTCCGGAGATTCATGTCACTGCAGTCGATTCACAATCCACTATTCTCAAAGAAGGAGCACTCCTTCTGGAGGCTCTGACCCAAGGCTTTCCAAAGCTCCGAGGCAAAGTGCGCATCGAGACGCAAGTCCAGCGCTGGCAAGAATGGGCTCGTCATCACGCAAAGTCCAACGACAACGCAGATTTTTACTTACTGGGGCACGTTTTGAATGAGGCACGCGACCATCAGGCCGAGGCGATCGCCCAGCTTTTTGAAAAAAATCCGCGCGTTGGGGTCCTGGCCATCGAACCTGCAGCAAAGAACACTTCCCAGTCCCTGAGCCAACTCAGAGATCTGCTTCTTGAAGAGTTTGCCCTTACCCCCGTTGGTCCCTGCCCACACCGGGAACGTTGTCCGCTTTCAAGCGGTGGAGACTGGTGCCATTTTTCATTTCCTGCAGAAATTCCGGGCGGATGGTTTGCAAAGTTCTCTAAGGGACTGGGCTCAGAACGCCAATGGCTCAAGCTTTCTTACCTTTGGCTTGCTGACTCAGGTTTTGTAAAAAAAGAAGAATCACTTCCCTCTGCCCATGCGCGGCTCTTAGTCAGCGATGCCCTGAATCGGCCTTCAGGACAAAAGCAACGGACCTCAGTCGAAGCATTAGCCTGCCACCCTGACCGGGTCGAAAAAATTTGGCTCAAGATTCCTCTTCAAAAACTGCGAGGCCCTCTTGCCCTACGAGGTGGGTTTGCCCTGGATTCGGCTGGCCCCCCGAAGGGGACCAGCCGCAAATGGCAGGCAAGTAAAGACAGGCGCTAAGGCCTGAAGAGTGGATTTGGGACGTTCAGGTCTGCCCCCTAAATTCCTGCTTACGTACAGCCCTACGCTGCAGCAGCCTGACGCAAGTTGAGATCATTGCAGCCCCTGTGCCAGGTCAGGCATGCCCCTCAATCGCTCCTTTTGGCCCTCACTCTAAAGCAGGGACACTCTGGCTCCACTTCAGCCTGCAAGACTGCTATCGTTTTGCACATGCGCTCCATTGCGTTCAGCACCATCAGCGTTCTTTTATTTTTGTTCTTAGGACCCTTAGGCTTCGGAGCAAACCGAGGCCCCAGAGAGCAGACCCCTCACCGTCCACCCTCGGGAGGTCGGGTCCGAATTCAAGTTCAAACCTGGGGATCCAGCTGGGACTGGAACCAGGACAAGGGAACATTGCCAACCCCAGTGGTCGCGGCGGTGCAGAGGGGACTCTACAGACTGGATCCCCAAGGGATGCTCGAGAAAGATCTCGTTGAGTCAGAAAATGCCTCGGATGATTTTAGGACTTGGACTTTCAAACTCAAATCTCAAGTTTTCTGGAGCGATGGTGCTCCGCTGACTGCTCAACACTGCGTTGATGGAATTTTAAGAGCCCTTGCCCCAGAGGTTTCTAAAGTTCCTCTCGAACTAGAAAATCTCGAAGGAGCCATGGCCTATCACCTGAGAGAAACTCCTCTGCTTCCGGGCGTTCGCGCCCTCTCTGAGAGGATCTTTGAAGTAAAGCTCGTGCGTCCAGATCCGCTTTTTCGAATCAAGTTTTTAAAACACCAACTGATGCCAGCGCGTGGTGATTTAGCCCTGACTCATGCAAAGAGCTACGGGTTTGAGCCAGAAAAAATGGCCTTTCTGGGGCGAATGATCTTGAAGGACTCAAGACCCGGACTGCGTACTCTCATGGTCCCAAACCCAAGGCATCCCCATCCCTCTCCAATTTCTACTATCGAACTCTGGCACGTCCCCAACCTCTTCCAGGCAAGAGATCTTTTTGAGAGAGCTCATCTGGATGTGGCCCTGTCTCCGTTACCCAGAGTGTCTTCCGCAAAAATCCTGCGCCAAAGCTCCACAGACTTGGTCGCACTCGTTCCAATCAGTACCCGGGCTCAGAACCGGCTCGCCATGCTTGCTGTCTTGAAG
>JBKCVM010000045.1:0-4302 GCA_046317855.1 Oligoflexia bacterium
TCCCACGGCATGCTCCACGCCCTGTCTCGACTTCAGTCGGTAGGTGATCTTTCCATCCTCGTCCTTCTCGGCAAGCAGATCGAACCCAAAAACACCGTGCGAAAACTCTACCCAAACACCCTGCGGATCCTTGCGCCAAGAAACCGGATACTCTTTACCAGAGATTCTCACGCGGGCCTGGCCTTGGAGCCCGCGTGGCACCGAGAGCCACTCAAGGTCCCAGGCTCCCAACTTTCCCGTGAGTGTAGCGCTCATGAGCGCACCCCTTCTCTTCGAGCGGCAATCCGCCATGCTCCTGCATTCTGAGTACCGCTTGCTCCAGCTTCCGATGGAACATCGGCCTCAAGTTCTTCAATCAGCTGGTAAAGAGAGCTCGCCACAGCAGCTTCCATCGACAGCCCCTCGGGTCCGATTTCAGGGTCAGTGAGCTGCGGATGGTTGGTAATCAAGTCGGTGGGAGTATCTCCACGCAGCACTGCCTCGTTGCGAGAAAGGCGTTTCAAAAACGAGAGATTCGTCTTCAATGAACCGACTGCCGTCCCGTCCGCCTTCTTAGGCGGCTCAACTCGCGTTTCATCGAGCGCAACCCTCATCTTACCGATGGCCGCCTCCCGTGTCGGCGCCCAGACACAAATTTTTGCAATCATTGGGTCATAAAAAAGGCTGACCTCGCCTGGACCCGTAAACGATGTATCGACCCGAACAAAGGGTCCATGAGGGAGCGCAATGTGCCCAATCGGTCCAGGAGCCGGTAAAAAGTGGTGCGGATCCTCAGCATAGAGCCTGACTTCGATGGCGCTTCCCTTTCGTGCTGGAATTTCCGGAAATTTGAGCTTTCCGGCCGCAAGCAAGAGTTGCCATGCCACGAGATCTACTCCGGTCACGAACTCAGTGACCGGGTGTTCGACCTGAAGTCGGGTATTCATCTCCAAAAAGTAAAAATTGCCGTCCTCGTCGACAATGAACTCGAACGTTCCCGCTCCGGCATACTTAACGTGAGAGGCGACCCGGATGGCTGCATCGCACATTTTCACCCGGGTCTCAGGAAAGCGTTCTAATATCGGAGAAGGAGACTCTTCCCAGACCTTTTGGTGGCGGCGCTGAATCGAGCACTCCCGTTCACCCAAGTGGATCGCACCCCCCTTCCCGTCACCAAAAACCTGAATCTCTACATGATGGGGTTTCAGCACCAGCTTCTCGACATACATCGAACCGTCACCGAATGCGCCCAACGCCTCGCGTGAAGCCCCAGCAAGGGCCGCCTCTACTTCGGACTCCTTGTCCACACGACGCATGCCCTTACCTCCGCCCCCCGCAGTGGCCTTGAGCAGAATCGGAAATCCCACCTCTCGACCAAAACGAGCTGCCTCGGCCGCATCTTTGACTGCTCCTTTACTCCCAGGAACACGTGGTACTCCAAGCGAATCCACAGTCGAACGGGCGGTGATTTTGTCACCCATCAGACGCATGCTCTCGGCTGAGGGACCAACAAAAACCAGGCCTGCTCTTTCACACGCTTCGACAAAGTGAGGACGCTCACTCAAAAATCCGTAGCCCGGATGTACGTAGGTGGCCCCAGCCTGCTTGGCCGCTGCGATCACTTTCTCTACGTTCAGGTAGCTCTCGGCCGGAGCCGATCCCCCTAGATACACCGCTTCGTCACAGGCACGCACATGCTCCGAAAAACGGTCCGCATCCGAATAGAGCCCCACCGTACTAAAACCGAGCGCTTTGGCTGTTCTAGCGATGCGGATGGCAATCTCTCCGCGATTTGCGATCAGAACCTTTCCCAGTGGTTTTAGAGAGCTATTCATAGCGGAATGTTCCCGTGCTTACGTGAAGGCCCGCGCTCGCGTTTACCCTCGAGCATTCTGAGACCTTGAATCAAAAGCCTGCGGGTGTCTTCAGGCGCGATCACCTCGTCAATGTAACCCAGCTCAGCTGCCTTGTACGGATTTGCAAAGGTCTTGCGGTAGAGCTCCACGAGCCTTGCGCGCTCTTCTACAACTCTTCCAGCGGCCTGCGCATCGGCAATCTCTTTTCGGTACAAAATATTGATCGCGCCTTCAGGCCCCATCACTGCAATCTCTGCGGTGGGATAGGCGTAATTGAAGTCCGCTCGAATGTGCTTGGAGGCCATCACATCGTAAGCGCCGCCGTAAGCCTTCCGAGTGATCACCGTGAGCTTAGGCACCGTTGCCTCGGCATAGGCGTATAAGAGCTTAGCTCCATGCTTGATAATACCGCCGTACTCCTGAGAGGTACCTGGCAAAAACCCTGGAACATCGACAAAGGTCACGAGCGGAACATTAAAGGCGTCACAGTAGCGCACAAAGCGAGCGCCCTTGACCGACGCATTGATATCTAGACAGCCGGCCAAATGGGCAGGCTGATTGCCCACAATCCCGACCGTCTTGCCGGCAAGACGAGCAAACCCAACGACAATGTTGGGGGCGTATCCGGCCTGCACCTCCAAGAACTCGCCATCATCCACGACGTCTGAAATGATTGCGCGGATGTCATAGGGCTGATTGGGCGACTCGGGCATTACAGCCGCAATTGCCGAACAGGGGCGATCCATCGGGTCTTGCGTGGGCCGAGTCGGCGGCTCATCCAGATTGTTCAAGGGAAGATAACCCATGAGCTGACGCACCGAATGCAAGCAGGCGCGCTCATCGGGCCTCACAAAATGGCAGACCCCGCTTTTTTCCATATGCGCCTCGGCGCCACCAAGCGCATCCTTGGTGACCTCTTCGTGCGTGACTGTCTTGATCACATCTGGGCCCGTCACGAACATGTACGAGTTGGCCTCGGCCATGAAAATAAAGTCAGTGATCGCAGGACTGTAAACGGCACCACCCGCGCAAGGGCCCAAAATAACGCTGATCTGCGGAATCACGCCCGAGGCCTGGGTATTTCGCCAAAAGATCTCGGCATAGCCCCCTAATGATTCGACGCCCTCTTGAATACGAGCACCTCCCGAGTCGTTCAGCCCGATGACCGGAACTCCACTCTTGAGAGCAAGATCCATGACCTTGCAGATCTTGGCAGCGTGCGCTCCCGAGAGACTACCGCCAAAAACGGTGAAGTCCTGCGAAAAGAGATACACCTTCCGGCCGCCAATGGTGCCAAACCCAGTGACAACCCCATCCCCTAGAAACTTCTGCTTCTCCATTTCAAAGTCCGTGCACCGGTGGGTGACGAACTTGTCGAGCTCCACGAAGCTTCCAGGATCCAACAACAGATCGATCCTCTCGCGGGCAGTGAGTTTTCCAGAAGCATGCTGCTTGGCAATGCGCTCTTCGCCTCCGCCCAGCTCTGCGAGGCGCTCGCGGTCTTCGAGCTCCCGGCGGAGGGCTTGGGCCCGGCACTCAGGGGACTTAGGGGTATTTTTCATTCCCCGGGTTAAACCTCATTTCTCCGGCCATCTCAACAGAGGAGATACCGTCTAAAATGGGCTAACTGGGAACGAACTCCGCTCGATTAGGCCGCGCCTTCGTCAGAGGCCCCACCCCTTGGGATTTTGCGCTTATCTAGGCCGTACTTATCGACTTTCATGATCAGGCCGGCCCTAGAAATACCCAGCTCCTTGGCGAGCCGAGATTTGTTAAAGTTAGTACGCCTCAGGCCCTCTTTGATCATGGTCTTTTCAAGCTCATCGATCGCATCTTTCAGCTTACCAGCCACACGAACACCCTGGACCTTGGCACTCTCACCCCAATCTCGGATGCGCTGCGAGAGTAATTCGGGCGGAATACGGGTGTCATCTCCGCTCAAAACCAGCACGCGTTCGACTTCATTTTCAAGCTCGCGGATGTTGCCGGGCCACGGATAGTCGTAAATTTTCTCCATTGCCCGCTTGGCAAACACCTTGAGAGCCACGTTTTTTTCTTTGCAGCCTCGAGCCACGAAGTGATCCACAAGCAAAGGAATGTCTTCTTTTCGGTCGCGGAGCGACGGCACGACCAGGTTGATCACGTTAATGCGATAATAGAGGTCTTCTCGGAACGTTCCGAGTTCGATCATTTCTTTCAGATCCTTGTTGGTCGCAGCAACGACACGTACATCTACTTTTCGCTGCTCAGTGCCTCCGACTGGAGTGAGCGTTCCCTCTTGAAGAACACGCAGGAGCTTCACCTGCATAGTCGGCGACATATCGCCAATTTCGTCCAGAAAGAGCGTCCCCTTGTCAGCAGCCTCAAACAGGCCTTTCTTATCACGAATGGCGCCAGTAAACGCTCCCTTGACGTGACCAAAAAGCTCGCTGTCCAATAAGTTTTCGTTGAACGCAGAGCAGTTCAC
>JBKCVM010000046.1:0-47372 GCA_046317855.1 Oligoflexia bacterium
AGGTTCAAGCTCTGTGAGAGTGCGCAAAAATCGTCAGTTTTTGCGTCTGGGATGGCGGCCATCACCACTACGTTTCTTGCCCTCTGCAAGCCGGGCGATGTCGTTGTTTACACGGTTCCAGTCTATGGCGGCACCGCTCACTTTCTCAAAGAGATGCTGCCGCAGTTTCAGGTGAGGGCTATTCCTGTAAACGCGGGCGACAGCGCACCGGCCGAGATTGCCAAGCTTTTGGCTTCATCAGAGGGGAGTAAGATTAAAGTAATCTTTGTAGAGACTCCTTCAAATCCGAGCCTCACCAATACTGGTATCCAGGCCGTTCGTGCTGAAATTGACCGCGCTAGATCGGGAGCGATGCTTGTGGTGGATAACACGATGCTGGGCCCCGTCTTTCAGAGGCCAATCCAGTGCGGAGCACACCTCTCGGTCTACAGTGCTACCAAGTTTATCGGCGGCCACAGCGACTTGATTGCTGGAGCGGTGATGGGGTCGGCTGAGTTGATCGGAGAGATCAACGTTTATCGTAGCTTTTTGGGAACGATGGGGTCGCCGTTTGTGTGCTGGCAGATCATGCGCTCACTTGAAACGCTGAAGATCCGTATGGAGTCGCAGGCCGCTCGTGCTCTTGAAGTTGCGCGCTTTCTGGCGGGGCATCCCCAGGTGCAGAAAGTCCTGTATCCAGGGGTAGTAGTCGAAGCGTCAGCGCAGGCGCGTGTGCAGAACGATCAAATTACTGGTTTTGGATCGGTGATGTCGTTTGAGGTCAAGGGCGGTAAAAAGAAGGCTTTTGAAGTACTCAATCGGGTACAGGTTGCGCACTTGGCCGTGAGCCTCGGAGGAACGGAGACGCTCATTGAGCACCCTAAAACGATGACTCACTCGGAGATGGACGAGGCACTCATGGCCCAGTGCGGGATCACTGACGGATTGATCCGGCTCTCTGTGGGTCTTGAGAGCGCTGAAGACTTGATCCGTGATCTTGAGCAGGCGTTGGCCTAGCTCACGGCTTGCCCATCACCAACTGAAAGCTGACGATCGATCTTTTTGACTCCAGGGATTTTTCGCAAAGTCTTGGAGAGGCGTTCGTATTCGTCATCAGTGATTGTGCCTGTGACGGTGAGAATCCCATCGTGAGCTTGAATGTCGAAAGTACGCGGTTCGCGGTGAGGTATTCTTCCCATTTTTGAGAGTGCTCGAGCCTGAAGTTTTGCATCGCTGGGCGCCGGGCGACGCAGTAGCCCCTGAAAAAGCCCCACGGCAGAAAGGAGCTCGCTTGCCTGATGCGCAAGTCCACGAGCCCGCTGAGCACCATTACGTGAAAAAGCACGCGCTTGGTTTGCCGCTTGGCGACTGTAATGCCGGGCGCGCTCTCGAGCTACGGCTCGCCTGCGGTGGCCGGACTTGGGATCGAGAAAGTACATCGTGATTGCGCCTAGACCAAGCAGCGAGAGACCAGCAGAGATTCGAGCGAGAATACGATTTCGGTTTGGGTTTGAAGGGGTATTCATATGAAGAATCGCAGGTGCAAAAGGAGTGCGCGAAAAAATGCAGATAAAAAAAGCGGCCCGGTGTTGCCACCGAGCCGCAGAACACCTTAGTGCTCCATCAACCTCAGCTTGCTCACATCAAATCCCTGAGCCGAGGCGCGGTCCAAGATCCCTGCGTAAGTGGTGGGGTCGATCGTTGGAGCACGGCTGAGCACCCAGAGGGTTTTGCGGTCTGGCGAGCCCACCACTGCGTACTCGTAATTTTCTCCCAGGTCGATGATCCAGTAGTCGCCTGAGAACGGCCAGAAAAACGAAACTTTCAGCTTAGCGTTCGTAGTTGTATCGACCACCTTAGCTTTTCCGTTAGCGATCTTGAGCTTGCCGTCTAACGAGCCTTGAAAGCAGCTATTGATGACTCGAATGCGTCCGTCTTGAAGAAGCGAGTACTGGGCTGTCACTCCCTTGCAGCCTTTTTCGAACCAGAGCTCAAAAGCCGAGATCTCGTACCACTTGCCGAGGTAGCGGGTGAGGTCCACGTACGGAACTGTCTTGAGTTCAGGCAAAGCTCGTCCATTGCCCAGGGCGTGGGCATCCGAGGCAATCATCGGTCCAGCACAGGCCCAAGCCATCAGTGAAAGAGCAACCACGCCAGCAAACGATTTGATTCTCATAAAGAATTGCTACCAATGAGAGGTGGACCCGGCAACTGTTGAATCTCGAGCAAGTGTTTAGCTGCAAACACTGCGGGGCGTTACCTCTTGCTCTGATTCTACAACCTCAGAAGAAGTCGTAGCCAATACGCCTTGCTTGTCTCCGTAGATGGATCCGCTGATATCGTAGGTCTTGGTACGTAGAACGTATTCGACACTATGCATCCCTTGTTTGGGGCGCCGCACCAGCACGGTGTGACAGAGGTAGCGTCCGTCCTCCCACTGGCAACGCTCTTCGTATTCGGTCACGTAGTAGACGCACTGCTCATTTCTGATGTCGCGAGTCACTCTTTCGCAGTCTGGGTTGCATCTCAGAGTGCTTTTTGAAAACAATCCCAACGATTCTCCTGAGGTGGTGCGGACGCCAGAAGAATTGGGATCTGAATTGAGCTCCCCTTGTTTTTCGTTGAGTCGTGTCTTTTTAAAAACAATTTTTTCTGCGCCGATTTCGATCTCCATTTTTTTCGAAGAAGGAAAATAGGTAGCCAAAACATTCACTTTTTGTCCGGTCTGAAATGAGATTGTTTTTGTCTTTGAAGAAGGGATGACAATCTCGAAGGATTGCTGAGGAATCACTTCTACCGAGTGAGGTCCTACTTTTCCGCAAGCCGATAAACTCGAAGCTAAAAGAGTGGCCGCAAGACCCAGTAAAAATTTCGAATGAAGCATGAAAACTCCCCCTTAGTTTTTTCGCTACACTGAACGGCTGACAAGCGGCAACACAAACTTGGAAGTTCTTCGGGGAGCGAGTAAGGTTTCTTAAGGCTTTTTAAGCTTTCGGAGCTTTGCGATGGAATGGATGAGTCAAAGAGTCTTTGCTGTTTTTGGGCTTGTGGTTGTGATGACGCGGGCTGTTTCGGCGCCTGCGGCGCAGCCTGTGTGCCAGATTGAAGTCGTGCCGCCTGGCGTGGTTCGGGCAAGTACCGGCAATTTTGAAGAGCACTTTGAGTGCTTTGGACGGGTGCACTCGCGCTTTCGCTCCGAGCAGATGCGCATCCTGCGCCAGACGGCGCGAGGAAGGCTTGCCGAAGAGTTAGGCGCTTCGTTTATTAAGGGCGATTTCGTGCTCCGTCTCCTTGAGCTTGAAGAGCGCGCAACGCGACTGGCCGCACGGCTCCCGGATGAGGATCGGCGCTGGCTGGAAGGCTACGCACGCGGGGTGAACGCAGAGTCAACCGCAACCTGGGCTAACGATCCTTGGACTGCGCGCGATACGGTGCTCATGACTCTGCTGCAGTCTTTTGATCAGACTCGCAGGTCGTTTGAGCAGGACATCGTCACCGACGGTCACGCGCGGCAGGGGCATCCGCTTGAGATGAATTTTCCGTGGCAGACTCCCATTTTAAAAAAAGGCGAGTACGCCTCGGGCTCTGGCGACCGCGGCTCTCTTCAGAACTATCCGCTTTTTCCGTTTGAGCCCGAAGATTCAGCCACAGGAAGCAACAACTGGGTGGTGGCGCCTCGTCTCTCAAAAACCAAAGTGGCTCTCCTGGCCAACGACCCGCACCTACAGCTCAAGACGCCTCCTTTCTGGCACTGGGTCCAGATGAGCTGGAGAGACGGTCAAGTGATGGGGGCTTCACTTCCAGGAGTTCCGTTTGTGGCAAGCGGTGCTTCAAAGCAGGTTGCATGGGGCCTGACCAATTCGTACGTGGACGTGGCTGATGCGGTGCTAGTTCCGCGGCAGGGGTTAAAGACCCGTAAAGTACGGCCGTGGATCTGGTTTAAGTGGGGATGGTTCAAGATTCCTTTTTTCTTGAAGACCTTCGAAGTGGTCGAGTCTTCGGTACTTCCGGGAGGTTTGCCTGTGCTGCCGATCGAGGCACCCCTTCAAGATCACGCCGTGGTCATGCGTTGGACCGGCTTTGACGTTCAGGCTTCGGAGCTTGGACCGGTTTGGCGGATTGCCCGTGCGCGCGATGCCAGGCAGTTGGATGCGCAGTTATCGAAGCTGGGGCTTCCGAGCTGGAACTATGTTTTTGCAGATACCCAAGGCAATATTGGCTATCGCGCAGTTGGAAGGCTGCCCGACCGGAGTCGCCTCCCCGAGGGAGCTGCATCTCGGGGCACAATGGCCGTGGTGGGTGTCCAGGACCTTGCACCGATGCCGGTACTGGGCTCGGATGCGGTTCCGCAGGTGGTGAATCCGACTCGCGGCTGGATTGCTACTGCAAATCAGCTCCAGTGGAACGCTGACGCACGCACGTCGGTGGGAAGCATTCATACCGAGTCGTTCAGAGGTTTTAGGATTGAGGAACTCTTGAGGCAGCAAAACAGTACCGGCCATAGTGTGGAGAGCTTTCGCACTATCCAGTGTGACGTGCAGGCAGTGGATGCGCGCTTTTTGCTCCCTGTGATTTTGCCTCAACTCCGTGGCCGAGGAGCAAGGCCGGATCATTTGACAGAACTCGTTGAGCGGTTTGCAAGTTGGGACCTCCAAACAGGACTTGAGTGTCGTGAATGTGCGCTCTTCAGGCTCTGGATGAAGGAATTGGGGGATCCTCAGTGGGTATACGCGCGCGCCACTCAGAAGGACGGAAAAGCTCGTAGTGCATTTTTTGATGAAGCGGCTCTAGCGCTTGAAGCCGCGGCAGATAGGCTTTCAAGGATGGGGGGGCCCTGGCTGCGATGGGGGGATATTCATCGCGCCGTATTTCCAGCAACTGAAGTTTCCCGGCCGTTTGATGTTCCTTCGCTCGAGGTGCTTGGCTCTCTGTTGGCCACTCCGGGCGATGAGCATTCAGTCTCTCCTGGGTCGTCTGATTTCATTGAAAATGGGAGATTTGCGGCATTTTCACATCATTCAGGTCCCTCGCAGCGGATGATCGTAGAGCTTTCTGATCCGCCGCGGGTACACTTCGTGTTGCCCGAGAGTCTCAAGCAGCGCAGGGACTGGGCGACCTGTGCACCTCTTCACGTTTTGGAGTGGTGAGGTGGGTTGAGAGCTCGCGTTCATATTCGTTAAGGAAGTTAAGTCCCCACGGGTGAATCCAGTTGTTTGTGGCCCATCTCCACCCCCCGTGTTAGGCGACTGCCATCATGAATCTACCGTTTGGAATGACGAGCTTGGATGCAGCTATTTTGATCTTGAGAGTGTTCATTGGGCCCTGCCTCGTGGTGCACGGACTCGGAAAACTGGGGATCGTAGGCCCTGGCGGACCGGAGGCGCTTGCGGGCTTCTCAAAATGGCTGGGATCGCTGGGGGTACCGTTTCCTGCGGTCCAGGCGCGGATGGCGATGCTTGCCGAGCTCGTGGGTGGAACCTGTCTTTTTCTCGGAATTTTTTATGTTCCAGCAGCTATCGTCAGCATGGTGACCCTTCTGGTTGCTGCAGCGATCGGGCACCGTGGCGGAGGCTATCTGATCACGAATCATCCTCCAGGTAATGAGTACGCCCTCAATCTGGCGGTGGTTTGCGGGGTGATGGCACTCCTTGGACCCGGCAGATTTTTCAGGCTTTTTTGAGACGCCCGCTCCCTCCATACTGGGAGCATGCCTTTTTTTTGGAGCGTCCTTGAGGGTTCATTTCGCAGTGGGCTTTTTGCGGGGCTTTGGGTCGTTGCCTTTCATAGTGCAACGGCATGGGCCGATTCGTTTTTTGACGGGCGTGCAGCAAGTGAGCAGGTGGGGATTTCTGATCAGGGCTACCGCGCCCATGCTGCGTTGGGGTTCGGAATCGGAGCTCTCAGTGACTCAGCCTTCGATGGGCTGCCCTCGGGCCAACAGTTTTTAGGAGCGCTTTCGATTGGACGTCGCACTCGACGCGGGGAGTGGGATACTTCGTTGGGGTGGGGGTTTTGGCGACGCAATGGAGTCGGCCGCGATGGCCGAGCAGTAGCGATCCAGATCCGCTCGGCTCGCTGGGATGTGAGTCCGCGCCTCAGGCTGGGTGAGCGATGGTCCCTTGGTCCAGTGCTGGCAGTTAATTTTGGAACCGACACGAGCTACCGTCCCGTGGAGGGCGGGGCCCGGTTCACTCCTTACTTGGGTGCCCGCACGACCCTGGACATGCGGGTTGCGGGCGGGCTTTCGCTTCAGCTCTGGGCAGAGGCCATCACTCAAATGTCTCTCGCTAGCCGAGACTTGCTGAGCGCAATGGTAGGACTGCGCGTTGGCCTTCCGGTCACATTTAGAAGGACCTCGGACTGGCTCTCCACCCAGCAGGCTGCGCCTTACCGAGCCTTGACGCACGACTTAAAAGAAGTCTCGGATGTCTCAAGAATCCATTTTGCAATCGACTCTGCAGAGGTCAGTGCTGAGTCTAGAGAAACGCTCTCGCGGTTGGCAGATACCCTCCGTGATTCTTCAAAATCTTGGAACTCCATTGAGATCAACGGGCACTCAGATCTGCGGGGTCCTTGGGGCTACAATCAGTCGCTTTCACTTCAACGAGCACTGTCAGTGCGCCAGCTCTTTGTTCAGGCTGGCGTGCCTGCGGATCGAATCGAGGTTGCGGCTTTTGGGGCCACGCGCCCACAGGATCGTGGGCAGGGAGCCCGGGCTCATGCTCAAAATCGCCGAGTTGAAATTGTCATCATTTCTTCAAAAATGAGAGGACACGATGAGCGTAGCCCAGAGTGAAAAATTTTCAGGACTGATTCTAGCCGTCCTCGTTGGAATTGCGGGCCTCTCAGCTTGCGGAAAAGAAGTCTCGATTTTTGAAAAATCCTCGCGCTTTCCAGCTCCAAAACCCCCGGCCTGCGGCAGTGGTGTAGAGCGCCTGACTTGGCAGTTTTTTCAACCGGAGGCAGAGTTCAATCGGTCGGTCGATCTCTTGTTTGTGACGGATGCATCGCTTTCACTGCACTTTGAGAGACGTAAGCTGGCTCGCGCCATTTCGCATTTCCTGCGCGGGCTGCCTAAGGGCGCTGATCCTCGAATTGCGGTGATGTTGGGGCACGGCGGAAAATCCAAGTGGAGTGGTAGGCTTTTTTATGGCGGCAAGGCCCCTCGGGTGCTCGATCCCACTCAGGGCTCTGAAGACGAAATCGTAAGCCAGCTGGAGGACCGCCTCACTCGCTCGCGGTTGGAATGGGCTTCCACTAACGGCGAGGCCCTTTTCTTGTCGCTGCAGAAAAGCCTGACCGGTGAGCGTTTCAATGAAATTCGTTCGCAAGGTTTTTTTAGAGACGGAGCGGCTCTTTCTGTAGTGTTCGTTGCCGACGAAAACGAAGTCTGCTTTGACCCCCGCCAACATGGAATGACGTCGCCTCCGGATTTCAAGGATTCGCTTTTGGGACTTGAAGACCGCGCCATAAAAAAATACTGCGGCGGGATCACGCCCCAATCGACTTTAGAAGCCATACGAAGTGCCTTACCGGGCCGAAAGATTACTTTTGGAGCTGTGGTGCATTCTGAGCCACAGTTTGTCGGCAAGTGGGGGGAGGACTCGATCGGTCATGGCTACCTGCAGCTTGCCTCTCAGCTTCCGGACAGCATTGTGATGGATATTCGATCCGGCGATTTTGATTCTGGTCTTGCCAGGCTTGCCAGCGTTTCGACCTCGCAAGTTTTGCTCCAAACTCGATTTGAGCTCAAGGCCGAGTCGGTGTTGGATTCGGCGACGCTTGCTGTCTTCGTTGACGGCAGGGCTGTGCAGGCTTCACTGATTGTGGGCGAGCATGATCGGCCTGTGGTCGAGCTTGCGGGCCAAGATGCCGGCACGGCGCTTTCACAGATCGATATCTCAATCTGTCCGGCGATTTCGCTCGTCACTTTAAAGTAGTCGAGCGCGGATGGCCCGGAAATGCGACTTCAATTTCTGTTTCAGTGAGTTCTCTTGCTTCACCGGGTTTAAGACTCTCTAAGTAAATTCCACCAAACGAAAGACGTTTGAGTGCTGTGACTTCGTGGCCAACCGCAAGACAGAGCCTACGGATTTCACGGTTTTTTCCTTCGTCTAGCTCGATTTCAAGGTGGGACTCTCGACGCGAGGCTTTTCTAAGTACTGCTTTGCGAGCCTGCAATTTTCCGACAGGGCTTTCCAATCCTTGCTCGAGCCGCTGGCATTCGGTTTCTGTCAGTTCTCCGCGCACGGTGACTGCATACACTCGTACAATGGCAGACTGAGGATCCGTGAGCCATGAAGAGAGTCTCGTGTCGTTGGTGAGGAGCAAGAGTCCTGTAGTGGCCTGGTCCAGTCTTCCGACGCAGTGAAGGCCTGCGACTGAATTGAACTCTTTAGGCAAAGCGTCAAAAACTGTCCTGCGTGCCTTTTCGTCGCGCCGGGTGGTAACGGTCCCACGCGGTTTGTGAAAAGCGAGGACGATGCGCCGAGCAGGCTGCGCACGCTTTTGGTCAATTTCGATCGCAGCAGTTTCAGGTGTGACCGGAAAAAGCGGATCTAGCTGGATCTTGCCGTGGACCTTTACTTTTCCTTCCTGGATCAGTTCTCGTGCTTGAGTTCGAGAGGCCAGCCCCAGCTTGGAGAGTGCTCGTTCTAACGGGACTCTGGCTCTTGGCTGGCGTTTCACTTCTCAACGGGCAGGCCTGCCTCAGCCCACGCTCTAAATCCTCCATCCATAGACACCACGTGAGTGTATCCCATTCGCATCAGGGTCTCGGCGGCAAGAGCCGACCTGAAGCCACCGCCGCAATACAGTACGATTTCAGCTGATTTATCTGGGATCTCCGCTTCGATATCTCGCTCGATGACTCCCTTTCCTAAGTGAACAGCGCCTTTGGCGTGGCCTTCGCGCCATTCGTCGTCTTCACGTACGTCAATAAAGTGAAAGCAGTCGCCATTTTTTATTCGTGCCGAGATCTCGGCAACATTGGTTTCTTGAATCGATTTCTTTGCAGTTTGGACAAGTGCCAAAAATCCGGGTGCATGCTGTTTCATGAGAACGACTCTATCGCGGTTGTTCCAGAGAGGCGAGAGGCAACATTGCGCCTGATTGACAGAGGGCGTCGACTGAAAGTACCCACTGTCTTTAGTGAATTTTGTACAGGAGATCTTATGGAAATCTTGATGAGTCTCGCCACGCTGACCGCCCTTGAAGTGGTGCTGGGTGTCGACAACGTGATTTTTATTTCAATCCTGACAAGCAGGCTTCCTCAAGATCAGCGTGAGACCGCTCGAAAACTGGGTATCGCTCTTGCGCTCGTGATGCGCCTCGGGCTCTTGTCTCTTCTTTCTTGGATCACCCGCCTCACGACTCCCTTGTTTACGACTGCAGGAGTAGAGTTTACTGGAAAAGCTTTAATCCTTCTTGGGGGTGGGATTTTTCTTCTCTACAAATCCACGATGGAGATCCATCACAAGCTTGAAGGTCCTGAAGAAAATACTGCGGTCGGATCCGCCCGCAGCGCGTTCAGGCAGGTGATCGTACAAGTGGTTCTCCTCGATCTCGTTTTTTCTTTAGATTCGGTGATTACTGCTGTCGGAATGGTGCAGAGTCTCTGGGTCATGGTTGCTGCCAATTTGATTGCGATGGCTGTGATGTGGTTTTCTGGCAAGGCCATCGGAGAGTTTGTCCACCGGCACCCGACTTTCAAGATGCTGGCTTTGAGCTTTTTACTCATGATTGGCGTGATGCTGGTGGCTGAAGGAGTGGGTTTTCACTTCCCTAAGGGATACTTGTACTTTGCCATGGCGTTTAGCTCAGCGGTGGAGTTCTTGAATATGAAGGTCAGGAAGCGCGGACAAGTGCTAGAGCTGCATCAATCTCGTGTTGTGGATTGAGTTGCGCGCCTGATTCTTTTAGGATCGGGTGCATGAAAAAGAGTTTAAAGAGTGTGCTCCTGAGTTGGCCGGTGCTGGTTTGGCTTGTCCTGGGTTCTCATCTTTCAAGTTGTGGTTACAACCGCATTCAGGGCCTGGATGAGGACTCCAAAGCCGCCTGGAGCGAAGTGCTGAATCAGTATCAGCGCCGTTCTGATCTCGTACCTAACTTGGTTTCGACCGTTAAAGGCTATGCTAAACACGAAGCGCAAACACTCGAGGCAGTCGTAAATGCTAGGGCCAAAGCGACGTCGATGACCATTGATGCAAAGAGCCTTTCGAACCGCGAGGCTTTTCAGAAGTTTCAGGCTGCGCAGGGCGAGCTCTCGCAGGCGCTCGGGCGTCTAATGGCGATCAGTGAAAATTACCCTCAACTGAAGGCCAATGAAAATTTTAGGGATCTGCAATCGCAACTCGAGGGGACCGAGAACCGCATCGCAGTAGCGCGTCGCCGTTACATCGAAAGCGTAGCGGAGTACAACAAGCTCGTGCGTTTTTTCCCGACCAACCTAACAGCAAGGTTTTTGCTGAGTGCTGAAATGAAGGAAACGTTCAGCATTGAAGAGGCGGCTAAGAAAAATCCAGAAGTTAAATTCGAGTGAAGCCGAGGTTGCTTAATTTTTTTGCTCCCGTCCTGGTTGCATGGGCTTTGGCAGCTTCAGGTACTGTCTGGGCGCTTGCTCCGGATTTTGAGGCTCCATTTCTCTCTCGTCCTGTCATGGACGAAGCAAGAATCTTAAGTGACGCTGATCTTGGACGGATCGAGCCGGCCCTCCGCGGACTTCGGGAGGCAACAGGCGTTCATATGGTCGTTTACTTGCCGTCCTCGCTGCAGGGGTACGACATCGAGTCTTTTTCGATGACGGTAGCCGAGCAGTGGAAGCTTGGAAAAAAAGGCGAGGACAAGGGCCTGCTTCTCGTTGTGGCGCCCCGAGAGAGACGGATGCGCCTTGAAGTAGGCTACGGGCTTGAGGGCACACTGACGGACGCGATGTCCCGCAGGATTTTGGACGAGGTGCTCCGCCCTTTTTTGCGCGATGGCCGCACTGCTGAAGGTTTTGTTGCGGTAGTGGGAGCAGTGGCGCAGGCGATGGGGTCTCAGTATCAGCCAGAAGGGATGCCGACTGCTCCGGCGCGGCGCTCCCGTGCGCAAAGGGTCGAGCTTCCGTTCTGGGTCAAGCTCGTTATTCTAGTGTTCTTTGTGGTGTTTTCGATCGTAATGAGGCTCGCTCGTCCCCTACACGGATGGAGCCGTAGGCCCGGATACTGGCGGCAAGGCGGCGGCGGCGGTTTTGGAGGTTTTGGGGGCCTTGGCGGTGGGGGTGGCTGGGGCGGCGGTGGTGGCGGATTTGGAGGCGGCGGCGCCTCATCGCGCTGGTAATGAGGTTTTGATGAAGCTCACAGACCTTGAACTCAAGCAGATCGAGCGCGCTGTCCAAGCGGCTGAACAGAAAACCCGGGGTGAGATCGTGCCCCTCGTGATCCGGCAGGCTAGAGGCTATCCAGAGGCGTGGATCCTGCCTCCAGTGATTGGAACGGTGGTTTCAGGGGTTTTTTCGTACGTCCTACATGAGTGGATGGGGGCTGGCTGGGTTCTTGGAGCTCGCGAGCTTGCGGTAGAGATGGGGCTGGGCGCAGTGCTTGGTCTGGGACTGAGTCTTGTGCCTGCAGTGCGGAGGCTTGTGGTGGGCAAGCAGGACCTGGCAGAAGCTGTCGCTCTCAGGGCTGCGGCTGAGTTCACGCGACTGGGTGTGATGAATACGCAGGATCGGTGCGGTATCTTGCTTCTGATCGGCCTTTTTGAGCACCAAGCTGAAATCGTCGCCGATCGAGGGATACACTCACAAGTGGGTGAGGGCTACTGGCAGGCGGAGCTGGATCAGATGATGCGTGAGCTCAAGAGAGACGGCCTTACGCCCGCCCTGTGTTCAGGCATCGCCCGGTTAGGCGAGCTTTTGGCCGCCAAGTTTCCTCGAGAAGCCGCAACTTCAAACGAGCTTTCAGACCAACTCAGGCGCGGCGAGTAAACTTTCGCTCCAGCCAGGTTTCGATGTCATCGACAATTGCGATGGCGGCCGGAAATGCAAACGCCGTCAGCACGCTTCCCACCGCAAGGCCCCAGCCCAGCGCAAGCGCGATCGGCTTGACGAACTCGTCCGAGCCTCCAATCCCATAGGCCGTCGGGAGCAGGCCCGCGACGGTCGTGGCAGTGGTCAAGAAGATCGGCCTAAACCGCACGCCTGCAGCTTCGATGATGCTGCGATCGCGGGGTAAGCCTTCTTTTCTTTTCTGGTTCACGAAGTCGATGAGCACGATCGCATTGTTCACGATCACGCCGGCCAGGGCAATGATTCCCAGCATCGAAAAAAAGCCCAGTGGCTTACCGTGCAGAAAAAAGGTCCAGATCACTGAGATAATTCCCAGCGGAATGGTCAGCATGACCAGCAAGGGCTGGATGAGCTTTCCGAAAGTGAAGACCAGCACCAAAAAGATGCCGATGAACGCCACGATAAACGCACGCCCGAGTGACTGAAAGCTCTCTTGGGTGTCTTCGTCCTCGCCGCCAAACTGGATGCTCACTCCCGGAAACTTTGAGTTGATCTCAGGCAGCATGCTTTTGAGTTTGCCGTTTACTTCGATGGAGCTTGCCGTTTTTGGATCCACATCGGCTGTCACGCCGATCTGTCTCTCTCCTGCCTCATGCTGATAATTGGCAAGCTTTTGAGCAGATTCGCTCCGAGTCACTTGTGACAGCGGAATCAGATTTCCGCGCGCGTTAGGGATGAGGATCTGCCCCAGGGTTGCTGCGTTTTGACGGGACTTCTCGTCCAAAGAAACCCGGATGTCCACTTCATCGCCGAGTGTTTTGATGCTGGTGGCTACCAGGCCGTCAAACGCTGCGCGAACCGTCTGTCCAATCTGCGCCACTGAGAGCCCTGCAGCAACCGCTTCAGGCGAGTCCACGCGCAGAACCAGTTCTTTTTTTCCTAAAACGTAAGAATCATTGATGTCACTCACGCCCGCAATGCCCGCCAGGATTCTTTTTATCTCGGTCACTGCCGGCATGATTTGTTCGTAGGTTTTGGCTCGGACGCTCAAACTGACCGCTTTGCCTACGGGGGGGCCTGGGTTGACTCGTCCAAAGGTTAAGCGCTTGATCCCTTCTGGATTTCCGATTTGTTCTCGCAGATCTGCAATGATCTCTTCGACGGTGCGAGCGCGCTCACTTTGCGGGGTCAAAAAGATAGCAATCTGTGCGTATTCGCTTCCACGCCGGGTCGTGGGGTCATTGGGGTCTTGTTGCTGAATGCCCACTTTAGTCAGAAAACTATCGAGCTCTCCGGAGGGAAGTTTTTGAACTAATTTTTCGATGGGTTTTACGAGTGCCTCGGTCTGCTCTAGAGAAGCACCGGTGGGAGCATCGATCCTCACGAAGAACTGTTCAATCCCGTCTGATGGAAAAAGCACGAAAGGCATCCCTTTTACGGCTAGAAGCACGGAGCCAAAAAAGATGCCCACGAGCCCGAGAACAATCCGGTAGCGGTACTGGATCACTTGGGCAAGTTTTCGTTTGTAGGCGGGTGTGACGCGAGTGTCCCAATATTCTGCAGCTTGTCTTAATTTTCGACGGAGTCCGCGCGACTCTTTTTTGTAGCGGTTCTGAATGTCCACACGCACGTAGGCCGCGATATGTCCGGGAAGTATCAAGAACGCTTCAAGCAAACTGATCAGGAGCGCCAGGATCACGCCCAGAGGAATCTCCTTGATGAACTTTCCAAAGATCCCACTCATAAAGAGCATCGGGGCAAACGCAAGAACGGTCGTGAGGACTGAGGCAGTGATGGCGGGCCAAATCTGTTGGGTTCCTTCGATAGCTGCCGTTTCTGGATCCTTACCTTCTTCCATGAGTCGTACGGCGTTGTCGGTGACGACGATGGCGTCATCGACCAGCATTCCCGACACGATAATGAATCCGATGAGCGAGACAAGGTTGAGTGAAAATCCCCAGTTGTGAAAAAGAGCCATAGTTCCTAAGAACGCGAACGGAATACCCAGTGAAACCAGGAGTGCCACTCGAATCTCGAGGATCAGTGCCAGCAGGACCAAGACGAGCACCAGACCCAGGTACAGGTTTCCGGACAGCACGCCGATTCTGCGCTTCACGAACTTTGAAAAGTCGTTGATGTAGCTGATTTTGAGTCGAGGATCGAGTCGGGGTTTAAGACTCTCTATTTTGGCTTTGAGTTTTTCGACCATCGTGATTGCGTCGGCTTTTTCTTTTTTTAGGACCGTCAGTGAAACGCCCGGAAGGCCGAGTGCACGAGAGATGACCTTTGGTTTTTCAAGAGTGGGTTTGATCGTGGCCACATCCCGGACTCGGATGGGTTGTCCGAGTTCGTTGGCGCGGATCACGGTGGCGCCGACGTCCTCGGGCGACTTGAAATCGCCCACAGTGCGCACGATTCGTTCAGATTCGGAGAGTGCGAGTGTGCGTGGTTCGATGGATCCCGCCGGCACTGTCACGTTTTGAGCCTGTAGAGCCCTCACCACTTCATCAAGCGAGATTCTGAATGCCGCGAGCTTTCGCGGATCCGCTTCGACTCGGATTTCTTCTTCTCGAAGTCCTGAAGGCGCTACTCGAGCTACGCCCGGAACAGTTTCGAGCTCGTCTTCAATGTCTCGGGCCATGCGCCTGAGCTCGAGGTCAGGGATGTCTCCCGAAAGAGTGACTTCGATGATAGGTGTGAGCTTACTGTTGATTGCGGTGACTTTGGGTCGCTCAGAGTCCTCTGGAAACGTGAGGCGATCGATGACGCTCTGAACGTCATCCTTGGCCTTGGTCTCGGTGGTCTGATCGGGGTCCAGAAAAAGAGTGATCTGACTTTGGTTTTCACCCGAATAGGAGAGCATCTTCTTGATGCCATCGACTTCTTTGAGGTCTTTTTCGAGCGGATTGGTGATGAGCTTCTCGCTCTCTTCAGGCGACGCTCCCGGAAAAAGCGTCGAGATCACGAGGATGTCGAAGTTGACGTTGGGAAAGGTCTCGCGACGGACCAGCAGCGTGGAGGCAAGTCCGACCACGATCACTGCAATCGTGAGGATGTCGCCGAAGAGGCGTTTCTTGGCAAAGTAGGCGATCAGCGAGTTCATGGTGCAGCCTCCGTTGGGAGCTCAAGTTTGGGCATTCGGCCTGCAATTTTGAGGATCTGCCAGGCAGCGAGCCTGCGCTCGACTTCAATTCCGTCACGTGCAAGCTCCGCAATCGTGGCGTCATCTCCTGCCTGAATGACTTGGAAAGTCCCGCTGCGACCAAGCTTAAAGCGCTGTTCTTCGAGCTGCGAGCGCTCGCGCTGGAGGCGCGCTGTCCGAGCAAAACTCTCTGCCGCGCGATCGAGCCTGAAAAGATCCATACAGCGGCTAACCCAGCCCGAGTCATTCATGTCGCGGGCTATGGATTGGCCTGCATCAGCCCGGATTGCATTCGAGGTGGCGCTCAGTGCATCCGCTTTTTCTGCTGTAAAACCGATCGGAAAGCTGAGCATGAGCCCTAGCGAGTAGCCCGTGTAGTCAAGAGAGTTGAGGTCCCTGAAGCTCTCGCTCGAAGTCGGTGCGATTCCGTTTGCAAACACTGCAGCCTGAAAATCGAGATTAGGTCTAAGCAGTGCTCGGGCGCGTTTTTCAGCGTCTCTGGCAGATTCTGCCTGGAGCCTGGCCCGTGTCAGCTGAAGCGACTCAGGGGCGGGATGGAGAGCGCCTTCTTTTCCGCAAAGGGACTTGGCTTCAGTTTGCGGGTCATCCAAGGCCATCGGAATCACGACCGGATTGATCTTGACCCACTCTGGATTGAGCTTCAGAGCGATCACGAGATCTCTCCAGGTGTCCTGAAGCTTGAGCTCATTCTGCTCTTTTTGGTTAAGTGTTGTCGTGGTTGCGTTTTCAACTTGCAGTACATCTGGCCGTTCGGCAGTTCCGCGGCGGGCTTGGATGTCGAGCAGTTGCTTGAGCCTGAGCTTGCGCTCGTATCCATCCACCGAAGCTCGGACCTGTGCTTGAGCGAGCCAAGCCCCATAGTAGAGACGCACGAGTCCAAGTGCCCAGTCTTCGATTGTTTCACGCGCTGTGAGTCCCTGGGCCAAAGAGGCCTTGTCAGCAGAGCGCTGGAGGGCCCGCGTAGCTTGTCCAAAACTGTCGGCAAGCAGACTCTGATTGAGGCTCAGCGTGGTACGAGTCTCAGAGTAGTCAAACGGTCCAAACCCTGCTGTCGGAAAACGGATGAAGTTGCTCCCTTGGGAGATCTCTGCCTGCACTCGCGTTCCGCTCTGAAAAGCAGTGGAGACTCCAAGGCTAAAAACCTGGTTTTCGAGCCGATTGGGGCTAAAGCTGTTGCCAGCCTCCCGGGAGTCGCGGACCTGAGCAAACTTGGCAAAGGGTCTCCATGCCAGTTGGCTCTCGGCCTGGAGTCGTGCGATGTCGGTCGTGAGCAAAGAGGCGTAGGCTGCTTTGAAGCTGTCTGAAGTCTCAGCCGCTCGGGCTAAAACAAACGGGAGTTCGAGGCGCTGATTGGGGAGGGTTTTTAAGAGCGCCAGCGCATCTGTCGGGAGGGCTGGGGCCGCCTGAGCCGAAGAAGTAAGAAGCGCAATAAAAACAAAAGCCTGGCGGGCTTGCATGGGTCCCCCTTTTGAAAGGCGTGTAGCCGCACGTTACTCCTGAGTCACCGAGCTGGCATCTATAAAAGCGATTGATCTTACATGACTTAATTAGTAGGTCTTGGGCAACCTCATGGCTAATTCAGCGACCAAACACACCCAGATCAACAATCAGACCGTCTATCGGCAAGCGTGCTTGAGGTTTCTCCCCACCACTCGCCAAGAAATGCAGTGGAAGGGCTGGAGCGATCTTGATGTGCTGCTCATCAATGGTGATGCCTACGTGGATCATCCCACTTTCGGAATTCCGTGCCTCGGGCGGTGGCTCGAGAAGCTGGGCCTCAGGGTGGGGATCGTCTCGCAGCCCCGCTGGAAAAACGAGGCCGAGGCGCTCGAAGACTTTAAACGCATGGGTCGCCCTAAGCTTTTTATCGGCGTGAGTTCCGGCACCGTCGACAGCATGATCAACAATTACACTGCTAACAAAAAGACCCGCAGTGATGATCAGTACAGTGAGGGCGGGCGCGGCGGCAATCGTCCGGATTACGCTTCGATCGTGTACTCGGAGCTTGCCCGAAAGGCTTTTCCAGAAACTCCCGTCATCGTGGGCGGAGTCGAGGCCTCGCTTCGAAGGCTTGCGCACTACGACTACTGGCAGAACCGAATCCGTCCCTCGATTTTGACCGAGATCAAATCGGATCTTTTGGTTTTTGGCATGGGTGAGCGCACTGTCCAAGTGATCGTCGAAGAGTTTGTTCGCGCACGCGAGGCAGTGCAGGGAGCGCCGCTTTCAATCCTTGAACCCGCCGTGCAAACCGCGCTTGCAGCGATCAAGACCCAGCGCGGGATCGCGTTCGTCACCACCAAGGACCACGCTCGCACGCTTGAGGGCCGCCTCACGCTGCCTTCGTTTGATGAAGTGCGGGACGACAAGCGCAAGTTTGCCAAGGCTGCCTACTTCATCGAGTACGAAGCCAGTCCCTACAACGGCCGAAGGCTCGTGCAGTACCACGGCTCCAAGGCAGTAGTGATCAATCCGCCGGCCCTCCCACTCTCGACCGAAGAGCTCGACTCGGTCTACGAGATGCCCTTCACCAAAGAGCAGCACCCGTCCTACAAGGAACGGATTCCTGCAGCGGACATGATCCGTTTTTCAGTGAACTCCACGCGGGGCTGTTTTGGTGGCTGCTCGTTTTGCGCGATCACCTTGCACCAGGGCCGCATCGTGCAGTCGCGCTCAGAAGATTCGCTGCTCAAGGAAATCGAAGGCTTGAACCAAGTGCCCGGATTTAAGGGGCAGGTGAGCGACATTGGCGGTCCGACTGCAAACATGTACCAGCTCAGGTGCAAGAGCAAAGAGGTGCAGAGCAAGTGCCGCAAGCTTTCGTGCGTGCATCCCAAGGTCTGCCCGCACCTGCACAAGGACCATACTCCGAGCGTGAGCCTTCTGCGCAAGGCTCGCAAGATTCCGGGCATTAAGCAGATCCGCATCGCAAGCGGCCTCCGGTACGACATCTCGATTGCCGACGAAAAGGCCGGGCAGGAGTACATGCGTGAGCTCATCACCCACCACGTGGGTGGACAGCTCAAGGTGGCCCCCGAGCACCTCGACGAAGAAGTGCTTCACCTCATGAAAAAGCCCGGGCTCAAGAATTTTGACGAGTTTGTGAGCTACTTTGACCAGGTCTCGGCCGAGGCCGGAAAAGAGCAGTACATCGTGCCGTACTTCATCTCTGGCTTTCCGGGCACGACGCACGAAAAGATGGAAAAGATCCACCAGTACCTCTCCGAGCGCGGGTGGAATCTTCAGCAGGTGCAGGCCTTCATTCCGACGCCGATGACTTTGGCCACCGCCATGTACTGGAGCGGAATTGACCCGATGACGGGCACGCCGCTTTTCGTGGCTAAAGATTACAAAGATCGCAAGATCCAGCAGGCTCTGCTCCAGCCCAAAAAGCCCGAGCACAAGAAGATCCTGATGGAGTACCGGCAGCAGCAGCACCGGGCGCGTTCGCGCGGTGAAAAATCCGTGCAGGGCAAGATCCCGCTGCATCCGGCGCTCCCCCGCGGGCAGGGCCCGCTTTCACAGGCAGGCGAGCGCCCGGCTGTGAAGCCCGGGCTCAGGCATTCACGGGTGCCTGCAAAGACGCTGGGAAAGAAGCTGCTTTTGGATCAGCGCTAACTTCCCAAGATTTCGATCTGTCGCGAAAAAAAGTCCGCCGCAGGAAGGAGTTCGATGCCGTCCTCCATTCCTGCCGATGGGCCACCGTGGATGCAGAGGGCCCTCGCCTCGGGATAGTCCTGCATGAAAAGCCTGAGTCCATCGAGGTCCCCCGGGCGGAGGCGGCTTGAGGATTTGACTTCAATCGCCCAAAGTCCCCTCGGGCCGTAGAGGACGAGGTCTACCTCCTTTTTGGACTTCGAGCGCCAGTGATACATCTGGTAGCCCCAGTCGAGGCATGAGTTCAGTGCTCGGATTTCCTGCGCGACGAGCGATTCAAGCGCCACCCCGGCCGCCTCGGTCTCCGAGTCGAGTGGTCCGCGCGGCCTGAGGGCATTGAAGATGCCGCAGTCAAAGAAAAAGAACTTCTGCTTGTGGATCAGTTCGCGCTTGGCGCGCCTTGAAAAGACCGGCAGCGAAAAGCTGAGAAGCAGGTCCTCGAGGATGGTGAAATAGTCCTCAACGACTTTACGCTCCACGTGGCAATCCTGCGCCACTCTTGACTTGACTAGCGGAGTGGCCTGCGAAAACGAGGCCGCCTCTAGAAACCTGCTGAATGCCTGGATGTTTCGGGTCAACCCTTCCTGGACAATCTCTTCCTTGAGGTAGGTCCGAACATAGCTCTGCAGGAATTTTCCGGCATCGGGCTCGGTGAGTAGTGAGGGAAGCGTGCCGTGCCGGAGCGCCTTCCGAAGGTCAAAGTCCTGTCCCATCTCAACCGAGGTAAATGGAAACATCTGGAAGGTGAGTGCGCGTCCAGCAAGAAGGTTGGCCCCCGTCTTTCTGAGCTTGCGAGCACTGGATCCCGTGAGGATGAAGACTCGACGGTCCTTCTCGATCAACCGATGAACCTCATCCAGCAGGGCGGGGATTTTCTGCACCTCATCAATGATGATGGGCTGGCCAGCGTGCCCGGCTGTTGCTGGCTTCAGCAATCGGCTGAGATCTTGCGGGCGGGCAAGCAGTCGGTTGTAGGTTTCGTCCTCCAGCAGGTCGATTCGAGTGGCATCCGGGAACTGGCTCGAAAGCCAAGTAGATTTGCCAGTCCCCCTAGGGCCGAAAAGAAAAAAACTCTTTTGTTTCGGTGTCCTAAGTAGCCTGGACTTCATGGGTCCATTTTATATTACTAAATGGACTTAGCAAGTCCGTTCTGGCTAGGCCTTGGCTCGGCGCCCGCCCGTACGTCCCAGCACGTAAAACGGAACCCCTGCCACAATGAAAAGTAGCCCAAAGAGGCTCTGCTTGGGGAGCTCGATGACCGAGTTGACGAGGAGCGCTACCGCCATCAGGCAAAACAAAGCGGGAAGCACCGGAAAAAACGGCACACGGTAGGGCCGGGCAAGCCCGGGCTCAAGCCTGCGCAGGCGGATCACTGCAAAGCCGCAGAGTGCATAGAAGATCCACGAAGAAAAGACGACCCAGTCGGTGAGCGTTTCGAAGGTGCCTGAAAGCGCAAGAAGCGAGGCCCAAAGTCCTTGGATCAGAACAGAGGTCACTGGCACCTGCGTGTTGCTCGAAACTTTGCCGATGAAGCTTGGCAGAAGTTTTTCTTGCGCCATGGCAAATGGAACGCGGGCTCCCGTCAGTACTGAACCGTTCATTGCGCCAAGCGCACTGATCACAAAGGCCACCGAAAGAAAAAGTACACCGCCACTTTGCATGAAAGTCTCTGCCGCACGGGCAGCAACCGAGAGCTCTCCGGGATTGAGGATTTGCGCAAAGGGGAGCGCGTAGAAATATCCTGCGTTAGCCATTCCGTAGATCAAGAGAACAAGAAGTGTTCCGCCAACCAGAGCAAACGGAAGGTTTCTGCCAGGATTTTTGACCTCGCCCGCAGCCATGGGGAGGTTGTTCCAACCATCAAACGCCCAAAGGGCAGAGATCATCGCTACGCCAAATGCGCCAAGGCCAGCCGAGATTTCAGGGTTCGACTCGCCCAAGTGGGCCCATGAACCCGTGCCCGAAAACAGGAGAGCTGCCAGCGCAAGTCCCACGACGAGTCCAACTTTAAGGAGCGTGAGTGCGCTCTGCACCCAGCCTCCCACTTTAACTGCCAGGCAGTTGAGCCCTGTAAAAAGGGCAATAAATCCCACTGCAGCCAGTTTCTGAGAGTCTTCATCGATTTCGATGATTCCGCGAGCAAAGGTGGCTGCTCCCACGGCGTAAGCTGCGATGCTACCGGGGCCGCCAATCCAAAAGCGTTGCCAACCATACAAAAAGGCAATGCTTTTGGAGTAGCCTCGCTTGAGGTAGACAAATTCACCGCCCGCCTCAGGCAACATCGCTCCCAGTTCAGCGTAAACCAGGGCCCCCATCAAAGAAAGCAACCCTGCTGCCACCCACGCTGCAAGAACGAGGGTTGGTGATCCCAATGTTTGGGACATCGGAGTGGTTTTTAAAAAGACCCCGGTTCCAATCACTGTTCCGACGACCAGGGCCGTGGCGTCAAATCCTCCGAGCGCGCGTTTGAGTCCGCTCATGAGGTGGGCCGGATCTCGCCTGATTTGAGCTTGGCCGTGTACTCGACGAGCTGGCTCTTGACCTTGGGGAGTAGCAGGTAGCAGGCCATCATGTTGGGAATCGCAAGAAGCCCGTACACCGCATCAGACAGATTGAGCACGATGTTGAGCTGAGCCACTGCACCCACAAAGATAAACGCGATGAAGGCATAGCGGTAGGCGGGGAGCCACTTTTCTCCAAAGATGAAGGTGATGCCCTGCTCGCCGTAATAGCTCCAAGAGATCAGAGTCGAAAATGCAAAGAGAGTGACGGTCGCAGTAACGATCCACCTTCCGGCAGGCCCCATGACCGATTCGAAGGCGTAAGCCGTCATTTCTGAGCCGGCCTGCACGCCAGGGGTACTCCAGGCGTCGGTGAGCAAAAGGGCGATTGCCGTGATCGTGCACACGACGATCGTGTCAACGAAGGGTTCTAAAAGCGCCACGATTCCTTCTTGAATCGGGGTGGATTTTGCGGCCGAGTGGGCCATGGCGGCTGAACCCATTCCGGCTTCGTTTGAAAAGGTGGCACGGCGGATGCCCATGATGACCACTTCTTTGAATGCAGCTCCCGCAAAGCCGCCGACCGCTGCGGTGCCCGCAAAGGCTCCTGCAAAAATCTGGGCAAACATACCGGGGATCATGTCGTAGCGGGCGATCAGGATCCAGATGGCGCCAAAAAGGTAGAGGCCCACCATGGCGGGAACCATTTTTTCAGCCACTTTACCGATGCGCTTGATGCCTCCGATCAGGATCAGGAAGGCTCCGAAGCAGAAGACGAGGCCGGATGCCCATTCTGGAAAACCGGTAGTCGTCTTGATGACTGCAGCCATCTGGTTGGACTGGAACATGTTGCCGGCACCAAAGGATGAAAGGACTACGAAAAGAGCGTAGATCCAGGCCACTGGGTAAAAGTTTTTGGCAAGTGCGTTCTTGATCACGAACATCGGGCCACCATGCACGGTGCCCTTGGGGGTGATGTCCCGGTAAGTGAGAGCCAGTGTCACTTCAGTGAATTTGGTGCACATTCCGATGAAGCCTGCCACCCAGAGCCAAAACACTGCGCCCGGGCCACCCAGCGAAACAGCCACGGCCACGCCGGCGATATTGCCGAGCCCCACAGTCGCCGAGAGTGCGGCACAGAGAGCTTGAAAGTGCGAGATCTCGCCCTTGTCTCCTGGCTTATCGTACTTGCCAAAAGTGATGTCGATTGCGTGCTTGAAAAAGCGCAGCTGCGGAAAGCCAAAATAAAGAGTGAAGAGCACCCCCGAGCCCACAAGCAGGACCACCAGCGGCACGCCCCATACTAACCCCACAAACTCACCCGTGAGCTTTTCTAGTTGTTCTAGCATGCCTCCTTTAAGACCATGGGCGAGCGGCTAGCGCAACAGGCTGGCGATTTGTCCGTGCAGAATTTTGAGTATTTGATGTTGTTCAGTGATGAAGGCCTGCGCTCGGGAACTGGGCTCAAAGCCCACCCGCAGTGTTGTGATGGGGTGGGTACCGACCAGTCTAAAGACATCTTCGTCGGTTTCATCGTCGCCTGCGTAAAAGGCATGCCGGGCGCTCTTTGGGCTTTGGGAGCGTAGGGCTGCGAGCAGGGCATCTCCCTTGTTGGGTGAACCGGGGGGAATGAGATTGAGTATTTTTTTTCCCCCAATGATTCGAGGCATGGGGGTGAGGGTTTGGCAGATTTCAAGCAGCCGTTTGATCACCCTTTCTGGGGGGGCGGCGTCTGAGCAGGCTCGAGTGTGGATGGAAAGGCTAGCCCCTTTGTTTTCGATCCATGCCCCAGGGGGAAGTCGATTTGAGGGGCGATCCACGAAGCGTGAGAGCTGTTCTGCCCATTTCGAAGTAGTCAGAATCGCTCGGGTGAGCGCCGCTGAGTCGGCGCCCAGTCCCTCAAGCCCATGGTTACCGATCAAGTTTGAGCGGGGGAGTGGTACGCGACGGGCCAGATCCTCGAGAGACCGGCCAGAAATCACCACCACCGGAGCCCGTTGCGAGAGCGTTACCAGCGCGCGCTCGGTCTCCGGCAACATCCGGGCTGCGTCAGGCTGGGAGACGATCGGTGCGAGCGTGCCGTCAAAGTCGTAGGCAAAAAGCGTGGCGAGGATCATGCAGCCTACTTTGCTTTCAAAATGTACTCCTTTGGACTGATCGGAAATTGCCAGGTCTCGGCACTCGTCTCGCGGCACGGCGCCCTAGAGTGGCTCTGTCTGCCGCGTCCCGATAGCGAGCCCGTTTTTGGAAGGTTGCTTGACCCAAAAGGTGGGCACTTTGCAGTGGAGCTTGAGGATTACGATTCCTCCCTTTCTGTGCAGCGTTACATCGAAAATACCAATGTGCTTGTGACTGAACTTTCCAATGCGCGAGGGGACAAGATTAGAATCACGGATTTTTGTCCGCGTTATGAGCAGTTTGGGCGAATGTACCGTCCGGCCCAGATTTTTAGAAAGGTGGAGCCGCTTGCCGGTTCCCCTCGGATCCGCGTTGAATGTAGGCCGGTGCAAGGGTGGTCCAAAGTGCCGGCATTGGCCGTGCGCGGAAGCAATCACTTGAGGTTTGACCTCGCTCTTGAAAGCCTGAGGCTCACGACCAATATGCCCCTCACGGAGGAGCTCCAGCCTTACCCACTTAAGCAGCCGATTTTTTTGCTCCTGGGATGGGCCGGGGTGGGGGGTGGGGTCATCGAAGAAGACTTGACCCAGCTTTATGAGTCTTCGCTTTTGAGAACAACTTTATACTGGCAGTCCTGGGTGAGGCACTGCTCGATTCCGAGTCTTTTTCAGTCTCAGACGATCCGCTCAGCGCTGGCTCTTAAGCTTCATTGTTTTGAAGATACGGGCGCCATTCTGGCTGCTCTCACGACTAGCTTGCCGGAGGAGCCCGGGGCCACTCGAAATTGGGATTACCGGTTTTGTTGGTTAAGAGATGCGCACTTTGCGCTGACTGCGTTTCATAACCTTGGGCACTTTGACGAGATGGAGGGGTTTCTGAAATTCCTTCTGGCCATTGCTGAAAAGCAAGAGGCTTCACGCGATCGCTTGGCCCCGGTCTACACTTTGGGACAGAGGCTACCACTTCCTGAGGTGACTCAAGATCAGTGGGCAGGTTTTGCGGGCTCTCTCCCAGTGCGAGTGAACAATCAGGCCGCTGAACATGTGCAAAATGATGTGTACGGGGAGATGGTCCTGACGTTGGCGCCCATTTTTTTTGATGAGAGGCTGATTCATCTGCGAAACCCGGAGCATGAACGGTTGCTCGTTCATTTGGCTCGGCTCTGCGCGCGCTCCATCGGCGAGGCCGACGCCGGACTCTGGGAAGTGCGCAATCACTGGCAGCAGCACACTTTCACGCACCTCATGTGCTGGGCGGGACTGGAGAGAACCCAGAGGATCAGGCCTTTGGACTTGGAAGTGGCTCGCGCATGCGATCTCGCCGTTGCTGCCGTCGAAAAGGGGGTGATGGCAGGGGCGCTGAGAAACGGTCCTGCTGACGCGACACTCGATGCAGCCTTGGTGCTTGCCGGAGTTCTCAGATTTCCGAGGCCTGAGTTGGTGCTATCGACAGTGCGAGCCGTCCAGTCGGAGCTTTCTTTAGTCTCGGGGGTTTCTGCGAGTCCTGGGCGACCGCACTCTTCGTTTTTTTATCGGTACCGGCGCAAGGATGATTTTGGAAAACCCCAGTCCGCCTTCCTGGTCTGTTCGTTCTGGGTGGCTCAGGCGCTAGCGCGGCTCGGTGAGTTCGAGGAAGCTAGAGCCATTGTTGAGGACGCAGCGGGAGCGGCAAATAGTTTAGGGCTCTTTTCGGAGCATTACGACCCGGTGCGCAGACTTCAGTTGGGGAATTTTCCGCAAGCTTACTCACATGTGGGACTCATCAACGCAGCATTTGCGGTGAGCCCGCCGTGGAGTGAGGTTCTCTGAGTCAGGCCCTCTTGAACTGCCCCCAGCCCCTATGATCCCTGAGTAATGAGCTCGAGGTTATGGAAACCCGCGTAGATCCAAAAAAAGCGGGTCAAAGAGGGCAGTTTGGATTCATTTGCTCGGGTTGAGTAAAGTTGATTCCAAACCAAAGGGTTAGCGTGAGGAGGTCATAGTGGCTGGGGGCAGTTCAGAGTTTAGGGAACGATTCCAAAGTCGCTCTCGAGCTCCGGCCGGTAGCAGGCGTCGTCCTTTTCAACGAGCGCAAGGAGAGCGAGGCCGTAAAGAGGGTAAGTATACGAGGGGGCGGAGTGATAGAGATTGTTGCTGGATTCTGGAACGCCAGGGATGAGGCGCAGCGTTCCCCCCGACATGAGTTTGGGCAGCCAAGCTCGAAGCCGAGTTTTTACCGATGCCAAGGTGGCAGCAGAGCCCTCTGGAAGTTTAGGGTTCCGCTCCAAGAGCTTAATGGCCGAGGTCAGGTAAGGCAGTGAACTATAGAAATAATAGGGCGCAATGCCGTCATTGAGATCATTATGGGTTCCGTTTCTTGGAATTTCTCGGATCAATTCGACAGCATTATTCATCCAGTTGACGATCGCATCGACAAGAGTCTGGGCGCGACTGAGTTCCCTCTTTCTAAGATAAAGAGCCAGATGAGCTGGAACATTACGCGCAGCTGAGCTCTTTCGATTTTCAGGAAAGGTCATGGACTCAGGGACGTAGCGCAGTGCAAGTGGATCGATGTGCGAATCAATCCAGCTTTCGAAGATCTTGAAAGAATTCTCTGGCGCCACTCGATGCAGGGCGACCATTGCAGCGCTCCAAGAATAAGTACTGAGGGCGGAGTGGCCCAAGCCTGAAGTTCGCATCCGCCCAAGGTCTTCCACCAGTGAGGAATGAATAGCGGTGCTGTCCTGATTGAGTTTTTGTAGCAGCGTCGATCTAAAGATTTTGGCGTAGAGGTCTGCCGCAGACCAAGAGTCATCAGATAGAGCTAGAAACGACTTAGAGCTCCGATCAAGGACACTCTCGAGAGAAAGCGAGTAGTCCGTCCATTGAGAGTTTTGTCTGTCCTGAGAAAGGTTTGGACTCAAACCGGTGAGTAAAAGAAATTGGAGCGAGTGAACGGCGACTTCCCAAGCGTCGCCCTCAAATCCAAGCTCTGCTCGAATGCCCTCAACTGCACTCCACTCTCTGTGCTCTCGGATCCAGGTGAGTGCTTGGCAGAGCTCGGTTGAGATTCCAAGTGCTGGAAGCACGGAGCGAGTGTCGGGGATTACGGGAGAGGACGGAGTAGGGCCTGCTTTTTTGGTGGACCTGGTTTTTTGCGGCCAAGCCTGGTGCGGTAGTAGGAAACCATGCCGAACCAGGGCTTCACTTGCCATCACTCGAATCTCAGGGTTTGGATCTGACTCAAAAGCAGTTTGAAGGGCATGAACGACGGGGGCTACTGGGACGGCAAGAAGCGCTGAAAGACCTGAGAGCGCTCGGTACCGAAGCCCAGGATCCGTCGAGTGCGAAAGCTCTAAGAGCTCAGGGAGCGCTTCGAGTCCTGAGTTTCCGAGCCGGACCAAGATGCCAAACGCCCGCCATTGGGTTTCGAAATCGGGGCTTTTTAGAAGCACTCTGAGGCGGACCATTGCTTCTTGTGCAGTCGTGGAGCCCAAGTTTCCGAGCGAAAGAGCTGCGCGAAATCTTAAGTGAGGGTTGTCACTCTCAAAGGCGGCCCACATGAGGTCGGCAATGGCAGGTTGGGCGGCAGTTCCCAGTGCTCCCAGGGTTTTTGCAGCAGCACAACTGAGTTGGGCATCGGGATCACGCAGCGCCTGTCGGAGTTCAAGAGCAGCGGGAGCGGCGTGAACCCCTAAGAGCTCAAGAGTATCGGCAGCAGAGCGTCTGAGTGCAGGAGTGCCAGAACGCAAGCGCTCTCGGAGTGTCTCCATGAGGAGGGGGGCTAGTTGGCGCGCTAGCACGCGGATTGTTGTTTGGGCTTCTTTTACAAGAGTGGGTTCAAGCCCAGCCTTCAACAGAAGATCAATCTGCGAGGGGTCAAGTTTGGAGCCCTCTTTGAACGTCCGACGGAGTTCTCTCCAGACCTGCGAGTCTTGAGCTTGGGCATCCCGAGCTAGAGGGCTAACCCCGAGCCCGCAAAAAACGCTCAGGAGTGAGACAAGAAGGACGGTTGGGCGCACCACACACTGCATAGGCGACTTTATCGGATTTTTTTACGCAGTGCGCAACGGTTTTGTTTGTCTTGCGGATGCTTAAAACTGTCGGCAGTTTCATGAGGTAGCATGAACTCGCAGCAAATTCCGCAGCCAAACCCCGTCTCTAAACCTGAACGTCCCTTTCCAAAAAAGAGTCCGGGCCTCCGGGTTTTGGAGCTTTTGGGACCGTTTGTTTTGTTTGCGATTGTGGCAGTTACCGCGGGTCTTGCGCTGGGCGCTGCTGCCTGGTGTTTTGATGAGCTCAGGCCATGGGTAGATGGTTTTTCTGGATGGCAGCACTACGCTGCCTGGGGGGTGGCGCTGGGAGTGAGCTACTATGCTTACGGCTTTGCGCTCATGGGGGTGGCGCCGCTCGTGTGCTTTGTTCTGGGTTCAGCGCGACTCAAGCCCTATCGCGGTCCGTCGACTTCGTTACGAGCGCTGCCTTGGTACATCCACAATGCCGTCGTGTTTGTTGCGCGCTACAGTTTTTTAGAGTTCGTGACGCCGACCGTCTATGTTCAGTTTTTTTATCGCTTAATGGGAATGAAGATCGGTCGTGACGTCACATTCAACTCCACAGCCATCACCGATCCGTCGCTGATCGAAGTGGGGGATCGTGCCACGATCGGCGGATCGGCAGCAGTGATTGCTCACTACGGTCAGGGGGGCTACCTCGTCGTGGCGCCCGTCAAGGTGGGCGCCGGAGCCACGATCGGACTGAGAGCCACGGTCATGGCTGGTTCAGAAATTGGGGAGGGGGCCAAAGTGCTCGCTAATTCGTTCGTGCTCCCCAACACGAAGATCCCGGCAGGAGAGACCTGGGGTGGAGTGCCTGCGGTACAGATACAGATTTAGAGATTTTGAGTGGTTTTCACGATCGCAGGAGAACGCACTCGAAGCGCTAGCCAAAAGCTCATCCAGACGGCAAGGCTGAAATACAAGGTCATCCAGGGCATCTCGGGAGCCCACTCTTCAAAACGCCAGGTGACGATCCTGCGGCTGTTGAGGTCAACGAGCCCTTGCCAGAGTCCCATGAGTCGCGCGCCAGAAGTAGTTTGTTCTCCAAGGCGCCCGAGATACATGGGGACATCTACAAGGGCCATGAATCCCACATAGATTGAGCAGGCTGCTGCGAGCAGAGTTCGGCGAGAGTGCCAAAGTGCTATAGAAACGCCTGCAAACGACAACGTCCACAGTGACTCTTCGATGACGTTGCCCAAGAAGTGGGTGGTGATGACCGCGTACCACGAAAAGCACTCGGCGGCCGTGAGTGCGGCAAACAGGGCTACCGCGCCACGTACGTAGCCCAGTGAGCGAAGCAGGAGTGACCACTGCGCTGCAAAAGCAAGTTCCGCCACTGTGGCTACCGTGCGGCCAAAAAACACGCTCGAAAACCAAGTGTCGAAAAGCGCCAGGCGCTCGACATCCGCTTTTGGAAAAAAGCCTCGAATCGCGCACCCAAAAGAATAAATCCCTGAAAGCACTGCGCCCGTGAACAGGCTGGGGTCCCGCCGCGAAGGGGTCCAAATCCGAGAATACCAAAACATGCAGTTGGCAATGCCAAGGGCGCAAAGGCCGAGCCACCAAATCCAGACAGCCATTTAGGGTGTGTTTAACTCCAGCTGGGAGCGCAACTCAAGGATCCGCTGCCGAATTGCATCACGCGCTGCGCGAAAACGCTCCAGCATCTCAGACTCTGGCAGGGGGTCTCGGCTTGCCGGATCGAGGTGTGGCCAGTGCAGGCGCTTTGCGCCCGACCGGAGCACGGGGCAAACTTCTTCGGCGCACAGTGTGATGACGAGATCGATGTTTTCAATGAAGTCGCGCGGTAGTTCATCGACCGACTTTGAGCGGTGGCCTGAAATGTCGATGCCGATTTCGTGCATCACCTTGACCGCATAAGGATTCAGGGTTGCTGGAGCCGATCCGGCGCTTTCGATCCGGCAAGGGAGCAGGCTGCGCGCAAGGCCCTCGGCAAGCTGGCTTCGGGCAGAGTTTGCAACACAGAGAAAAAGAATGTTCATGCCGCGCCGACCCGTCCCGATTGAAAGCCACCCCTCATTGCAATCGAAAGCCTGACCAGTGCCACCAGCACGGGGACCTCGACCAGCGGGCCGATGACAGTGGCAAATGCGGCGCCGTGGTTGATTCCGAAGGTGGCGATTGCCACCGCGATGGCCAGTTCAAAGTTGTTGGACGCGGCAGTGAAAGACAGCGTAGCGGTTTCTGGATAGGTGGCCCCCGCCCGACGGCTTAGAAAAAAAGACGCTACGAACATGAACCCAAAATAGAGCACCAAAGGCAGGGCCACGCGGACCACGTCGAAGGGAAGCTCGACGATCTTTTCGCCCTTCTGGGAAAACATCAGCACGATCGTGGCCATGAGCGCCACCAATGTGATGGGGCTGATTTTTGGAAGGAACTTGCGGGTGTACCACTCGTCACCCTTGAGAGCCCTAAGAAGCCAGCGAGTGGCAAATCCTGCCGCAAGCGGAACACCCAGGTAGAGCAGGACTGAACCCGCGACCTGCCCAAAACCGATTTGAACGGGTGCCGCCTGCAGTCCAAGCAGCGTGGGCAACCCGTCCAGGAAGAGCCAAGCATACAACGGAAAAAACAAGAGCTGGAAAAGCGAGTTGAACGCCACCAGTCCCGCACAGTACTCGTTGCTGCCGCCGGCAAGTTCATTCCACACGATGACCATAGCGATGCACCGGGCCAGGCCGATCAGCACCAGCCCCGTGAGGTATTCGGGCTTGTCCTGCAGAAACAAATGGGCAAGCACAAACATGAGCACTGGGCCAATGATCCAGTTCTGGATAAGCGAAAGCAGGAGCACCCGCTTGTTTGCAAAAACAGACCCCAGCACCTCGTAGCGCACCTTTGCCAGCGGTGGGTACATCATGACGATGAGTCCCGCCATCGTCCAAGGCTGGAGGTGGGGAGCCAGGTTCGGTGCGAGATTTCCGAGCGCGATTCCGAGTGCCATCGCCAGAAAGATCCAGAGCGTCAGCATCGCTAGCAACCTCCTTTTGAGCGGCTGCAGCAGTTTGCGCGCAAGAAGGCAACGAGCTGGTCCATCCTGTCCAGCCTGGCGCGGTAATTCACGGACCTTCCGCTTTTGCGAGTAGCCACGAGCCCGGCGCGAGCCAGGTGAGAGAGGTGGAACGAAAGCGTGTTGCCGGGGATCTTGAGTTCCCGTGCAATCTTTCCGGGAATCGTGCCCTGCTTTCCGTGCTCTACTAGGAGCTTGAACACCCTCAAGCGGGTTTCCTGCGCCAGAGAGGAGAGAGCGTCGGCTGCTTCAAATAGTTCCATGGTTCTGGAATAATCGAAGCATAAGCCGACTGCAAGGGATTTGGCGGATTAAGCTGCCCGACCGCGCTCGCCGGGCTCGGGGCGGGCGGACCCCTCCGCGCGGCCCGTAGCCGGGCGCCGGCCAAAGTGCCTACGGGCGTAAACAAGAGTGACGAGCGCTGCCGAGCCTAGAGTGAGCACGGCTGCAAGCGTGGTGACTCCGAGTGCATGTCCGGTAGCGCCAAAAGAAAAGAGTGCAATCGTCGTTGTGAAGAGCAGAAGCCCGTTTGCAATCATGAGGAGCGCTGGCCCGCGCGACCAGTGTCGAAGCAGTGCCAAGCCAGCGACAAAAAGCACCAGCCCCGAGGCAGCTTCTGTAAAAAGATGCATCCAAAGCTCCGAACGCCGTAGGTTAAAAGATTCCCACCCGATGGCCATGAGGTAGGCCCAGCCCACGATCAGGGCTGCTCCCAGCGCAATCGATGCGATTCCTGCTGCACGTTCGCCCCGGTGCAGCGGTGCCTCCGGCATGCGGCGCGGCTCTGAGAAAGCCAGAGCGCTGTAAAACACGAAAGCTGCAAGAAGAGCGGCGCTAATTCCAAAGCCAACGATTTGAAGGGCAATCATTTGTAGTTTTGGCGGATGCAAGCAGGATTCCACCGGTAATGAGTTGGTCGGTTGGGCGGCCTGCGTTACAGTTGACGGCAATGAACGATGCCTTTTTGAAATGGGACCAGTGCCGGCCGGTCCCCGGGACTTCGTATGTCGTCATGACCGACGTCAAGGGTTCGACCGCTGCCGTGCGCGAGGGTCGCTACCGCGACGTGAACCTGCTGGGCGCCTCCAGCATCGCTGCGATTCGAAACGAATTCCCGGATCTTTCGATTCCGTACGTGTTTGGCGGCGACGGCGCGACTTTCATTGTGCCCCAGGAGTACCTGCTGCGCTGTCGCGAGGTGCTGGGCCGCGTGCAAAAGGTCGCGCTTACGGAGATGAAGCTTGAACTCCGCGTTGGGCACGTTTCGGTCGGTGAGATCGCCCAGCAGGGCGGAGAAGTGCGTGTGGGTTTCAAGAGCGTCGGCGGACGCGAGGGGTTTTATTACTTTCGCGGCAGCGGCCTGGCGATCGCAGAAAGCCTGATCAAGTCACGGCAGAGCTTTGTGTGCGACCCGGCAAACGATGATTCGAAGGCGGCGAACCTCGAAGGCCTTTCGTGCAGGGTGCAGCCGTTTCCGTCGCGCCGGGGCACGATTGCCTGCGTGCTGGTCGAGCCCCGCTGCCAGGGGACGGAGCAGGATGAGCTTTTGGATCAAATTCTTTTCGTGATGTCTCCGGGAGGGGAGCTGCGAAACGCATCCCCACTTTCAATGCAGACCCTTCACAGGAAGTGGCTTCCCTCGACCTGGCTCAGCGAGGCGCGGCTGCAGGCTGCGGGGCTCAGCGGGTTTGCCCGGCTGGCTAGGATTGGTAGGATTTTGGCCGAGACCCTGGTGGGCAATGTGTGTTTTGCGCTGAACATCAGGAATCCGGTGCTGGGCTCGCCGCAGCAGTACGAACGCGACATGATGACGCAGTCCGACTGGATCAAGATGGATGGGGGCCTCAAGTTCGTTGCAGATCTGGAGCTCGGAGAGCTCGCGCGCCTCTCGGCGCTGCTTGAGCGGCTTTACGCAGACGGTAAGATTTTCTTCGGAATCGAGCAGTGCAAGAGCGCAGTGCTGACCTGCCACTTGATGGCGCGCGAGGCTTTCCAGCCGCAGCATACGCACTTTGTCGATGGCTCATCCGGCGGCCTATCGGCCGCGGCGACGAAGCTCAAGGCGCAGAAGAGGCAGGGTTAGTCGGTCGTGCAGACGTTGGCTGCAAAGCTAGCAATCTGGGCCCAGACACTAGGAGCTAAGTAGCTCGACGGACAAACCGCCGCGCCATCTAGAAGCACTGAAAAGGTAAAAGAATTGCCAAAAAAGTTTACGTTTGAAAGAGCCCCTCCGCTCAGGACGTAGTCTCCGGCCCGTACCGTAGGATTCGTGACCCCGGTAAAGCGGGTGGCAATGCGAGAAGAGTGAAGAATGGTAACCGTGCTACCGCTGATGTCTGCAATCAGTCCGTTAGCAGGTGCAACAGGAACTGCAGTTCCCGAGAATTGCCAAGCCGATCGTGAGGTCAGATTGGGTGTTAATCCACCAACAGCCTGCACCGGAAGCCCCAGGTTACCCGGAATGGCTGCCGGATCGCCCAGAGAATCAAGCGGGGACTGGCCACATGAACAGAGGAGGGTTGCGCCTAGAACTGCCACACCCAGGTTTTTTAGTTTTGCCATCATAGACGCCACCTCAGGCCAAGAGCAGGTTGAAAGACGAAGAGGCTTCGAGTGAAAAAGAGCCCCTGCAGCGTGGACATCGCACGCAATTCAAAAGAGTTTCCGATCGTAAACGATAGGCCGGTCTGAATCTGTACCGAACCACCGATCGATGCGTTGGGATTGAGTTGCGTGGAATTGAAGGTGAGCCAGTCCACTGCGGCCCCAACGATGGTTCCAAAAAAGGGCTGAATTCCGGTCCGTCCCGTTTTTGGGGAAGGAGCGCTTCCGTAGGCGATGAGGCCAAAGCCCACCGTGCTGACGTGATACCCGGCAGTCTGTACGGTGCGAAGGTTGTAGTCTTGGTAGCTAAAGGCAAAGACGGGTTCGAGCTGAGGGTTGAATTCAAGGCCACTCAGGGCGAGTTCGCCGGCGACGTGCCAGCCTTGAGAAAAGGCCTGGTACTGGTAACCCATCGGGGAGGAGATTCCGCCGGAGAGGCCGAATGAACTGACCGAAAGCGCGTGGGATGAAGGCAGAGTTCCCGGAAGAGTGCTCACGAGGGTTGCGATCAGTAAGGTCTTTAGCCTGGGTAGGTAGCGCATCACGGATTCCGCCTTGTGAGCGAAAGTTTAATGCCGCTTGGTTTAATGGCAACCTTTTACTCACTGATTCATGACAAAGGGGAGGGTGAGCGTTTTTAGTTGGCGGTTGGAGTGATTTGACGCGGTGCTTAAGTAAAAGGTGTCCAACACCCCTAACCCCTCAAGTTTTCTGCTCCAGAATCCGACAACCGCCTAAGTGGGAAAGCGCCTGAGATTTCAATTCTGGCTGGGTGTGCTGCTGAGTCTTTTGGGCGGAGGCAGCTGCAGCTTCATTCTCGAGAGTAATTTTTTGAATTACTTGAAAGGGCGTGGTGACAGCCTGGAGCCCGGCGTCTACTCCTTTCGAGCTGGAAAGCTCCCAGATCCAAAATTTATTGCTTATCATCAATCCACGCAGACCCTGTACTTCTCGAGTCCAGGACGAAGCACTGTGGGGCGAATCGGTCCCGATGGGTTGATCAGTGACTTCGTGGGTAACCCCTTTTCTTCTGGGAACGAGGAGGGTTCCGGGTATGCCGCTCGACTCGCAACGCCGCAAGGTCTTGCCGTAGATCAGGCGAGCGGAGTTTTATATGTCGCTGACCCCGGCAACTACACGATCTGGAAAGTGACGCCTTCAGGAGAAATGACCGTTGGGCTCGATGCGTCGGCTGGGGCCAGTCCGGTTGGACTTGCGTTGACTGGGGATGGGTCGACTCTTTACGTCTCGGACCAGAACCGCTCGGTCATCCTTCGAGTGAGCACTGCGAACTGGACGAACGAGATCGTTGCGGGGGTGCCCGACCACACGGGCTCAGCGGATGGGCCCGGCGTGAGTGCACGTTTTTCTGGACCTAGAGGCATTTCACTGAATTTCTCCGAGAGTCAGCTCTGGGTTGCCGATGAGCAGAACCACAAGATCCGTAGGGTAGACTTATCCGCCATCCCTTCTCCTGATGTCACGACAGTTGCCGGTTCTGGCTCTCAAGGGTGGCAGGAAGGGAACGGGACCAGCGCTATTCTGAGCTTTCCTCAATCGGTAATCGTTTTGCCTTCTGACTTTGCGCTGATCTCTCAACCGAGCATCAACTTAGTGGCCAGTAGTTCTTCTGCCGGGGCTGTCGCCTCGTATGCCGGCGCCTATAATGACAGCAACTATTTCGACGGTCCCATTGCCTCATCACGATTTGCTTCTCCGAAAGACTTTGCGCTCAAGAGCAACCATGAGGTCTTTGTGGTCGATGATTGGACCAAATTGATCCGGAGCATTGATACGAACTCTCAGACGGTCACCTTGGCTGCTCCCGCTGCTAGACCTTTGAGTGAACCCGCGGTGGCCTATGATCCGTCTAACCAAGTGCTTTATGCTACGGATCAGACTCGCAACCGGATCATCCGTTTTAACTCTGCTGGTGCGGAGAGCGCGTTTGCAGGGCAGCCTGATTTATCTGGAGGCGCTAACGGCCCAGGGAACGAGGCACTGTTTAATGAACCCAATGCCATCACCGTGGGCCCAAACGGAGTCGTTTACGTTGGAGAGTGCGCCGGAGCCACGATTCGAACGATCCTTTCTTCGGGCCAGGTCAGCACGCTTGCAGGAACAAGTGGGACCCCGGGTTACCTCGACGCCGTGGGTAGCGCGGCACGATTTGGGTGCCTCAAAGGTATTGCTGTGGACGCTCAAGGCGTCGTTTACGTTGCAGACTCGGATTCCTTGGTGATTCGAAAAATTCTGCCGGATGGCACCGTCTCAACTCTTGCGGGCACGGTCGGGGCTTCGGGCGCGGCCGATGGGCTTCCGGGCACTGGGAGGTTCATGAGCCCCACAGGGCTTGCTCTGGACCCCTTTGGAAATCTCTACGTGAGTGACACCGACAGTCATACAATCCGTAAAGTTCGACTCAGCGACGGAGAAATCACTACGCTTGCAGGAGTAGCTGGGGTCCCGGGGGTTGTCGATGGCGTGGGTTCGGCGGCGCGACTTAAAAATCCGAGCGGCCTCACTTGGGCGAGCGAAGGCGCCCTTTACCTGGTTGAGCGAGGATCGCATCTTGTGAAAAAAGTCACGACCGATGGCCATGTCACTCGCGTATCGGGACAGCCTAATTTTCCTGGCCTGCAAAACGGGCCTCATTCGATTGCCCGGTTCGAAGACCCCATCTCTTTGACCGTAACTCCCGGAGGCATTTTTTTTGTTGGGCAAGCAGATGGTTCTATTCGGCAGTTCGTTCCTTAAGTTCCCGTCAAAATCCCGACTTATGGTTCCTCATTCATAACGTGCTACTCTTTGAGGTTTGGAGAGCATGGTGAGGCGTTTCGTAAAAATCTGGGCACCTTTTGCATTGCCAACCCTTTTCATGACCGCTGCTGCTGCGGGCGCGACGATCGCCCCTCAGGTGGGACGATTCGTTGCGGTCGAGGGTGATGTCCGCCTTTTTAAGAATCCGAGCAAAACCTTGCCCAAGAACGTCGACAGGCTTCCCCCTCTGGGTGAGGGTGCAATCCGGGTTCTCTTCGAAAACGAGTTTTACGAGGTCGTTCTTGCGCGGCCGGGGATGGAGGTCCAGTACGGAAACATCGTCCGGACCGCCCCCGGCGCATATGCGCTCTTGGTTTTTCCAAACGGAGATCATTTTTCGGTCGCACCTTCGACCGCTTACCGCGCATTCTGGAGTCGATCCAAAAAGGGTCCAGAAAAAACGCACGTATCGCTTCTTTATGGTCGTCTGCGTGGAGTGGTTTCTCCGAGCGGGCCCCGGCGCACTCTCAGAGTGCGCGCTCAAGCGGCTGTTCTTGGCGTGAGAGGCACCGATTTCTATATTGGCGAGAATACGACTACGGGAGACTTGGAGGTCTCCGTTCAGCGAGGCAAAGTCTGGGTGACTCCTGCTCCTTCGTCTATGAAGGCTAGGCTTACGGCGCCGCTTCCGGATCACTCAACCCAAGGGATGGCTTTGAAGACAGTCGAAGTGAATGCTGGAAAGTTGGCGACCTTGAACACAGATGACGCCAAAAAGGGGAATGTCGAGGTCGTGGCGGCTGGTCAGAATTTTCTAGCTGAAATTCATGGGCTCACCCGAGTCGACTCCAAAAGGCAGGAGAAGCTTCTTGCCTCGCTTGACCCCGGCGTTGTGGAGCAAGTCGTTGTGCTCCAGCAAAAAGCGGTCGAAACCACGCTTCTTGACGTGCAACAGTCTCAGCCAGAAGTCTTGAAGTCCATCGGCGTGCCCACGCTGGAGAGCCTGAACTCTTTGGTGATTCGTGAGCTAGCCAAAACTGCGCCTGTGGGTGCGCCTCGCCAACTTCCAGAGGACTTATCCGGAGTGGACCCGGCCGCTGTCTACGATCGTTTCTTCAAGTAATGCGACTCATGCAAATCAACGACGACAATAAATGGCTGATCAGAAAGTGGGTTTTACTAGCTGGGCCGATTGTACTCCTGTTTTTTTTTGCTTTGGAGAGAGAGGCATGGCCCACGGAGAGGAACCATGAAGAAGCGCTTCGGGATCGGATCGCTGCAGAGTGCGAGCAGTCCGGAGGCGAGAGGACTTTGATCATCCGTCAGAGCAAGAGGGGGCGGGTCCGCTCTTATCAATGCGTTCAGAATGCGCGGACACATGGAAAGCATTTTGGATTTTATCTTCCAGGCCTTGAAAAAGAGTCGCTCGGACAGTTCTGCGATGGCCAGCTCTGTGGACTTTGGCAGCGCTGGAGCCCAAGTGGAGCGCCTCTGGATCGAGGTGAGTGGCGCCAGGGGGTGCCCCACGGCCAGTGGGTGATCTTCCGTACTGGTGAGGGGGTTGCTCCTGAAACGATTCGAGAGACTGGCATCATGGAAAATGGCCAAAAGTCTTGCGGCTGGCAAGTGTTCAACGAGAGGGGAGGGCTGGACGAAGGTGCAATGGCTGCATTCTGCAGTCAGAGGGCCTCGCGCGTTCGGTTTGGAGTGGGGCTGGGGCTATCGAATTTTAGTCATCGAGAAAGAGGAGTGGAGTTTGGTTTGTCGACACTCACGCTGAAGCTGGGCACGCGACTTCCGGTCAGTCAGGCATTCAGCTTGGGGATCACAGCTTTTATGGCGGCGATTGCTTTAGATACCCTCGTGATCGAGGGTCAGCCCACCGCTGTTTCTTATCTCGGTGCCAACTTTCGCTTAGACTATCGGTTGCCTGTGGTTCTGGGGCCGTTGCGTCCATCGGTCGCAGTAGGGGTTTCTTATGGCAGAATGAATGTCTCGGGATACCCGATTGGCTACGGCACTATGCTCTACCCTCAGATTTTTCCGTCACTGGCATGGCCAGCCTCGTTTGGAAATCTTGCTCTTTACGCCAAGTATGTGCCGATCGGCCAAGGGTTCCTTGATTTGAGTCTAAAGACCCGTGAGCTTGCAGTCGGTCTCAGTCTGGAGCCCAGGATCGGAGGCAGGGCGCTGGGCTGGAATCTGAGCCTAGATTATTCGGATCTCGCAGTTCGACCAGAAGATCGCTTTTTGATTGAAAGTCGTGCCTGGACGATTGGCGTCGGGCTCTTACTCTGATGAGTTTTTCAAGTATGGCGGAGAGGGAGGGATTCGAACCCTCGTTACGGTTTGACCCGTAAACACGCTTTCCAAGCGTGCGCCTTCAACCACTCGGCCACCTCTCCACTCAGAATGCAGAAACTTGAGCCCGGAGATAGCACGGGGCTGGGCGGGCGCCAATTCTGAAATCCGGGAACTGCTCCCCTGAGTTATGAATACGCTTTTCAGGGGCTTGAGTCGGCTCCCGCTGATCGTTCCGGCTTATTCCTCTCTATATTTTGGATCGAATTCCGGACTCCAAGAGTGCCAAGTTTAAACTACCAGACGAACCTGAAGCCCAGGGCCACGTCTGCTACCTTTGGAGTCGAGTAGCCGCCTTCGATAAAGAATTTTGCAGGTCCAAAATTGAGCTGTGAACCCAGTGTGAAGCGCGCGCTCAGGAGCGTGGGGTTCTGGCCTTCGGAGGTGAGGTCCAGGGTCCCGGTGCCGACTTGGCCTGCGGCAGTGTTCCTGATGGGGCCGCCAATTTGTCCCGTAGTCTGCGCAGATCCAAAATTGAATCGCGCGCCGGCTCCTGTGTAGAGAGTCAAGAACTTGAGGAGTGTGATGCCGGTGCGAATATCAATCGGTATCGTAAAAGTGCTCGCAGAGATGCCGAAGTCAGCAACCGGGGCCCAGTTGACAGCGCCGGCTCCTGTGCCAGCGGTAAAGTCGAGGTTCGATTGAACCGTGGCTGAAGTGCTTGAGTATTGAACGCCTGTGGACAGAGAAAGGCCGTCCCAACGAAATGCCCAGAGTGCCGAGACCGGGTCTTTTAGCCAGTATCTGCCGATCAGGCCAAAGTTGGTGATGTTGAATCCAAAATCACTCGAGAGCGTTCCGGTGTCGAATGAGCCAAAATGGAAGAAATAATCAAGCTTCGAAGAGTCCAACCCAAAGGTAAGAAAGTTGGGAAGGAACTTTGCGTTTAAACCGAGGGTCACTGCGGGCTGGACGCCAAGACCGACGCCTGGAAGGGAGTTGCGTTCAGTTTTGAACGAGCCGAAGCTGCCAGTGGTCGCGATGCCTGCATTGCCGGTGACTGAAATCGAGAAGAGATCACCCCGAACCACTCCATCCGTACCGAGTCCGCCCACAGCTCCGCGCGAAGCGTTGGCCATGGAGCTCAAGAAGTCGTTTTCCATTCCGGCTGAGAATTTGGAATTGATGTCGTTAGCTAGGGTGCTCATGATCGCATCGAAGGCACCGTTTGAAGAAGTGTAACTAAACTGGATGGCCTGCGCAGCGAGCGGCTGCGAGAGCAGTGTGGCGGCGCCGAGCGCGGAGCACGCGAGCGTTTTTTTGAGGCGATTCTGGAAAAGGGTTTTCGTAGGTTTCATGGGCTTTGGGTTCTCCGAAATGTATTCACTCAGAGTGACATGGCTACGGCGGGGCTTCCAGTGTCAATGCAGTGACTCCACTTCTTCAACTAGCAGTGAGTGCGTGCCCTGCAGGCGGCCGGTGACCGTCACAAAAGAATGCCACTCGAGGCGCTCGCGGCAGGCCTCGAAGATTTCTTTTCTAAAGATGAGGTCCACGAAACCCTCGTGGTCCTCGAGTGTGGCAAAGCAGGTACCCTTGGCCGTGGGTGGGCGCTGAAGCACGATGAGCAGACCAAAGGTCGAGACTTTTGGCCCGGATCGCGACTGCCGAAGCTGCCGGGTGGTGAGCTGCGGAAGGGCAGGGTTCTGCAGCCTGAGCTCATGCACGGGATGGCCTGAGGTGAAGACTCCAGTTGTGCGCGCATCCTGTTCGATGGACTCCCAGCGCGTGAGCGGCGCAAAAAGGCCCGGAAGTCCCGGCTGCGGCTCGGCCGCCTGGAGCAAGCTTCCCAGTTCACCCGCCTCGGGAGCGAGTAGCTGCCAGAGCGTTTGGCGCCGATCGAGGCCAAAGCAGTCAAACACTCCGCCCATGGCCATCTGATTGAGCAGGTTCTTGCGGATTTTTACGTGTGAGGCCACGCGCGATACAAAATCGCCCAGTGCCTGGGCGCCCGGCCGGCAAAACGGCCGCTCGGCGCGTGCAGCGGCGATCGACTCGTACTCGGCGCGCTGCAGGCCCTGGATGATGCGAAATCCCAGGCGCAGCGCGGGCGGGCCCGCCGGCCCTTTGGCCCGCACGACCGTGCAGTCCCACTGCGACTCGCGTGCGCACACGGGTAGGATTTTGACTCCGTGCCGCCTGGCATCTTCGATGAGCGTTGCGTTGGAATAAAATCCCATGGGCTGTGAGTTGATGAGCGAAGCGGTGAACTCCGCTGGATGGTGGCACTTGAGCCATGCCGAAGCATACGCGATGAGCGCAAACGAGGCGGCGTGGCTTTCTGGAAAACCATATTCGGCAAAGCCCCGGATCTGCTCGAAGATGCGGTCCGCAAATTCCTGCGGAAGCCCGTGCGCAAGCAGCCCCTGCATGAGGCGCGTGCCCATTTCAGTGATGCGGCCGCCACCCGGGAGCTCGGCCGTGCGCCACGCCCCGATGGCCCTTCTCAGCTGGTCGGCCTCGCCCGGGCTGAAGCCCGCAAGCGTGATGGCGATCTTCATGATCTGTTCTTGAAAGAGCGGCACGCCGAGGGTTCTTCCTAAAATGGGCTCGAGCCTGGGGTCCGGGAGCACCAGCTTTTCGCCGCGTTCGCGCGCACGCTTGTTGACGAGGTACGGGTGGACCATCTTTCCAACGATGGGGCCCGGCCTCACGATGGCGATTTCGACGACGAGGTCATAAAAGGTGCGTGGAAGTAGCCGGGTCAGCATGCTCATCTGCGCGCGCGATTCGATCTGGAAGACGCCCACCGTGTCTGCGCGCTGGATCATTCGGTAGGTGGCGGGGTCTTCGGGCGGAATTTCGTGCAGCTCGCGTCCGACGAGCGCCAGCGTTTTTTTGATGGCCGAAAGCATTCCGAGCGAGAGCAGGTCGACCTTGAGCAGGCCCATCGCATCGAGGTCGTTCTTGTCCCACTGGACGATCGTGCGGCCCTCCATTCGCGCCGGTTCGATGGGAACGGTCTCGATGATGGGGTCGGCCGAAAGGGTGAAGCCACCGGAATGGATCGAGAGGTGGCGTGGAGTTCCGTAGATTTCGGCGCTGTAGGTTTCGAGGAGGGCTTGAGCTTCGGGCGGGATTGGCCGCGCCCCGGCCCCGGGCGCGGGCGCGGGCTGTTCCTTTTCTGGCCGTTCCTGCGCGTGCCGTTCCGTCAACGGAATTCCCAGCGCCTTGGTCACTTCGCGACGCGCAGACCGCGAGCGGTAGGTGATGAGCGCTGCCACCATTCCTGCCCGGTCGCGACCGTAGCGCTCGTAGACGTGCTGGATGACTTCTTCGCGTCGTTCGTGTTCGAAATCGACATCGATGTCGGGGGGCTCGCCCCGCTCGGCCGAAATGAAGCGTTCAAAGAGCAGGTTCATTCGCACGGGATCGATGGCCGTGATTCCGAGGACGTAGCAGACGGCCGAGTTGGCCGCGGATCCGCGGCCCTGGCAGAGGATTTTTCGCGAGCGGGCGAACTCGACGATTTCCCAGATCGTGAGAAAGTAGTCGGCAAACCCCAGTTCATGAATGAGTGAGAGTTCGTGCTGGAGCTGCCTGCGCACTTCGGGCGGCACGGTGGTTCCGTAGCGTTTTTGGGCGCCCTGCCAGGCCAGTTCTTCGAGGTATGAAATCGAAGTGTGTCCCTGCGGAATCCATTCGGACGGGTAGCGATACCTGAGTTCGGCCGGATCAAAGCTGAACTCGCGCGCGATGGTGTCGGTGCGGCTGACGAGCTCGGGCCAGGAGATGGAGGAGATGGGGGAGCTGGCAGGCGTGCGCGGGGGGGCGGCGCGGGGGCCGGAAGGCGGGCCGAGCGCGAGCATTTCTGCTTCGGATTTGAGCCGGTTTTCAGAATTTTGCAGGAGCAGTTCGCCTGCCTCGAAAGTGGTCGTGCCTTCGCGGATGGAAGTGACGATGTCATGTAAGGGTTTTTGATCTGCGGTGGCAAAGTGCACGTCGTTTGCCGCGATCAGCAGGTTGGGGTTGGCGAGGTCGGTTGCGAGTTCCTTCGCGATGGCTGCTGCGACCCGGAGCCTCTGCGAGTCAAAGCGGTCCTGGAATTGGAAGACGGGCACATGGATGCTTGCCGTGCGCAGGGCGATGAGTTGGCGCGCCCAGCGGATCCAGTCGTGTAAGGGGGGCCAGGGATGTGGGGGCCGCGGCGCAAGCAGGGGTGGTGGCAGGAGGACGACGAGTTCGTGTGCGGCGCTGGGGTGGGCGCCGGGCGCGGGGCCGGGCGCGGGGCCGGGCGCGGGGCCGGGCGCGAGCTCGGGCGGGCTACCTTGAGAGCTGTCCGGCGCGCGCAGCCATTCGAGAACCTGGCTCTGCGTGAGGTGGGCCTGTCCTTTTTCTTTTTCGGCGTGCGCTGCAGTGATCATCCGGCACAAAAGCCCGTACGCGCGGCGCGTACGCGCCAGTACGATAATCGAGTCCGGTCCGAGTTGCGGGCCCGGTACCTCTGCGGAGGGACGGAGTGTGAGCTCCGCGCCGACGATCAGCTTGAGGCGCGCGCGGGCTTCGGGGCTGAGATTTTTGTGCGCAAGGTAGGCTTTCGGAAAGCCGTAGACTCCGTTGCGATCGGTGATGGCCACGGCGCTGAGCCCGAGTGCGGCTGCGCGCTGAATGATGGTCTCGGGCGATGAGGCGCCCCTCAGAAACGAGTAGTGCGTGCGGCAGGTGAGCTCGGCGTAGGGCATGGACGGTAAAGCGGTTAGAGCCTTGTGGAGGTAGCCTCATTAAACCGTAAGTTTACCGTAAGTTCAAGGTGCGAACCTCCCCTTCTCAGGGGAGGTTTTGACGCGGCGCTTAAGTAAAAGGTGTCCGACACCCCGAAGCAAGCGCTCCTACAATTGCCTTGCGGATTTCTTCGAAGTTCACCCGGCCGCTGGGGGTCAGGTACTGCGGGCGGGTAAGGGCTTGCGTGACAGCTTGCGTTTCGTTTTTGTAGGTCGTTGAAGCAATGTTGGCCTGGAGCTTTTTTACCGTGAAGTTGTAGTCGACCTGAAGCTGTTCCTGTTCTTCTGGGCCCTGGTTGGGCGCGCCGCCTTCGAACCAGAAATTGAGGTCGAGGCCTTCAAGTGAAGAATACGACTGGCCATCGGGCGGATCGAGCTTGGCTTGCACGCCGTTCTTGGTGGCCCGGTAATCTTTGAAGGCAAAGTGATGCTCGATCGTGAGTGTCTTGACGAACTCGGCAATGATGTCCGAAGGCTCGACCTTGAGCTGGAGCACGGGCCAGCTGGCCTGTCCCGCGGCGAGTTTTCCGACGACGACAAAGAGGCTCGTCACCGAATCGGTAACAAACGCATTGGCGCCAAGCTTGAAGCTGAAGGGTTTGGTGAGTTCCGCGCCGGGCGCAAGCTCGCTTGCTAGGCCTGCGGCTTCGAGCGCGTGGGTTTCGACGACGTCAATTCCTGCGGGGTCCTTCTTTTGGACTTTCTTGAGGGTTCCGCGCGCAAGTGAAACCGTGGCCTCGGCCGCCTTGGCAGGAGCGGTTCCACGATTCTTGAACGTGACGGTGCCGGAGACGATGTCGCCTTGTTTCCATTTTTCGCCCTGGATCTCGATACGGATCTCGATCGGTGCTTGGAAGAATGTGCCGCGCATATGCATCAAGTGGTAACAGAGGCCGGTGCTTTAATCAAAATACCCCTGTAGTTGGAGCTCGGTGAGTTGTTCGAAGGGAATGTCCTGGCAGGTGTAGGTCCAGAGCATCGGGCCTTCGTGGCAGAGGATTCGGTAATAGAGTCGCGTTACAGCGTGATGCGAGGGGGTGGACGGGGGCACTGCCTGCGTGAGGAGTGGAGGAGTGATGCGCTCGGGGCCTTCGACGGAGCGGATCCGGAGCCTGCGTGGAGCATGGGGTTTTGCTCTGTTGGCGGGCCATTCGAGGAATACCAGTCCTCCGACCGACGCAGGGACCGGTGACGGTATCGCCACAAGCTTCAAGGGAACGGTGCGCTTGAGAAGTCTGCTGGGGCGAGTAGGCGCGTCGCCCATTTTCACTCCAGTCGCGGCCTGAAATACGGGAAGCGCTGCCGGCTTTTCGGTTCTCCAGCCCTGCTCGGGCAGGTGCTGGTGCGTGGGTGTGGCAAAAAAGGCGGCGTCGGGACCTAGGCGCTGCTGGAGCCTTCCGATCAGTGAGTCCCAGTTTTCTGAAAGTTCGTCGATGCGATCAAACAGGTCACGCTGGGCCGAGAGTCCCGGAGTGGTCTCGGTGATTTCGAGAGTGATGCGAGAAACATCAGGGGGAATGGCGATGTCGTAGTTTTCGTGCGGCTGCTTGGCCGGATTGGGACTCGGCCCGCGTGCGTGGCCCTGCGCGTGTGCGCCGCGCTCGAGCCAGTGGCGCAAGTGTTCCTGGAAGATGGGGAGCAGTCCGGCAAGCGCGCCCTGTGGTTGCGAGAGGGAGAGGGAGGTGCTGTGCGGGCGGTTGCGGATTTCAAGCGTGATGGCCAGCGCTGCTGCGCGAAGGGCGCGGGCCTTGAGGCGCAGGCAGAGGCGATCGAGGCAGGAGCGTGCGGAAAAGAGAATGGGTTCGAAGGCTGCTGGGATTTCACGGTCAGGATCGAAGTGGATTTCTTCGGTGAGTTTTTGCGGCGGCGTGAACACGGGCCATAGGTCGGGGGTGGCTGCAGCCCGGCTGGCCTCAAGCCTGCGTGAGAGTTCGATTCCGGATTTGCCGAAGCGCGAGCCTAGCGCCTGGATAGGGAGCCGGGCAAAGTCGGCATGCGTGCGAATTCCGAGGGCGTGAAGCTGCGGGAGCAGGCGCGTGAGCATTGCGTTCGGGGCGGGCGCGAGTCCGCCTGTGAGTCCACCTGTGAGTCCAAAAGGATCGAGGATCCATGCGATGGACTCTGCGGTGAGGGGCAGGGAGCTGGGCGCGAGTTGCGGGCCCGCGCCCGCGCCCGTGCCCGCGCCCGCGAGGGCGTTGATTAGCGCTTCGGCCGGATGATGGCCGCGCCCAAAGCGGGGAGGCGCCGCGCCGCCGGGGCCCGTGCCCAGGCCCAGGCGCTCGAGAGCGACGTGGATCTTGAGCTCGAGCAGTCGGGGGTTGCGTACGCTCTCGCGAATTCCACGAAGATCCAGCAGCACGGCCCAGGGGGGGCTTGCGCGGAGTGCGATGCGCGGGCTGAAGCGCAGAAATACTTCGGCCTGCGCGGGAGTGGGCTGTTTAGGCAGTACGCAGGCCAGTACGGGGCCGGGTGCCGGCACCGCCGTGCCCGACGGAGCCGGTCCCGCTGGCGCTGGCTGCGCGCTGGAATCTAGGGCGGTCATGACTGATCTCTTCAGAACGCGGACTGTAATGAAGTACCGTGGGCCTTCGAGTGCCGGGGTCCATGGCAATCTGAAGTGCAAGCGGCCAGTTGGCCCCGCTGGGTCGTGGCTGCGGACTCAGGAGCAGTAGTGGCACTCCGGCCTGCTCGGCGCTGAGTTGTAGTTTGCGAAGTTCGACGGAAGGCTGGCTGGAGCTCAGGATGCTTTCGCGTACCCAGAGCACGGCGACTCCAAAGAGCTGGCTGCGCAGCACTTGGTGGGCTGCCCAGAGCGAGTCTTTGCCACCTTCGATGAAAAGAAAGTTCCGGAGATCCACTCCATGCTCGGCGAATCCGCGCGGGTTGGCGGAAAACGCGTCTTCGATCCATGCAACGCGCGGATAAACGCACGGAGTCCCGCGCGGGTCAGAACCTGGGATCGCATTCGCTGCCGAATTTTTCGGAGCAGCCGAAAGGCTTGCAATGAATTGCAGAGTCCATTCGGTTTTGCCGCTTCCCGGTGGGCCGCTGATTTCGGTGAGTGCGCTACAGGGAATTTGAATGCCGCCGTGTTCAAAGGACTTGGGCCGTGGCTCATGCTTGAGGATGCCGGGGATCTCACGAAGTTTGCGAAGCTGCTCGGGTCTGAGGATGGGGGCGATGGAAACATGAGAGAGCATGGTGCAAACCTCCGTTGGAGCAAAAAGGTTTCTGCTTGAAGCTCGGGCCTAGTACTTTCGAAACAACGCTAGAAGAATTCCTTCGATTCGAAACTCAGGGTCGTCCTCGACAAGGATTGGAGCGTACTTGGAGTTGGCCGCATGCAGTTCGATGCGAGCTCCGCGGCGTTGGTAGCGTTTGATGGTTGCTTCCGAGCCGTTGAGTAGTCCAACGACGGTCTGGCCGTTTTCGGCATGCCCCTGTCTTTTAATGATGACGAAGTCTCCGTCGAAGATTCCGTCCTCGATCATGGAGTCGCCCCGCACTTCGAGGGCGTACGCATCTTTTTGGAAGCGCGCCGGGATCAGTGAAGGTGGGATTTCGAGTTCACGCCGGGCCTGCGAGGCGGCCTCGATGGGTCGGCCTGCGGCCACCCGGCCCAGAAGGGGAATGGCGAGAGGAATGGAAATCGGGAGAGGGGACCGTGCACTGGCAGTCTCATGCGCCGGGTTCGTGGTTGTGACCACAGCCAGCTGGGCTGTAGCCTTGGGCATGAGTTCGGTACTTCGCCGTGCATTCCAGGTCTTGCGCAAGGCCCCGATTTCCTCGAGACGCTTGAGATAGTCCTGGACGGTCCCCAAAGATTTGAAGCCAAAGTGCGCAGCGATTTCGTGCTGCGAAGGCGCATAGCAGTGCCGGGCCTCGAAGCTTTGCAGGAATTCGAGGAAGAGCTTTTGTTTTGGCGTGATCAGGAGCTTTTTTGGGCTCATTGTGTAAATAGTGATAACCGTAAGTTTACCGTAAGTAAAAAAGTTTTTTTGGCATGGGCGCTTCGCGCGCTACTTCACGCGCATGAAGTAGCGCGCAGGGGCTCCACCGCGGCGGCAACTTTCAGTTGTCCGCCGCGAAAAAAAAATAAAATTGGGCACATGAAAAAAATCAAAATGATGTCAGGTGTTTTGGGGGTGTTTTTTGCTTTCGGGATGGCATTTGCCGGCGGGGCTGCGGCAGAGGACCGCGAGCCTGCGGCCGTTAGGGCTCCGAATGCGGCAGGGGAATCCGGCAAGATCGTGCTCGGGTTTTCTGAGGGTATTATGAGTTACGCGCTTGTGCCCGACTCCGACGGCGAGGTGGGTTCTGGCAACGCCGATAGCTTTCGGCTTGGCTATCGATGGAATGAGTCCTTTGGCTTGGATTTCGTTTTTCAGAGGTCCCCCATTGGCGATTTATTGTTGTCGGACCAATTCAGTCTAGTTCCCAGCTATCGTG
>JBKCVM010000047.1:0-11524 GCA_046317855.1 Oligoflexia bacterium
CTCCAGGACGAAGGGATGGATACGGTCGAGGCCAATCGTCATCTCGGATTCAACGAGGATCTCAGACATTACGGCATTGGTGCGCAGATCCTCCGCGCCTTGGGAGTTCGTCAGATCCGCTTGTTGACCAACAACCCACGCAAGATTGTGGGCCTCGATGGGTACGGACTCAGTGTTGTGGAACGCGTGGCGATTCAGGTGACGCCCAATGTTCATAACGAGCGCTATCTCAAGGCTAAAAAAGAAAAACTGGGTCACAAGCTTTAGCTGGGGAGTGCAAACCTAAACTCATGAAAACGCGTAAACCCCAGAAAGCCCTTGCAAGAGTCAAACATCAGTTGCGCAAGCCGCGCATCGCGATCATTCAGAGCCGATTTAACCCTGTTGTGACGGATGGGCTCCTCAAAGGAGCGCAGGGCTACCTGTCTCAACAAGGCATCCCATTTGATGAGAGCACTCAGCTCTTTCATGCCCCGGGAGCTTTTGAGATGCCGCTCTTGGCTCAAGCGCTGGCACGGTCAAAGAAGTTTGATGCCGTCGTTTGTTTGGGCTGCGTGATTAAGGGTGACACGGCTCACTTTGAATTCATTAGCTTGGGTTCAGCTGTTGGTGTGCAGCAGGCTGCGTTGTCTACGGGGGTTCCGATCACTTTTGGCGTGCTCACCACCTATACGCAGGAGCAAGCTGAAGTCAGGAGTTTGGCTGACTCTCACAACAAAGGGATCGAAGCGGCTGCTGCCGCCGTGGAGGCTTGGGTTGAGCTCTCGCGCATTTCTGTTCAGAGCAGGCTCAAGAGTTAACGCTTTCTGGCAACAAGTCTCGCAACCACTTCTCCATTTTCTCCAGGACCTTCCGAGTACTCTAGGATCTCTAAATCACTAAAGAGCTCTCGAAGTTCACCTTTTGCTAAAAGAAAATCCTTCCGCAGGTTTCTCTCGGGAGTGCGCTCCAGTTCTTGCAGGGTAGGGTTCTCAAACAGGATGAAGCCGCCCTTGCGAAGGCCAGCTTTCATCTGAGGAATGAGGCTTCTTTGAAGATACTGAATATTCACGATCAGGTCGTATCGTTCTGGAGGGATTTGATACTGATTGAGATCAGCCACTTGGGTTCGGATCTGGACTCCTTGTTCTCGCGCCAGGAGTTTTGCTTTTCGAATGGCGACCTCAGAAAGATCCACTCCGGTCACTTGAAACCCTTTTTTTGCTAAGAAAACGGCGTTTCTACCTTCGCCCATGGCAATATCCAGTGCTTGGCCTACTGGAATGCGCGCAGTCTGCGCGCGCAAAAATGCTGCAGCCTTTTTGCCAAAGACATAGTTCTGGGTGCTGTAGAGTTGATTCCAGCTCTGTTGGTGGTCTTCAGGGTCATCTCCCGTGACTTTTTGAAACAGAGTTGCGTCGGTCTGCGGTTTTTTTGAGCAAGAGCTCAGGCATCCCATCAGGGATACCGTAAAAAACCCCGTAAGAAATCCTGCAACCAGACCTTTCGACAGGAGCAGCCAGAACGTTGACAGTGCCTCTCGTAAACGGTAGCCCTCAAGTATGTTTGGAATTTCGGGTGAACATCTCATCATCTTAGGGGTCGTGCTCCTGTTTTTTGGACCTAGGCGCCTTCCGGAGCTCGGCCATACTCTTGGAAAAGCCATTCGCAATTTCAAGGATGCCACGGCCGGGATCGAAGAAGCTACTTATCGTAAAGTTCCAGGTCCCCAAGCGGATGAACAAAGCTCAAAGAATTCGAAGCCGACGGAGGGCTAGTCGACCATGGTGGATGAACGAAACTTCACTCAGTATCTGAGTCGCCACGAAATTGAGGCAGCCGTTCAACAAGTGGCTGACCGAATTAATCAGGACTATGCGGGACAGCAGGTCGTACTGGTCGGAGTTTTGAAAGGTGCGTTCGTTTTTATGGCAGACTTGGTCAGGCACCTGACCATAGACTTTGACGTCGAGTTTGTGAGGCTCTCCAGTTACGGGAAGGCGAGAGAAAGCTCGGGCACCGTTACCATTATCAAAGATATTTCCGCTGATATTCGCGGCAAACATGTTTTGATCGTTGAAGAGATCATCGACAGCGGCCGCACTTTAAAGTTTCTCTTCGAGCGCCTCAAATCCTCCGGACCAAAATCCGTAGAGATCGTCACCTTGCTCGATAAAGAGTCCAAGCGAGTTGTGGATGTTTCAGTCAAGTATGTGGGTCGTAAAATCGACGACCAGTTCTTGATTGGGTATGGGCTCGACCTCGAAGAAAAGTGTCGCAACCTTCCGGACATTTACTATCTCAAGTATCCTAATTGAAAAAAGCTAGAAACTCGAATGACTTGGGGCTATTAAATTAACTCATTCAGAGTTTTTTGGCAGTCAGTGAAAGGCAGTTCGCAAAAGTGCTTTCGAATTGCTTTTAACCTGGGCGGGTGCGCCCAGATCCAACGGCCTGAGAGAACGGACGGTGCGATGTGGCGGAATTAGAGAGTCAGAAAAAAGCTTCAGGCCCCCAAAGTGGACACCAAAGCGGACACCAAAGCGGAAAAGTGTTGCTTGTAGTTCTCGGAGCACTTGGCGCACTGGGGGGTGGTATCTTTACTCTGCTTTACCCTTCGGCTTCGAATGTGGGCTACATCCCGGAGCAGCCGATTCCATTCAGTCATAAATTGCATGCCGGCCAGTATAAAGTGGCCTGCGCCTACTGCCATGTTGGGGTCGAAAAATCCAAGCACGCAACGGTCCCCTCGCTCAATGTCTGCATGAATTGCCATTCGGTCGTGAAGACCGACAGCCCGCACATCAAAAAAATTCGGGAGCACTACGCCGCTGGAAAGCCCGTCGAGTGGGTTCGTGTTCACGAGCTGCCTGACTTTGTTTACTTTCCTCACAAACGCCACGTGGCCAAAGGTGTAGCCTGCGAAACTTGCCACGGGGACGTGAAGACGATGGATAAAATCTACCAGGCCACTCCCATGAACATGGGTTGGTGCATGGAATGCCATCGTGGCAAGACCACGCCCAAGAACGTGGTGGCTGAGATCTCCAAGATCAATCCCCACGTGAACGATCCCAGTTATCGCCACAAGCCGATTGCTTCGGTGCAGTGCGCCGCCTGCCATCATTGAGAGGTTTGCAAGACTATGGACCAGACCAAACACGAATCTCCACGACACTGGGTAGCCACTGAAGAGCTCAATCCATCCTATTGGCAGGATGAAAAAGTGCGCGAGAAGCGTGCCCAGGAGTTCTACGACAAGCCCATTGAGGCGCTCTCTGCAATTGAGAATTCACAGGGTTTCTCTCTGGCTCGTCGCGATTTTCTAACGTTGATGGGCGCAAGCATGGCCATGAGCACCGTTGCCTGTGTTCGTCGGCCCGTGCACAAGATTATTCCGTATGTTGTGAAGCCCGAAGAAGTAACCCCCGGAGTGGCCAACTTCTATGCATCCACCGACCCTGAGTCTGGGGCCGGAGTGGTGGTGCGCGTTCGCGAGGGGCGTCCGATCAAGCTCGAGGGCAACGATCTGCATCCTCTTTCTCAGGGAGCCTTGAGTGCGCGCGGGCAGGCTGCGATTCTCAATCTTTACGATCCTGAGCGGTTGACACATCCTGTGGCTCGAAATCGGGGTGGGTCCGCCAAGAAAGTGACTTGGGCGGAGTTAGATGGTGCTGCGGTAGAGAAGTTGAAAAAAGTGGCCTCTGCCGGGGGTAAGGTGGCGTTCGTTACCGGAGAAGTCCGGAGCGATTCCACTCGCAAGATCATTGCTGATTTCTTGGGTCAGTTTCAGAGCTCTGTCCATGTTGAGTACGAGCCTTTGGCAATGGACGAAATCAGTGCAGGTCAAGAGCTTTGCTATGGCACGGCCGTGGTGCCCCATTATCGATTTGAAAAGGCAGATTTTATTTTGAGCTTGGGCGCTGATTTTATGGGCACTTGGCCCAGCGCCACCGAAGCAGCTGGGCAGTGGGTAAAAAAGCGCAAACTCAATGGTTCTGAGAAGAGCCTTTCTCGTTTGGTGACTTTTGAGACCATGATGAGTCTCACGGGTGCCAACTCGGATGAGCGCTACCCCGTTCGTCCGGGAGACGAGCTCAAGGTTGCTCTGGCATTGGTTCATGTTCTCGCGGCAAACGGTGCTGGGATCGATGCAGACGCAAAGGCGCTTGTGGCGGGCTACCGGCCGGACCTGGTCGCAAAAGATCTCGGAATGAAAGACGGCGGAGAGGCTCTCCGCAAGCTTGCTCTGGAGATGCTCAAGTTTAAAGGGCGTTCCCTGGTTCTTGCTGGTGGTATTTCTTCTAAGACCGAGCAGGCGCTTGCGCTCCAAGTGGCAGTGAATGTTCTCAATAGCGCGCTCGGTAACGAAGGCCAGACGATCGAAGGCAATGGTTCAGTGCAACCTGCTCGTAAAGTGGGTTTTGCTGCCCTCCAGGGACTGATCCAAGAAATGCGCGATGGCAAAGTAGCTGCTCTGGTTCTCTGGGGGGCAAACCCGGCTTACGCGCTGTCGCCTGCAGCGGGTTTTGTTGAAGCTTCAAAGAAAGTTTCGACTGTGCTCTCGATCTCGGACCGGGATGATGAGTCGGCCCAGTTGGCTGACTGGGTAGCGGCTGATCATCATTGGCTCGAAAACTGGGGAGACACTCATCCGCGTAAGGGGCTTTACAGTCTTCAGCAGCCGGTGATTGCTCCGATCCATGAAACGCGTTCGGGCCAGGACACTCTGATTGCCTGGACCAAAGGTGTGAGCGGAAAACAACTTGCTGAGAACTGGCATGAGTATCTTCGTGCGTCGTGGCGCCAAACTGTGGCTCCTGAGTTTGGAGTGACGGCAGCAGGTTTTGAAAAATTCTGGGAAGGCGCGCTTCGGGATGGTGTGGTGGATTCGGCCAAGGGCCAGTCTGCCGGAGCCTCTGCGCGTTCACTCAAAGCCGGTGCCGTCGCAAAACTTCCTAAGTTCAAGCCTGCCTCGTCTGAGAGCTTGAGTCTTGCCTTGTATTCAAAGATCTCTATGGGCGACGGGCGCCATGCCAATAATGCCTGGCTTCAAGAAATGCCTGATCCCATCACGACGGTTGCCTGGGACAACTACCTCAATGTGGCCCCGGCCACGGCTGAGAAGTTGGGGCTCCGACAGGATGATGTGGTCGAAGTCATCGACGCATCAGGAGGGACAAACGGAGGGATTTCTGTTGAACTTCCGGTCAATATCCAGCCGGGCCTGCACCCTCAGTGCGTGGCTGCAGCCGTGGGCTATGGTCGCCGCAATGTTGGAAAAGTAGGAAATGCAAAAGGCTGGGATCTTTTTCCGGCCGTCAAAGTGATTCCTGGTCAGCTGGTGTTTTCGGGTCAAGAGGTGCGGTTGCGCCGGACTGGTAAGTTCTTCAAGCTTGCCCAGACTCAGTGGCATCATCGCGCTGAAAACCGTCCGATCATCAATGATCTGACGCTCGCTCAATACATCAAAAACCCGGGTGAATCGAATCACACGGACCCACATCTCAGGCTCAAAGAAGTGCCCACGATCTGGCCAGTTCACGATTATTCGAAAGGCTACCAGTGGGGAATGAGTATCGACCTCAACTCCTGCACTGGCTGTGGGGCGTGCATCATCGCTTGTCAGGCTGAGAACAATATTCCAGTGGTTGGACGCGATAATGTTCGAATTAGCCGCGAGATGCACTGGATCCGGATCGATCGCTACTACTCGGGCTCGCCTGAGCAGCCGTCTGTCGTGTTTCAGCCGATGATCTGTCAGCACTGCGAGAACGCACCCTGTGAGACGGTTTGTCCCGTGCTTGCTACGGTCCATAGTGAAGACGGCCTCAATCAGCAGATCTACAACCGCTGCGTCGGGACCCGTTACTGCGCCAACAACTGCCCGTACAAAGCGCGTCGCTTTAACTTCTTTGATCACTGGAAGTCATACGAGGGCACTCTCAACATGGCTTGGAATCCGGAAGTGACGGTTCGCTCTCGCGGGATCATGGAAAAGTGCACCTTCTGTGTGCAACGGATCCGTGATGCGCGTGACAAGGCCGTACTCGAGGGGCGCCACATCAAGGACGGAGAGCTGAAGACCGCTTGTCAGCAGACTTGTCCCACTGAGGCGATCGCGTTTGGCAATATCAACGACGAGTTCAGTAAAGTAGCCAAGCTGCGCAAGCATCCGCGTGATTTCAGAGTGCTTGAGGTGCTCAACACTAAGCCGCGCGTTTCGTACATGACCAAGGTTCGAAACACTCAGCATGAGCACAGTGGCGGCGGCGGCGGCGGCGGACACTAAGAAACGGATAGAAACCCTGGGGAAATAACGATGGGAAGCGCAACACTTTCTGTATCGAACAACAAGCCGATGGCCGGAGTGCTGGGGTTTTTTGATAATCCGACAGCACTGGTCGCGGCCACCTCCAAAGTGCGTGAGGCCAACTACGCAAACTTTGATGTCTTTACTCCGTATCCCGTTCACGGACTGGATGCTGCGCAGGGATTGAAGCGTTCACCGCTTCCGTATGTGACGTTTGTGGCGGGAGCGACTGGCTTCATGCTCGCAGTGCTGCTGCAGGGCTGGACATCGGTGGTGGACTGGCCGCTCAATGTGGGCGGAAAGCCCTTCTGGTCTTGGCCAGCGTTTGTTCCCATCATGTTTGAGCTCACCGTTCTTTTGGGGGGCTTGGCCACAGTGGCGGCAATGTTCGTGCTCAATGGGCTTCCCAATATTACAAAAAAGTCGTTTGACCCGGCTCTTACCAATAATCGTTTTGCGATTTTGATTGAGGCCCCTGCGCCGCGCTCCGACTCAGACGACGAAGAAAACCCTGAGAAGGCTCGCGCTGCTCATCGTTTTAAGGCCTTTAGTGAATCCGAGGCTTCTGAGTTTCTAAAAAAACTGGGCGCTCTTGAGGTTCGTACCGTTTACCAGGAAGGCTGGTTCTGAAGATGAAGCTCACGTTGACGCAAAACTTTGGGGCGTTTGCCGTGGCCCTTCTAGGGCTCGTGGCTCTGTCGGGATGTAAGCACGAGAAGCCAAACTTCATTTACATGCCCGACATGTACTACAGCCCAGCCTTAAAGGCCCAGGAAGAGGGCACCATGCGCATGCCAGTGAAGGGGACCGTGCCGCGGGGTTTTACAAAGTATGACTTTGCCGTCGAGAACAACGAAGAGTTGGGACGACGCTTAATGAATCCGCTTCCAAGAACTAAGAGCGTGATGCTCAAGGGGCAGAAAGCCTACAACACGTACTGCATCGTCTGTCACGGGCAGTATGGTGAAGGAGATGGTTCGATCGTTCCCAAGTACCCACGTCCTCCTTCGCTTCAGAGCGAGAAAATTACGCAGTGGCCAGACGGAAGAATTTTTCATGTGATCTCCTCCGGTCAGAACATCATGCCCAGCTACTCCACTCAGCTTGATCAAGAAGAGCGCTGGGCTGTGGTGCACTACATTCGTGCGCTGCAGAGGGCAAAGAATCCGACCAACGAAGATCTCAAGATCTCGGAGTCCATGTAAGGGGTTTTTATGCAGGCTTCACACTCAGTTCAAAATCCAGGCAAATTTGAAGTTCCGGCCCGAGTTCGCACCTTGTTTGTGGTGATGCTCGTGGCGGGCATCGGGGCTGCTTTTGCAGCCTACTTAAAGGAGCCCTCGCGGTTCTGGCCAGCTCTCGTGCACAATCATTTCTATTTTTTGAGTTTGGCAGTGGGGGGACTCTTCTTTGCGGCCATTCAATGGGTGACAGGTGCGATGTGGAGCGCTCCGGTGCGCCGATTGGCAGAGAGCTTTACGTCTTTTCTGCCCTGGCTGCTGGTGACGTTTGCAGTGCTCTACTTTGGATTGAACCACCTCTACAAGTGGACCAATCAGGAGCTTGTCGCAGGCGATATCATGCTCTCAGGCAAGCAGGCTTACCTGAACAAGCCGTTCTTTATTATTCGTAATGTCCTTGGAATCGCCATTTGGATGATCTTTGCCAAAGTGATGATTGGCAACTCAATCAAGCAAGATGAAACCAAGGATCCGGCTCTGACTGGGCGCAACCGAGTGTTTGGCCCCATCTTTTTGATGCTGTTTGCCATCACTTTCACGCTCACTGCGTTTGATCTTCTCATGTCGCTTGATCCGTACTGGTTCAGCACGATGTTTGGAGTCTACTGCTTTGCCGGGCTTTTTTATTCGACCCTGGCGCTGGTGACCATCATCACTGTGTACCTCAAGCGCAAGGGTGCTCTCGAGGGGATTATTAACGAGAACCACTTGCACGACCTGGGTAAGTTCATGTTCGCCTTCACTGTTTTTTGGGCGTACATCGGGTTTTCGCAGTTCATGCTGATTTGGTACGCCAACCTCCCCGAAGAAACGGGTTACTTCTTGCACCGCATGACGCCTACCTGGAAAGCCGTCTCTGCGTTTTTGTTGTTTGGAAAATTCTTTGCGGTTTTCGTGATGCTTCTGCCACGTGGCAACAAGCGCGATCACCGGGTGCTTTGGGGTGTGGGATGGTTCATGATGGTCGCCCAGTGGATCGATATTCTCTGGCTCATTCAGCCAGAGTTCTTCGATGCTCCAAAGTTTGGTTGGGTCGAAGCCGGAGTGCTTGCGGCGTTTGTGGGTGGGTTTGGGCTCTCGGTCTTTAGGTTCCTCGGCCGCAACAACATCGTGGCCATTGGGGATCCCAAGCTCCACGAGTCACTGCATCACCATCATCAGTGAGCGGAAGTTAAACCGTGAAGTACGGCACGAGGTAGACGCTCCACAGGTCGACTACTGCGCCAAAGACGTAGAAGATCAGGCTAAAGTTGACCCACAAAAAATACGGGAGCCAGTGTTTTTGGCTCGAGGGGTCAGTCTCTGCGGCTCGAAGGTATTTGTGCAGCTCCCAGAGCACTTTTCCGCCAGTTAAAAAGGCAATCACTAGATAAGTCCAGCCAGTGTGCAAAAACAAAGTGCCTGCAAAACCCAGCGCCACGTAGGTAAAGCTCCAGAGCATGATGTGAAATCGCGTCGGTGCCTCGCCGTGGGCCACGGGCAGCGTGGGCACGCCGCCCTGTGCGTAGTCCTCGCGGTAGCGGATGGCTAGCGACCAAAAGTGCGGCATCTGCCAATAAAAAAGAATGAAGAATAAAAATAATCCGCCTGGTGCCCAGGGATTTCCATGGGCAGCCGTGTAACCCATCAAAATGGGGAGCGCTCCAGGCAGGGCTCCAGGAATAGCGGCAAAAGCCCAGTGTCGCTTCCACCATAGAGTGTAGAGGCCGTTGTAAGAAATGACGGCCGTAACCCCCATCCAAAACACAGCGTGATCTAAGAGGTATAGAAGCCCAAGTCCTGCCCCCAGTGTCACTCCACAAAAAACGGTCGCGTGGCGAACCGAGATCCTCCCGCTGGGTATGGGTCGTTTTGCAGTGCGTGGCATCGACGCATCTGTTTTGACTTCTTGGAGTTGGTTCAGGGCTGACGATCCGGCGGCCAGCAGAAAAATACCCACGAGGGTGTGCAAAAGTCGGACAAGTGAAAGCGACTGCTCAAAAGGATGGCCGGCAAGGTATCCTCCTAGAACGCTGATCAGAACCAGGGCCACAATGCCGCTTTTTGCAAGCTCTCGGTAAACGGACATGTTGGGGGAGTATCAAACTTCAGGTAAGACGGGAGTATGAAAATTCTTTTAACGGGCGGAACCGGAATGGTGGGATCCGAGCTGGGTCTCGAGCTTGTAAAAAATGGGCATACGTTGAGACTCCTCACTCGAGATCCGGCGCGGCATCACGGAAAACTCCCGTTTCCGGCCGAGCTTGTCGAGTGGGATGCGCTTCAGGGTCCACCCAGGCCAGAGGCTTTTAAGGGCATCGATGCTGTCATTCATCTTGCGGGAGAGGGCATTGCTTCTGGTCGATGGAATGCAGCAAGAAAAAAAGCCATTTTTGATTCACGCATCACCGGAACGCGCAATCTCGTTGCTGGAATTCGTACGGCCATCCAGGGGGGCGAGAAAATTTCTGTGCTGCTTGCAGCCTCGGCAGTCGGAATTTACGGAGACCGCGGCAACGAAGAGCTGACTGAGGCTTCGGCGGTCGATTCCAAGAGTGAATCGAAAGGCGCGGTGGGTTTTCTTTCTTCGATCTGCCGCCAGTGGGAGCAGGCGGCTCGGGATGGATTGCCGACTTCGGTTCGATCAGTACAGCTTCGGATCGGTGTGGTTCTGGGGCTTGATGGCGGAGCTTTGGGTGAGATGCTTCCGTTGTTTAGAAAAGGCGTCGGGGGCCGGCTTTCGAGCGGCAAGCAGTGGATGAGTTGGATCCATATTGAAGACCTGGCAAGGCTTTTTCAGTTTGCACTCACTCGTTCCGAGCTCTCCGGCCCCGTCAATGCGACCGGGCCTGTTCCTGTCACCAATTCTGAATTCACCCAGAGCCTGTCGCAAGCAGTCGGAAAGCCCGCAATTTTTCCGGCCCCTGCGTCCGCTCTCAAGGTGGCAGTGGGAGCAATGGCTCAGGCTGTGCTTTCGAGTCAAAAAGTACTGCCTAGCCACGCCCTCAAGGCAGGATTTGAGTTTAAATATCCTACGCTCAACGCTGCACTGGCAAATTTGATACCCGAAGAAAAGGACAATCGTATCCGGGTGCGGCAGTGGATTGATGCCTCGCTCGATCAAGTCTTTGCATTTTTTTCTGACGCTCGGAATTTGGAGCGCATTACTCCTTCGTTTTTGAATTTTCAGATCACCCAGATGTCGACCCCCGAAGTGGGCCAAGGCACTTTGATTGATTACCGGCTCAAAGTTCGCGGAGTGCCGGTGCGTTGGAGGACACTGATCGAAGAATGGAAGCCCCAGTCCGAGTTTGTAGACACTCAGCTCAAGGGTCCTTATCGAAAATGGCACCATACCCACCGTTTTTGGCCTCTGGCCGACGGAGTGCTCATCGAAGATGACGTGTTGTACCGCGTACCGATGGGGTGGCTGGGGCAGCTGGTGGCAGGAGGCTTGGTGTCGCGGGACGTGAAGAAGATTTTTGACTACCGACGAGAAGTGATTGCTGGAATTTTTTCAGACAGTACAAAGAGCCGGGAGAGTTTGGGAGGTCGACGGTGAGTCAGGTATTTTTGAGCGTTCTGATGTTTTTCGTGTTTTCTTTCGTGCCTGGGATTGCAGGGGGGGCTCTGCCTGGAGGGGGGCATGCTGCGGGCGATTCTATATCAAAGTTGCCCCCTCAGCTCGAACAAGCAGGAATCGTTGAAAAGCTGGGTGCGCAAATCTCTTTGGATCAGCTCCAGTTTAAAGATGAGACAGGAAAGAGTGTTTCACTCGGAAGCTACTTTCGGCAGGGAAGGCCTGTCGTTTTGAATCTGGTCTACTACGAGTGCCCGAGCCTTTGCAGCATGGTGCTCAACGGGTTTTTGGACTCTCTCAAGCAATTGCCATGGGTTCCGGGACAGGAGTTTGACATTGTCACCTTGAGTATCGACCACCGCGAAGGCCCCGAACTTGCGGCCTCTAAGAAGGCCCGGTATCTCGAGGTTCTGGGTAAGCCTGGGGCAGACA
>JBKCVM010000048.1:0-47764 GCA_046317855.1 Oligoflexia bacterium
CGCCGCCTACGCCCTCGAGCAGGAATGGAATCAGCGGGACGTGAAAGCGAGCCGCAAGTCGTGGAACAATCGACTCGAATTGGTGCCGGTAGTCGGCCCCGTAATTGGGGGGCACTCGCATTCCTGCTAAGATCACCGAAACGTTATTTTGCTGCAAAAGAGTGATCGCTTCGGCCAAATTTTTCTCGCAGTCTTTGGCAGGGATGCCTCTCAGCATATCGTTAGCTCCTAGGGCCAGCAGGACAAGGTCTGGTTTGGCTCTGAGGTGCCACCTGGCTCTTGGCAGCGCACTGGCAGAAGTGGAACCTCCAATTCCCGCGTTCACGATTTTTACGTTTTTAAAGCCTTCTTGATGAAGCCCAGCTTCTAGTAAGCTGGGATAGGCCTGGGTCTGTGCCACTCCGTGGCCCTCCGTCAGCGAGTCGCCTAGGGTGACCACTCGAATAGTCATGGATTGAGTGCCAGTCGGGCCAGTCACAATGGGGCGAGTTGAGTCCGCAGCTGAGGGAGTGACAGACAGAGCTTGGGCTAAGGCCAGACAAGCAAGCAGGGGTAGGTGGGGTTTGCGAGGTAGGTAAGGCATGCGGCGCAAGCTAGCCCAGTTACAGGATGTTTTGAAGGGGTGTGTCTGATTTGCCAAGACTGAGGGTAAAGATGGGGAGCGTCTTGGCTTTGTCTGGTTTTCCGACAAACTAGGGAGATGCGCAACTTCAGGGGTTTTTTGGTTGGGGCGTACGGGCCATTCATCCATCGGGCTGGTGCGGCGGCACTGAGAGTTTTTAGGGGGCTCATGACCCTGGGGCGATTTAGACAAGAGCAGGCTTGGAGAGTAGACCGTCTTAGAAATCTTCTGAAAGTGACTTGTCATGATTTGTCAGCCCCCGTTCAGGTGATTTCAGCCCACGCTGAGCTTGCAGAAAAAGGCGGCCCTGCAGATTGGAATGCAGTTAAAAAGGCAGTCATCGAGCAGCAAAGAATCATCGACTTTGTTCAGCGTGACTCGGGTTTACTAGGGACGAGAGGTTCTCGGGCTGCGGTTCCGGTCAGAATGGCTGAGGTTTGTGAAATCGTCCGCTTCTTGTTTGATGGCCGCGCTCAAGCCAAGGGGGTGGTTTTGGAGTTGCCGCGACCTGAAGATTTAAAAGAAGTCTTTGTTTTGGCTCAGGAGGTGCCATTGGTTCATAGTGTGATCGGTAACGCGATTTCAAATGCGATTAAGTTCACAGAGTCTGGCGGTCGCGTGAGCCTGAGAGTGCAAGTAGATGACACTGACGTAGTGATTTCTGTCGAAGATACGGGAGTCGGTATTCCTCTTTGGCTTCAACGCACGATCAGGTCGTCCGCCGCTGCTGCCGCTGGCCTTCATCGTCTGGGCACGAGGGGCGAGCTGGGCTCGGGGCAGGGCCTTTCGCTGATGAGGTATTTTTCTGCCTCTTTTGGCGGCGCAGTTTCATGGAAGAGCAGTACTCGGGAGGATGGCGAGGAGAGATCGGGGACTGTGGTCCAGATCAAGCTTCGTCGAGGCTTTGGGGGGGGCGTGCTGAGGTGCTAGCTTTTTTGAAATTCACCGACGAGAGGCTTGCGGGTCTCTTGAGGAGGTGGAACAGTATCCGCATGAGTAGATTCTGGATCGGAGTGGTACTGGGCATGGCATCATTTTCAGTTTCGGGCGCGGCGTCAGGCGTGACGTCAGTAAAATCGGCGCAAGGAGGCGGCCCGGTTGCAGCAAGAGCTCCGACGGTGGAAGAGTTTTTTAATGGCCTCAGTAAAGACACCATGCACCTGGTGGACGAATTTTATTCTGAGAACACTCATTTTTTAGATCCTGTGGTCGATCTCAAGGGCCGGGCGGCAGTTCGAAAGTATTATGAAAATCTTTACGATAACTTGATTTCGATTCGCTTTGAGTTTTCTGGCGAGATCACCCAAGGGGACGAAAAAGTGGCCCTTTGGACGATGATTCTGCGGCACAAGAAACTTAAGGGAGGCGATGAGGTTCGGGTCATTGGAAATTCGCACTTCAAGTTCGACCCAAAGACCGGTCAAGCTCTCTACCACCGCGACTACTTTGACATGGGTGAGTTCATCTATGAAGGTCTCCCGGTGGTGGGCAGCGTGATCCGATTTGTAAAGAATAAGATGAGGCAGACCAATTAGGGTGTTGGACACCTTTTACTTAAGCACCGCGTCAAACCCTTAAGGAAGCCAGCGCACATTCCGCTGCGCGGGCGCCCAGCGCGACCGAGGCCTGGATGAGAAAGCCGCCGGTGGGTGCGTCCCAGTCGATCATCTCGCCTGCGCAGTAGACTCCCGGAATCTTGCGCAGCATCAGCGTGTCATCGAGCTCGCTCCACACAACCCCCCCTTTTGAAGAAATGGCTTCTGCGAGGGGGCGGGGCCGCAGCAGGGTGAGGGGCACGGCTTGGACAAAGCGCGCAAGTCGGGCCAACTCCTCCACCTTGCGATGAGAAAGATTTCCATCCGCCGGCAAAGATTTGAGCGGAAGCTGAGACTGCAGCCGTCCATATAAATGAAAAACAATCGCTTGCGCAGCCTCTGAAAGCCCACCCAGACGTTTGAGTCTTCGAATGGGCGAAAGATTTTCTTTAAGCGGCTTTGAAATCATCTTGAGCCAGTCGCTGGGCGGTACGCCGGGCTTGAGGTTGAGCGTGGCGCTCCCTTCGGTGCCCACGAAATACATCGGCGTGCCTTCAAGGCCGTAACGTGTCAGCATCAGTTCGCCTTGTTTTGAACCCAATCGCGTAGTGAGCGTGCAGTTCTTGATGGGCTTACCTTCGGCTTCTTGAATGAGACCCTCCGGAAAGTCGACCTCGTACCCGACATTGGATGGCGAAAAGGGAGCGACCTCGACCCCGTATTCTGTAAGCAGAGCTGGCCATACGGGGAGAGTTTCTTCCCAGCTGGCGCCGCCCAGGGCCAAAATCACAGCATCAAAGCGCGAGCGTAGGTCCTCCAGTGCATCACGCGTGGCGATCTCGGTCGACGGCTTGAATTCCGTGCCAAGCCCTCTGAGATGTGCAGTCCAGCTTGCCAGCAGCTGAGATGCCTTCATTTCTCGAACAAACCAGCGACGTGAGCTTCCGACGAAAACCTCGTGGCCCAGGCCTGCCACAAAGCCAACCCACTTTTCAGCAGGGTAGCTTCGAAGGGCATTCATGAGCCTGGGGTCACACTCTCTTTTGTGCGAGCGGGCTCGGTCGCTGTAGAATTCCAAGAACTCTTCGAGTGGAGCATCGTGCGAAATGTTGAGCCCTGAGCTGCCAGCGATCAAGAGCTTGCGGCCGATGCCCGGGCGTCTCTCAAATACAGTGACGCGCGCCCCAATAGCTGTGGCGGTAGCGATTTGATTTGCAGCCATTAGGCCTGCCGGCCCCGAGCCCACGATGGCGATGGAGGGCCTACGTTGCGACATCCACCACCGAAGGCAACTCGCGGCCCTGCTCAAAGTAGCTTGGTCCAACTGACTCGATCACTCCACCGCCCAGGCATTCGTCTGCTAGATAAAACACAACTGACTGCCCCGGAGTCAGCGCTCGCTGAGGGACGTCGAAGCGAACTCGAACCTTGCCGGGCGTCCCGGCCGCCTCGATGGTGCAGGCCTGCTCAGGCTGTCGGTACCGGGCCTTTGCTGTGCACTTGAGTGGAAGCCCAGAAATCTCAGCACCAGAGATCCAAGACAGATCTCCTGCCGTGAGCTCGTCGGCGTAAAGGGCGGGATGGCGCGCGCCACGCTCGACAAAGAGAGTGTGGGTTGCGACATCCTTGCCCACGACGAACCAGGCTTCGCCCTCACCACCTAGCCCGAGCCCCTTGCGTTGACCCAGGGTGTAGTAGGCGACTCCGGCGTGCTGGCCGACGCGCTCTCCGGCAAGCGTGCGCATTTCCCCTGGACGGGCCGGTACATATTGAGAAAGAAACTTGCGAAAGTTTCGCTCGCCAATAAAGCAGATCCCAGTGCTGTCCTTTTTGGAAGCTGTCGGAAGTCCGTGAGCTTTGGCAATCTGTCGGAGCTCTGCTTTTTGAAGGTGTCCTACCGGAAACAAGACTCGTGAGAGCACTTCTTTTTGAATCGTGTAGACGAAGTAGGTCTGGTCTTTTTGAGAGTCTGTAGCCTTCAAAAGCTTCGCAGATCCTTCGCGAATTGCCGTTTGGCAGTAATGCCCGGTCGCTAGAAAGTCGCCGCCCATTTCGAGCGCTTTTCTGAAGAAAAGGTTGAACTTGATTTCGCGATTACAAAGGATGTCGGGGTTGGGAGTGTAACCTGCCTGGTAGGCCTTTAAAAACTCGGCAAAAACGTGATCCCAGTACTCCTGCACGAACTCGATCGCGTAGTAGGGAATTCCGATCGTGTCGCAGACTCGGGCAACATCTTCGTAATCTCTGGCTGCAGTGCAGACTCCGTTTTCGTCCTTTTCTTCCCAATTCTTCATGAAAAGGCCGATCACGCGGTAGCCCTGCTGTTTGAGCAGTAGAGCGGCGACCGAGGAGTCCACTCCTCCTGACATGCCAATCACGACCGTTTTCATGCGAGAAAGATCTTTACGACACGGGACGCCCCAATGCAGCATTGAAAAAATCCATGGGTGAGCTTCTTAAAAGGTTTTACGAACTCTGGGCCAGTTCTGCAGATTTGCCTGCAGTTGGGGCTGCCCCAATCGAAAATCCTGTCTATTTTGTTGGTGATCCACGCGTGGCGCAGGCCATGTCTGAACTCGGGATGATTCTCGAGGGTCCAGGCATGGGATCTCGGCCAGGATCTCGAATCGAGTTCTGGAGTCCAGGGCGTGGAAGCCTTTCAGGTGCGTGGATCGAGCGGCTGCCAGAGGGAGGAGAGGCAACGCAGAGGGTTTTTGCAGCAGCATTTCAAGGTCTTCGCCCGGGGGCGCCCCTTCTTGTTTTGCATCGACAAGAGGAAAACAGGGGCTTGATGGCTTGGCTCAGTCAGGCTGGATTCAGTGTCAAGCTTGAGGGGCGGGGCCCGGGCGGTATGCAGTCAGCAAAGCCAACTCAGGGAGTCCTTTTGGCTTCTCGACTGCTGTCCGGTCCGTCTTGAGATGTACCCTAGCGATTGAAGATCAGGCGCTGGGCTTCTTCTTCACGTTGAGAATGGCCGAGCAGCAACACACGTGCTTTGGCAGAACGCTTGAGGGCAAGCTGAAGCTGTTCTGTTCCATAATATCGAATCCATCGGGCTGGGTGCCACCCGTGTAGCTTGAGGATCTGGGCTCGACGATACGAAGACTGGGGGTGCCAAAGTGGATCAGCAATCCAGTGAATGGCGGGCTGACCTGGCGCAGGGGCGGGGCCGCAAAAAAATTCCTCTCCTGGGTCCGCCCAGAGTTCCAGGTGGTCCGTAAGCTCACGACGTGCCCGCGCCACGGCGCGGGCGCCCTCGGCGGGATCGAGCTTGAGTGCGCGAGGAAGTCTCAGCAAGAGAGCGACTCCGCCCAGCTCCTGAAGTACTTCGCTTGCAAGCCGAATCCGGTCCAGTCCAGCCTCAGTATGAGAAAAAAGCATCGAGACGGCGATCCGGTGATGAGCTCGCGCCATCAAGGTTGAAGCTTTCTTTCGAGCGCGAGCGTCCATTTCCATGAGGTCATGGAAGTCCCATTCTGAAGTCTCAAACTGCTCGAGCCACTCCAAGTTTCTGAGCCGATTTGGACTGGGCTTGCTCACCCCCAGCAAGAGCCTGCTCATTTAAGCCTCGTCACTCTGTCCTTGAAGGACTCGGCTGCGCGCAGGATCTTTTCCCTTCGCTCCGAGCCCATCCGATCGAGCGATCGTGCGATCGTGGCCATTCGGGGGTTTTTGATGAGCGCTTTTTGGTTGCGTGCGATGAAGCCCCAGTAAAGTCCGTCGGCTACGTCACACCAGTCGCCTCGAGCGTAGTCACCCATCTTGAGCCAGTAGTTCGACCCACACAGGTAGGGCTTCGTTGCAAACACGCCGCCATCACTGAAAATTCCCATTCCAAAAACATTGGGCCCCATCACCCAGTCGGCCGAGTCGATGTGCATTTCCATGAACCAGCGGTAGGCCTCGTGGGGATGAATCTCGCAGCCGAGCATGAGCGTTCCGACCACCATCAGTCTTTCGATGTGGTGACTGTAAGCATGGCGCTCTAATTTTTTGATGACTGAGTCCAATGGGGGGAGGCCCGTTGTACCGTCATACCAGTGCTGCGTGAGCCGGCGCGAATGATTCCAGTGGTTGGTTGTGAACTGTTGAGGACCAAAATGTCGATCGATCCCAAAAATGAACTCGCGCCATCCAATGACTTGCCGGATGAAGCCCTCAATCGAATTGAGCGGGGCCTTCTTTTTTCTCCAGGCTTGGAGTACCGCCTCGACCGCTTGAAGAGGCTCCAGAAGGCCAGTGTTCAAGAAAGGAGTGAGCACAGAATGAAAAAGAAACGGATCGCGCATGCTCAGTGCGTCCTCATACGTGCCAAAGTGCTCCAGCCTATGGGAGACAAAATCAGTCAGCCACCGCTGAGCTCCTTTTCGAGTGACAGGAAAGCTGAACTGAGAGGCCTGGCCCGGGTGAGATGAGAACTGAGACTCCACGAGTCGGATGACTTCTTGAGTCACCGGATCGGGTTCTTCAAAACGGACGCCTGGGGGTGTGATTTCGTCCGGCAGAGGTTGGCGGTTTTCAGCGTCATAGCTGAACTGTCCACCCTCAGGCTCGTCTTTTTTGCTCCCGGTTTGGCGCATGAGGATGCCCAGTCGGCGGCGCTGGCGTTCGTAAAAGGTCTTCATGAAGGGCTTGCGAGTCGAACTCAGGTAGGCAGCAAACTCGCTTCTTGGAGTGACAAAACCTGGCGATGGATGGCGGACCCATTGGACTCCAAGCTCCTTGAGGCAGGTTTCTAGTCTCTGCTCAAAGAATCGGTCGCTCACTTCAAACGAATGAATGTGTGAGAGCTTGCGGCTCTGCACAAAGTCTTTCAGCTTTTTCTCGAATGGAGTTTGGTCTTTTGTCTCAAGCTTCTGATACTCCAGATCAAAGCCAGCCTGCTTCAGTTCAGCAGCAAAATGCCGCATGGCTGAGAGAAAAAGCACAAGCTTATGCTGGTGATATCTAAAGTGAGTACAGAGGCCATGATCTTCTGCCATGAAGCCGGCTCGAACCGCTGGAGCTGCGGATTTAAACCGCGCAGGATCAAAGAGCTGGTCTCCAAGAATGAGCCAGCCAGAGGAGGGCCAGCAAGAGGAGGGCTGTATTGGCATGTCTGGAGTATTGGAGATAGCCCCAGAGATTTCAACCCCAGTCAGAATGATGTAATCATGAGAGTATGATCTCAATGAAAGGGATTCGTAACACCGTGGCCCAGTGGGGGGTCTTTGGTTTTGAACTCGGCAGAGGCATCCATTTTTTAGCTCAGATGCGCGCGCTTCAGTGGATCACCCGATGGGCGATTCCGGGTGGGTTTCCAACTCGAATGCGCGACCGGGAGCTTGAAAAGAAACTGCTCAAAGCCATCCTTGAACTCTTTAAAGAAGACGCAAAGTTTTTTGGCGAGGGGCGATTTCCGCTGGCGATGCTTCGACCAGAGGGCCCGCTGAGTCATGGTCTCAGAACGGCTGAGGTCTTGGTGGATGGCCTGAGGCTTTTGAAACAAAAGAGCAAAGGCAGAACCACTGTCTTTTCAGAAGGCGCTCTGGAGCGTGCAGTCGAGAAGCCCCGGTACTATCAACGCAACTTTCATTTTCAGCAAGACGGCTATCTTTCAGCTAAATCGGCCCGACTCTACGAACATCAGGTAGAGATCCTCTTTACGGGGACCGCTGATGCGATGCGGAGGCTCGTGCTCAGGCCGCTCGTGGAGCGCTGGGGAAACTCTGGGGGAAAAGGCATTCGTATTCTTGAAATAGGGGCAGGCACGGGGAGGGCCAGTCGCTTCATTCTGCAGTCCCTTCCTCTGGCGCATTTGACGGTTACGGACTTAAGCGAAGTTTATTTGCAGCGGGCTCGTGACAGTCTGTCTGAATTTGATCGTGTTGATTTTGTGCGAGCTGCTGGAGAAAAGCTTCCGTTTAAAGATGGCGAGTTTGATGCTGTGGTTTCTGTTTTTTTGTTTCATGAACTCCCGCTTGAAGTCAGATCCCAAGTGCTCCGAGAAATGGTGCGAGTGGCTAGCCCGGGAGCGTTGCTTGCTGGTGTAGATAGCTTACAGCTCCATGACGTGCCGGATTTTGCCCCTTTGTTGGAGCAGTTTCCTAAAGATTTTCATGAACCTTTTTTTCGGTGCTACATTGACTCACCGCTTGAAGGGCTTTTTGAAGCAGCCGGCATCCGACACGTTCAGAGCTCAACAGGCTTTGTATCTAAACTGGTGGTCGGTGACGCCCCTGCCCCCCCTTGAGTCGAGTGAGCGGTCTGGGTTTCGCATCAGTGAGGGGATGTGAAAAAAGGCGTTCAGAAGAACATAAAAAAAATTCTCTGGCTTGTGGATCCATACGAGGAGTTGAAGACGATCAAGCCTTCCGCCCTCTGGGTGAAGGCTCTCTCGGACCGGCTCCAAGTCCCCATTCAGCCCGTGCATGTGCTTGCGGGCGGAGCAGCTGGCTTTGCACCGGAGATCCATGCCGCTTGGCTGATGCAATTCGTGATCGACACAGAGGAGAGGCTGGTTTCTGTGCTGCAGGCGCTGAAAATGCCGCGTCTGCTGAAGCCTCATGTCATTTCAGAAGTCTACCATTCACGATCGGATGCAGTGCAGGGGCTTCTGGACTACGCTCGGGACAATCACGCTGGACTGATTCTGTTGCAGCGCTCCGGTTCTAAAGCAAAAATCGGAGGTTTTGCAGAAACACTCTTGCTCAAGTCTGAAACTCCTGTGCTGGTGGTTCCGAGTGAAAAGCCTCTCCAAGCAAAGGTAAAAAAGCTCCTGGTTGCGTTGGATCTCTCTCGGCCTGCTACGGAGCGGATGGGCGGAGTGGCTTCAGAAGTATTCGAACAGGCGCTGGTATGGGCTCGGCAACTGGGGGCGTCGATCCATCTCTTTCATGTTCTTCCTATTCCTCCGGCAATGGCCTATGGGCCCGGAGCGTTTGATCTGGGTGCGACGGCGGCTGCGGCGGCTTACTGGAGCCAAGATGCTGCAAAAATGCGCCGTCAAGAGCTAGAGCGGTTTCAAAAGCGTGCATTAAAAGCCGGAGTCGGCTGCACCGTGGAGTTAGAGACCAGGCCCTTGAGGCCTGAAGAGGCCATCTTAAGGGCGCGCAGCCGCTCTCAGGCTGACTGGATTGTGATGGCGGGTCGCTCGGGGCGTTGGAGCACTCTTTTGCTGGGGAGTGTGACGCGTTCGGTGGCTCGCCAAGCGCCCTGTCCAGTTTGGATCATTCATCGTTCCAGACTCCGAGAGCAGCACCTGATCAGCCATCGACAAGCAGCGTGAGGCTCTGCTGTGGTTTTTGCATCTCCATTTTTCAAATGGGGTGACCCTTTTTTTTGGAGGAAACTATGCCGTATCGAAGTAGCTCGCGTTTTTCAGGGACCTTTTTTAATCCATGGAGAGAAATCAACCGTCTTCAGCGTTCGTTAGAGAATTTTATGAACGAGAATCTCTTTGAGGAGCCGGAGTCGGCTTTGGGGATGACGCAGATGTGGCGGCCCGCTTGTGATGTGGATGAAACAGACACTCATTTTCTAGTCAGTTTTGATCTGCCTGGAGTTCCTCAGGATGCGATTAAAATTGAGTGTCGAGATCATCAACTCGTCGTCTCGGGTGAGCGCGAGAGCGAAAGTAAACGAACGGAGGGTGGGGCCGTCAGTCGCGAGCGGTACTTGGGGAGTTTTATGCGTAGCTTTCAGTTACCCAGTGCTGTGAAGGCTGAACAAGTCCAGGCTCACCTGCAAGATGGAGTCCTTCGGATTGCGATTCCAAAGGCAGAGGTTTCTTCGACAAAGCAGATTCCAATTTCTACGGGCACCACCGGTCAGCCGGGATTTTTTGAAAAGCTGCTGACTCATAAAAAAGGTGAAAAAGCAGCCTAGCTTGCTAGCGTGTGAACGGGCAGATGCCAAACACATCGAACGCTTGATGCCAATCTGCTGGAAATGGAGCCCTAATTTTTAGAGGCCCTGATCCCGACGGATGCTCCAGTTGGATTGCAAGAGCATGGAGCCAAAGACGCTGAATGTTCCAATGGTGTCGAATGAGCCGGTTGTGTTCTCCGTCTCCGCGCTGAGTGTCTCCAATCACCGGATGGCCAATTCCGGCAAGATGCCTCCGGATTTGATGTAGCCGTCCGGTGTGCGGAGAGGCTAAAAGCAAGCTGTAGCGGCTCTGCTTAAAGCGCGAGCAGGCCCAAGGCGCGGTCCAGCGTGCAAGCTGCTGAAAGGACGTGGCGGAGGGACCCGAGGAAGTCAGCGGACGATGAACCTCGAGTGTATCGGATGCAAGCCACCCGCGGGCCATTACAGCATAAGTTTTTTGAACCCTTCTCTCTTCAAACTGTCGACACAGCGCTGCAGCAGAGGGTGCATCGAGAGCAAAAATCAGAACACCCGAGGTCGGTCGATCGAGCCTGTGGACAGGATAAAGATAGGCGCCCAACTGTCTTGAGAGGACTTTGAGGCAGTTGTCATCATCTCTAATCACATGACGAGCGTCTTCAGGCGGATGCACATGCATTTTGGCAGGCTTCTGTACCGCTACGATGTGTCTGTCTTGGTGCAGAATTTTGAGCTGCTTCATGCTGCTAGTGACATTCTGAAAAAGCTGTCCAATGATCAAGAGGGGGCAGCAAATGAATAGGTTAAAAAAAGGTCGAGTTTGGGCATTGAGTGTTCTTTTTTTGGCCCTTGCGGGGTGGTCTTGCCCGGCTCGCGCCGATTTGGATGTTTCTCTAGTGGGGGCGGTGACGCGCCCTCAGTCCGCGCCGAGCTCCGTGGGCTTTGGATACGGCATTCTTTTTGATTGGCCCTTGATGCGGGATATGAAGACCCAGTTTGGTTTTGCAAATCTGCCTCGGTCCGGTTCGAGTTCTTTTCAATTTCCGATCCAATTTAAATATCAGCTGGTCAGGTCCTTGAGTTTTGGGCTCGGAGGGTTCTACGAGCTCAATGGCGGAGGAGGGGGTAGCTCAGAGTTTGCTGGACGAGGTTTTGGGGCGATGGCAACGATTGCACTGGATCTCGATTTAATGCCTGGGTTGGGGTTTCTGGTGGACCTTCGTTATCTCTATGGACCCGGCTCATCGGCGGATGCCGCCCTGTTGGCGGGGATTCGCCTCGGCTTTGGTCGTTAAGCTCCGTCAAAAAACCAACGGCTCCTTTACTTAAGTTGCATTGTGTCCGCGCCGATACAGCCTCTGAAGGAGTTCGCCATGGAACGGAGAACAATGAATTGGACTCAGCTCTTTTTTGGTCTCGCTGTGTTTGGAGTGTTGATCACTGCTCCAGCTCTGGAGGCCGCTTCGGTGTTGGATCCCGACGAACAGTATCCAGTTTCGCGCTTCTCCAAAAGTGAGGGCGCTAGTGAGGTAAATGACTGGGTGGGGGATCGCATGCCCGCCTCTCAGTCGCTGCCTGCCTCAGGGCAAGGTACTCCGCTCGGAAAGCTTCGCAGAAACGGAGTGCAGGAGATTGCACTCATTGCTGGGGATCTTGGGTTTTTTCCTAGAACGGTGTTCGTGACGCGTGACATTCCGGTCCGTCTTTTCGTTACGGGGGCCTCCAAGAGCTCGCTCTGTATTCTGATGGACTCGTTTCAAGTTCGAAAACAGGTCAGGAGCCAGAGAATCGAAGAAGTGAGCTTCACTCCAACCCAGCCCGGAAAATTCAGGTTTTACTGTCCCATCAATGGTGCAGAAGGATTCTTGGTGGTTCGAGAGTTCGATCGAGGGGATGGCGGCTGAAATGGGGATTTTTGAAGATTCAGTCGCTACCTTCCTTGAGCCGGTAAAAAATTATCTTGCTGACGACACTGTGACTGAAGTGCTGGTCAATGGATTTAATGAAATTTTTATTGAGCGAAGAGGACTTTTAGAGCGTACGGACGCCTGCTTTTTGGACGAGCAGGCGCTGCAGGCAGCGATTCGCAATATCGCTCAGTTTGTCGGGCGCCGAATTGACGCGGAAAACCCCACCTTGGACGCACGGTTGCCTGACGGGAGTCGCATTCATGCGGTCCTGCCGCCCTGCTCGCGCAAGGGGACCACTCTTTCGATTCGTAAGTTCAGTAAAAGCGCTCCTACGTTCATGGATTACATCAAATGGGGAAGCATCACCAAAGAGGCCGCGCGTTTTCTGGATATTTGCGTCTATTTGTCCAAGAACGTGATTGTGTCTGGCGGAACGGGTTCTGGAAAAACTTCTCTTTTGAACATTTTGGGCTCTCGTATCCCCAAAACTCAGCGCCTGCTCGTGATCGAAGATGCCTCAGAGTTGAAGATCACTGCTGAGCATTGCGTGTTTTTTGAGACCAAGGCGCCGGATCCTCAAGGAAAGGGGGGGGTCACGATTCGGGACCTCATTAAGTCGGCATTGAGGCTGAGGCCCGACCGGATCATTGTGGGTGAAGTTCGTGATGCCTCTGCTATGGACCTCGTGACTGCGATGAATACTGGGCATGGCGGATCCATGGGCACCACCCACGCCAATACTCCTTACGATGCGCTCGTGAGGTTGGAGACGCTCTCGATGATGGGGGACTCTAATGTTCCGGTCATGGCGATTCGACGACAGATTGCTGCAGCCATTCATCTGGTTGTGCAGATCAAGCGGATGAATGACGGCACCCGCAAAGTGACTCATATTAGCGAGGTGGTTCCAGAAGTCGACGAATTAGGGCGATACAAAATCCGAGATCTTTTTCAGTTCATTCAGACCGGACGGGGTCCTGATGGCAAGATCATGGGGGAGCTCGTGCCGATGGGTATCCTTCCGAGCTTTTACGAAGAGATCGAACTGAATCGCCTGCCGTTTCCTAAAGAAGCCTTTCAGATGCCTGCATGGGCTCGTCAGAGGATTGAGAAAAAACCTCAGGTAGCATAAAGGTCATCGCGCATGATCTTCGACCTGATTGTCATTGGATCCGGGCCAGCTGGGCAAAAGGCGGCGCTTCAGGCTGCACGCGCTGGTAAGCTTGTCGCAGTGATCGAGGATTCAGGCGCAGTGGGCGGAGGTTGTCTGCACTGGGGTACAATGCCCTCTAAGTCCTTTAGGGAGTCTGTTTTTCGTTGGTCTTTGAGTTCTCGAGGAACTCTGGGACGTGAGTCCGAGCATGTGGGAGCAGGCCGAGCACCGGCAAAGTCCGAGCTACCGGATATGGCTAGACTCCTCAAACGTCGCGACCGAGTCGTTGAGAACGAGTCCACGGTCATTAAAGAAGAGTTTGAGCAAGCAGGGGTCCGGGTCCACTTAGGACGTGCGCGCTTGGTGGGGCCTAATGACGTTGAAGTGAGTGGTCCTGAGGGTCATCGAAGATTCTCGTCACAAGTGATCATCATTGCAACTGGGGCTCGTCCTGTGGCTCCAGAGTTTCTTGCAGTGGACGGAAAAACAGTCCACGACAGTAACACGATCCTTTCTTTAAAGAGGATTCCTCGCTCGATGGTTGTGCTGGGAGCTGGAATCATTGGCTGTGAGTATGCCAGTATTTTTTCGACTGCCGGTACGCGTGTGACTCTAGTGGATCGTCGCGATGAGATCTTGGCTTCGGTTGATCGTGAGATTGTGGATCACCTTCAGGGTTGGTTTAGAGCCCAGAAGATGGAGATCTTGCTAGAGACAGAGGCCACGGCCCTGGATCGACCTGCACGTTCTGCAGAAAAAGACGCAAAGACTCGGGTTACTTTAAATAACGGAAAGAAAATCTCGGCTGAAGTTGTTCTGGTGGCGCTGGGGCGTCACGGTAATACCCGAGACTTGGGGCTTGAGGCGCTCGGAATTCAGCCTGATGAGCGTGGGCTTCTCAAAGTAGACGAGCATTTTCGCACCTCCGTACCCCACATCTATGCAGTGGGGGATGTGATTGGTTCTCCGGCGCTTGCCTCCACCAGTATGGAGCAAGGGAGAATTGCTGCCTGCCATGCGTTTAGAATGGAAGACAGCCGAGAGCTCTACCGGATGCCTGAGATTTATCCCTACGGAATCTACACCATTCCTGAGATGTCGATGGTGGGAAGGACAGAAGAAGACTGCCGTTTGGAGAAAGGGCTTGAGATCGTTGTAGGCCGCGCTCCCTACCGTGAAGTGAGTCGTGGCCAGATCGTGGGCGACCGCTGGGGGCTGCTCAAGATCATCTTTGATCGAAAGTCTCTGAAGATTCTGGGTGTGCACATCGTCGGCGACACGGCTGCAAACTTGATCCACATCGGTCAGGCAGTGATGCAATTTGGGGGTGACCTGTATTACTTCATCAATACAGTCTTCAATTACCCTACTTTTGCTGAAGCTTATAAACTTGCGGCCATGGATGCGCTGAATCAGATTCGTCAAACTTCGAGTCGTTCCGCTAAAAATCGTTGAAGCAGCCCTGCCGGGTATGGAAAAGTCCTCGGCATGAAAAATACCTTCAAGATCGATCGCCTGGTTGCCCGTGAAGTCCTCGATTCACGGGGTTTCCCTACAGTTGAAGTGGAGCTTTTTTCGGGAGAAAAAATGGCGCGTGCCTTGGTCCCCTCTGGCGCGTCGACGGGCGAAGGTGAGGCCTTGGAGCTGAGGGACGGTGACCCCAAGCGTTTTGGCGGTAAGGGCGTACTCAAGGCTGTCGAGAATGTTCGTGGCCCGATTGCTCAGGCCATCGTTGGAAAGTCTTTTGAGTCTCAGCAGAAGCTCGACGAGGCGCTGCTCAAGCTGGATGGAACGCCCAATAAGTCTAAGCTGGGCGCCAACGCCATCCTGGCAGTGAGCATGGCTGCAGCGAGGCTTCGCGCGGATCTGGCAAAGCTTTCACTCTGGCAGCAAATCGCGCTTGAAATGGGGCGTGAGGCCCACACGCTTCCGGTGCCGCTCATGAACATCGTGAATGGGGGCAAGCATGCCGACAACGGTCTTGCGATTCAGGAATTTATGATCGTGCCGGCAGGGTTTTTGCGTTTCAGTGAAGCGCTCCGCGCGGGAAGTGAGGTCTTCCATCGTTTGAAGAAAATCCTTCATTCACGTGGGCTTTCGACTGGAGTAGGTGACGAAGGCGGATTTGCACCCGCCATTCCCGGAGAACATCCTCACGAACAGGTCCTCGAGCTGCTGCTCCTTGCTATCCGTGAGGCGGGCTTTGAGCCTGGAAAAGACATTTTCTTGGCGCTCGACTGCGCAGCCAGCGAGTTCTCTCCGCAGAAGGGGCTCTACGATTTCGAAGGAAAGAAGAGAAATTCTGCGGAAATGATCGAGATTTATGCCCGCTGGGTGGCAAAGTATCCTATCCTATCTATTGAAGATGGGCTTTCTGAACACGACTGGGAGGGATGGGCGGAGTTGACCCGTCGCATCGGCTCGCAGTGCCAGGTCGTGGGGGATGACCTCTTTGTTACCAACCCTGCAGTTCTCGCTAAGGGAATTGAAAGGGAGGTGGGCAACGCGATCCTGATCAAGCTCAACCAGATCGGGACCGTGACTGAGACCTTGGATACGATGAAAATGGCTTCGATTGCCGGCTATGCTGCGATTTCTTCGCATCGAAGTGGCGAGACCGAGGACGCTTTCATTGCGGATCTTGCCGTCGGAACCAACTGCGGCCAGATCAAGACGGGATCGGCCTCGAGGACCGACCGGATTGCCAAGTACAACCAGCTTCTCAGAATTGAAGAGGCGCTGGGCTCAAAGGCCGATTTTCCAGGAAGGAACGCTTTTATCCGCAGGATGCGGTAAGGGGCTGAATGAGGATTTTGTTGCGGACAACGAGGGCTGATCGAGCATGGCTTTGCCTTTTTGCGGGCTGGCTTGTGATTCTTTCAGGGGCTCTGGCTCCCTGGGCTGGGGGGCCGGGGTTGTTTCAGTGGTGGAAGATTGCCCGCCTGGTCGAGACGCGCCAGCAAAAGATGTCTGAGATCGAGTCCAAGATCATGGAGATTTCTGCTGAGCAGGTGCGGCTTGAAAAGAGCCCGGCAGCCCAACGGCGCGAGATTCGCAGGGTGATGGGATACCTGGCCCCTGACGAGATCCTCTTTGATTTTTCGTCTGACCCGGTGCAGCCCTCGCTTGCGAGATCAAGTTTTTGACAGAATTGCCCAAACTGGTCACAATCAAGAACCAGAGGGGGGGCCATGGATGGCTTTCGGCAAAGTGAAGTGGTTCAGCGACGCCAAAGGGTATGGCTTCATTCAAAAATCAAAGGACGAAGAAATCTTCGTTCATTACACTGCTATCGTGCAGGGTGGGGCATCGAGCACGGACCGTCGCACGCTTCGCGAAGGGGACCCGGTAGAGTTCGATGTCTATGAAGGGGACAAGGGGCTTCACGCGCTCAATGTCGTGAGAATCCTGTAACTCAGGCCTGGGCGTGGCGGTGTGAAGCGCGCACCACTGTCTTAATGTTTCCTCGTACGGCAAAGTCTCCGACCACTTCCATTTCCCAAGGATCAAGTAACTTGACGAGGTCATCTAGAATGACGTTAGCCACATCTTCGTGAAAGATCCCGCGATCCCTAAACTGGTTGATGTAGAGCTTGAGGCTCTTCAGCTCAACGCACCATTGTTTTGGCACATACTTGATATGCACTGTTGCAAAGTCTGGAAATCCTGAGGCCGGGCAGACGCACGTGAACTCAGGGCAAGTAAACTCAACGGTGTAACGCCGGTGCTGGGTTCGATTTGCAAAACGCTCCAGGCGACTTTGAGCAATGATCTTTCGGCCATCGGGTCTTTTATTGCTCAGACTCAAATGGAGGCCTTTGGAATGATTCTTCGAGCGCGAGAGTGAACGTGCCATGGCTCAAGCTTCTACAGAGGGTGGGGCGTGGCTGCAAGTTCAGCCTTAAGCCGAGCGTTTGGCAAAACGCCGATAGGTTCCCTGACACACTGCCCTTGCCAGTGCCTGCTTCTGGATTTCTGCGAGGAGTGGGTGTGGGGCAATTTTTCTTCCTGCAATGGCGATTCCGCCGCCCAGGGCATAGAGCTCAAAAAGGTAGCGGTGCGCTGGATCGCCCAGCGGAGGGCAGGGGCCAAAGTACCCCAACCTTCCGTGTGAATTCAGTCCTTGTCTCACTCCATTTGGAAGAATTTCTTGGGCTGGGATTCCGGCCGGAAGGTGCCTCAGCTCGGCCGGGATTGCGTATACCAGCCAATGATAATAGTCGCCCCCCGGTGCGTCGGGGTCTCTCAGTACTAGAGCAAACGAGTGCGTATCTGCGGGCGGGTTTTCCCAACGCAGTTCTGGCGAAGAATTGTCCAGGTCGCAGGTGTAACGGGCCTCAATCTCACGAGAGGCTGGATCGATCGCATCCGTCCAGAGTGTGAATCCGGGAAAGGAGGGCTTTTCTGGCATACTCCTGCTGAAGCAAATCTAGAGCCTAATCGGGTTGGGCTTGGCTCTTGCTCTGGTTTTCATTTTCGTCGTCGTCAGCATCCAGGTCTGTCACATCTGAACCGCGGCGAGAGCGAAGTGAAAAAAAGCCCTGATTAAAAGGACGGTTACGCCCGCTGATCTCGGTGCACTGCTTGCTGCGCATCCGCACTTCGACCCATTGCAAAGCAGGCAGCCCGCGCTCCAAAAGCCTCTCTTCGAGAAGAGTCGGGGTGGCCTCAGCCACGTAAACACTCCGTTGTAGGCCTCGTTTACGATCCAAGTGCTCCTTCTGAAAGATCACGACGGCATCATATTTCTGTTTTGGAAGGCAGCGACCAAAGAAGAACCGGGATTCGTAGACTACTTTTCGATCGCTCGGGTCGAGTAGTTTGCCCGGAAAGGTGAGGCGCTGGGGCTTCAGGCCACCATCGGCCCTAACCAAGAATAAAGCTTTTTCTGCGCTCCCTGGGGAGGTGCCAGAAATCAAAAGATACGGGGCGGCCTTTCTTTCAGATTCGAGCATGCCTACCAGTTGGGGCTCCCGGATCCCCAGTGCCTGAAGCTTCAGCGGGCCGGGGGCAGGCGTCCCATCGCTCGTTGAAAACCTCAAAGTATCACCGTCCATTGGCTGGAGGCTCCATTTTTCAGGCCAGGCGTGGGCGAGTCCTCCGGCAAGGGTTGCGCAAAGTGCAGCCAAAAGGGTCCGAGAAATTGAAGTTTTTGCGGCGCTCATTTTCATGGTGAAGAGAGTTTAACGGGATCATCAGAAATTGGAAACGGACTTGGCGCTATGCTAAAGAGATGAGTCAAATCAGCCTCAATAGGAGTCGTTTTTATGATGGCCACATCCGGAGCAGTCTATATCAATCTTGAGTTCACCCCCAATCCCAATACGCTCAAGTACTCGGTCAACCGGACGCTTCTTGCGTCAGGCGCTCGTAACTTTGTGCGTCGGGAGCAAGCTGAAGCGGATTCTCCGCTGGCTGCTCGCCTTTTCGAGATTCCTGGAATCTCGGGGGTCATGATTGGAAAAGACTTTGTGACGGTCACTAAGACCGAAGAAGGCGACTGGGATGTAGTGCATAAAAACACTTCCACCATCCTAGAGCAGCACCTCAATGATCAGCTGCCGGTAGTGACGGGCGAGTCCAATGTGTCAGCCCACAAGGGTGGAAGCACTGAGATTGAGCAGAAGATTAAAGAGATTCTGGATGCCGAAATTCGGCCGGCAGTTGCAATGGATGGGGGCGACATCACTTTCGAAAAATTTGAGGATGGCGTGGTGTACCTGTATTTGCAGGGTTCCTGCGCAGGATGCCCAAGCTCGACTGCAACTCTCAAAATGGGGATCGAAAAACGCCTTCAAGAAGCCATTCCAGAAGTCCGCGAAGTGGTTTCTGTCTAGTGTTGAGGCTGCGCGTCGCGGCTTTTTTGCTGCTTACTCTGACTGCCGCTTGCTCCACTTCACCGCTGGGACGAAAGCAGCTCATTTTGCTGCCGGATTCTCAGATGGATTTGCTTGGATCGCAGTCTTTTGCTGACCTCAAGCAGGGTCAGCCGGTATCAAAAGACGCGCGCATCAACGCCTATGTACAGTGTGTTTCGAAGCCACTGCTTGCCGTTTCAGGAAGTGCCATTGCGGCTGAGCGTTGGGAGATTGTGGTTTTCCAAGAAGACTCAGCAAACGCCTTTGCGCTTCCGGGTGGAAAAATTGGAGTGCACACCGGGCTTCTTAAAGTCGCAGTGACTCCGGCGCAGCTAGCGGCAGTGATGGGTCACGAAATCGGGCACGTGCTTGCTCGACATGGAAACGAGCGAGTGAGTGAAGGACTCTTGGCTCAGGGGGGCCTTGCGGTGCTCGGGCAGGTGATGAAGACCCAGGGTGGTCGGCAAGAGATTGCGGCTCTCCTGGGAGTGGGCCTACAGGTCGGTGTGCTGCTTCCGCACAGTCGAACTCAAGAGTCCGAAGCGGATCGGATCGGGCTTGAGATGATGGCCCGGGCTGGCTTTGATCCTGCCCAGAGCGTGGAGCTTTGGAAGAACATGTCAAAAGGGGCAGGTAGCGGGCAGCCACCTGAATTTCTTTCTACTCATCCGTCTCATTCCTCCCGCATTGAGGACTTGCGAGTGCGGCAAGAGAAAGTTCGCCCGCTCTATCTGCAGGCCCTTGAGGCAGGAAAGCAGCCCCGCTGCACGCCTCCGGGTTAAGCCTGCTTGGGGCGAGTGGAGTTGTAGACTGCTGTCAGCTTTTCTTTGAGAGTTGCAGGCGTAAAGGGCTTGGTGATGTAGTTGCTCGTCCCAGACTTGATCGCTTCCATCACTTGACTCATTTCTGCTTCAGCCGTGATGAACATGAAAGGAACCGTTTTCGTGAGTTCGTTTGCACGGACTTTCTTAAGCAGCTCGATGCCGGGAAGTTTGGGCATGTTCCAGTCGCTAATCACTAACTGAAATGGCACTCCGCTCTTGGCGGCAGCTTCAAGAAGTGGCCATGCGGTTTCGCCGTCGTCTGCTTCTGTGATGTTGCCAAGCCCCAGATCCTTGAGGGATCGACTGACGAGCTTGCGCATCGTGAGCATGTCATCAACCACGAGTACTTTAGTGTTGGGTGCAAACATGCTTTCAGAATAGCGGCGTTTGTCCCGTTGCGGAAGCGCGCAATCTCGGGCAAAACCCGGACATGGCCCAAAAGTATGCGTTTTCGATGGTCGGCGTCAGCAAGATCTATCCCCCCAACAAGCAAGTGCTTCGCGACATTTATCTGTCGTTTTATTACGGCGCCAAGATCGGCGTACTGGGGCTCAACGGAGCGGGCAAGTCGACCCTCATGAAAATCATTGCCGGCGAAGAGAGAAACGTGAACGGACAGGTCATCCCGACTGAGGGCGTGACCTTTGGGTACCTGCACCAGGAGCCCAAGCTCGATGATTCAAAGACGGTCAAAGAAAACGTGATGGAAGGAATGGGAAACCTTCCTAAATGGCTCAAACGCTTCGAAGAGATCAGTCTCGCGTTTGCAGACCCGGAGATGGACCCCGATCAAATGGAAAAGCTGCTGGCTGAGCAGGCAGAGCTCCAGGAAAAAATTGAGCATGCTAACGGTTGGGATCTCGACAGGACTCTGGATATTGCCATGGATGCGCTGAGGCTTCCGCCCGCCGATGCTCCTGTGAAGAATCTGTCAGGAGGTGAGCGCCGGCGTGTTGCGCTGTGTCGTTTGTTGCTCCAGAAGCCCGATGTTTTGCTTCTCGACGAGCCCACCAACCATTTGGATGCTGAGTCGGTGGCTTGGCTTGAGCGCTTTTTGAAAGAGTACCCGGGTACAGTGATTGCGGTGACCCACGATCGCTACTTTCTCGATAACATTGCGGGCTGGATCTTGGAGCTCGATCGCGGTCACGGAATTCCGTGGGAAGGCAACTACTCCTCGTGGCTCGCGCAAAAGCAGGAGCGCCTCAGGCAGGAAGAAAAGGCCGAGAACAAGCGCGTTAAGACGCTCGAGCGCGAGCTAGAATGGATTCAGATGAATCCCAAGGCTCGTCAGGCCAAAAGCAAGGCGCGTGTTGCTGCCTATGAGCGGATGCTCTCTGAGGATAGACCTGAAAAGCTTCAAGAAATGGAAATTTACATTCCGCCGGGCCCACGGCTTGGCAATGTGGTTTTTGAGGCCGACAAGATTTCCAAATCTTTTGGAGACAAAGTTCTATTTGAAAATCTTTCGTTCAACATCCGTCCTGGAAGTGTGGTGGGGATCATTGGCGCAAACGGTGCCGGCAAGACGACTCTCTTTAGGATGCTCACAGGGCAGGAAAAGCCGGACTCAGGCACCATCAAAACGGGAGAAACTGTCAAGGTCGCCTACGTGGACCAGTCGCGTGATTCGCTCAACTCGGATCGCACCGTGTGGGAAGAAATTTCTGACGGAAAGAATGAAGTGGTGATGCTTGGAAATCGCGAAGTCAACTCACGCGCGTACTGCTCGTGGTTCAACTTTACGGGCGGCGACCAGCAAAAAAAGGTGGGAGTGCTCTCAGGCGGCGAACGTAACCGCGTGCACATGGCAAAGCTCCTCAAGAGCGGCGGCAACGTGCTCATGCTCGACGAGCCGACCAACGACCTCGATGTGAACACGCTCCGTGCGCTTGAGGACGCAGTCCAGAACTTTGCGGGCTGTGCGATGATCATTAGCCACGATCGCTGGTTTCTGAACCGCGTGTGTACTCATATCCTGGCGTTTGAAGGTGATAGTCAGGTCGTTTTCTTTGAGGGTAACTATCAAGATTACGAGGAGGACAAAAAGCGCAGGCTTGGGCCTGATGCGCTGAGTCCGCATCGGATTAAGTACAAGAAGCTCACGCACTAGGGCGTAGTGTTTTAGCCTGTTAGCGTGAAACCCTGAGCATTCCCTCAAGCGCTGCCCGGAGAGCGTCGATCCGGCCTTCTTCACGCAGGTCTCCGAGTCCCATTTCATGTAGGGCAAGGCCTGAGAGCTGCAGGCCGTATCGAGCGGCAAAGTAATGGGCAGCAATCGCAGCGGTTCTCCGGTTGGCGTCGCTAAAATAGTGCGAAAGCACCATGTTCGAAAAAAGCATCACGATCGCCTCAAGGGCATTTCCGGATTCGGCCATTTCGGTGGCCTGATGCAGTTTTTCACGCAGATGGATGATCGGGTCTGCCATTACCGCAAACTGAACCTCACGTCCGGATCGGAGTTTGAGCGAGGCAGGACCTTGCCTCCAGGGGTCGTCGGTGGGGGCCCGTCCGGTGAGAATGGTGTTGAGGCGCGCGGCTTCAGTCGTCGTCAGAAGCGCCCGGTGTTCGGCCAGGCTCTGGGCCACATCCATCGCTCGCTCAAAGCGGGCCCGCTCCAGCTGAGCTTTCAAAGAGTCGCGATTAAAAATCGGATCAGTCACCTGGGGCATTGTAGCGTGGTATACTAAAAAAAGAGAGGTGTTTAAGGATGGGAATTGCCTTTCCCGGGGCAGCCGAAGCCAGGCCAGACCTCAGAGACCAAATCAAAGAGCCGCCTCGCATGGCAGTTCTTCTTTATAATGACGACTATACGACGATGGAGTTCGTCGTAGAGGTTCTGACGCGTTTTTTTGCGAAGACAGAAAAACAGGCCACCGATCTGACCCTAGAGATCCATACCCGCGGAAAGGCTGTGGCCGGAATCTATACCCCTGAAATTGCTGAAGCCAAGGTGACCCAGGTTGAAACCCTTGCCCGTTCAAAAGGGTTTCCGCTTACCGCAAGCATGGAGCCGTTATGATTGCAAAAAACACCGAGAGACTGATCCAGAATGCCATCGAGTTTGCGCTTGGAAATCAGCATGAATTCTTGAGTGTCGAGCACATTTTTTGGGCAATCCTTGAGGACCCCAAGGTCATCGACGCCCTAGAGGCGTGTGGGGCTGAGGTCGACATGGTGCGTGAGTCCCTGGAGTTTCACATGGGGCGTGAAGTGCCCCAGGTACAGGTTTCCAAGGAACAAGATCTGAAGGGAAAAGCTTCGATTCCGCAGGGGCCGCAGGCTACCCCAGCAGTCGAAAGGCTGATTCAAAGGGCCATTGTCCAGGTCCAGTCTTCAGGAAAGCACGAAGTCAGGCCAGAGGATCTCTTGGTTTCTCTCTTTCAGGCTGAGGGCTCTTTTTCGAGAGCATTGCTCGAGGGGCTTCAGATCGATCGATTAGATGTCGTCCAGTTTCTCAGTCACAGCTCTTCTGGGTCTTTGGAGGACGGCGGCGAACAGGATTCGAGCGTTTCTGGGGGAGCTCATTCAAGGAGTTCAGTAGCAGCATCAGAAAAAGGAAACGATCCGCTTCAGGAGTATGCCATCGACCTGAACGAGCGCGCCCGACAAGGGAGGATCGATCCCTTGGTGGGTCGTGAGGCTGAGATCGAGCGGATGATCCAGACGCTTTGTCGAAGAAGAAAAAACAATCCTCTGCTGGTGGGCGAGGCAGGAGTAGGAAAGACTGCGCTTGCCGAAGGGTTGGCAAAAAAAGTGGTGGACGGGGAGGTGCCTGATCTTCTTGCCAATGCCCGACTCTATTTGCTGGACCTAGGAGCGCTGATTGCAGGCACAAAGTATCGCGGTGATTTTGAGCAGAGAATCAAGCGCGTGATGAATGCGCTGCAGAAAAAAGCAGAATCAGGCGCACTTCCGATTCTGGTCATTGACGAGATCCATATGATCGTTGGAGCAGGCCAGGTGAGCGGCGGAGTGGTGGATGCGGCCAATCTTCTTAAGCCTGCTCTGGCCCGGGGTGACCTGCGCTGTATCGGCTCAACCACCTATGCCGAATATCGAAGCAGCATCGAAAAAGACCCAGCACTTGCTCGGAGGTTTCAGAAAATAGATGTGCCTGAACCCTCGCAAGAAGAAGCGGTTCAAATCTTAAAAGGGCTCAAAATTGGCTTTGAAGAGCACCACGGCGTGGTCTTTACGTCTGAGGCCATTCAGGCATCAGTCGAGCTTTCGGTGCGTCATTTGACTGATCGGTTTTTGCCGGACAGGGCAATCGACCTCCTGGATGAAGCGGGGGCTCGCGCCCGACTTCGAAAAATCACCACGGTGGATCCAGAGCTCATTGAGGCTGTTGTGGCGCGGATGGCTCGAATTCCAGAAAAAACCGTATCTCGTTCGCAGAAAGACCGGCTCAAGAATTTGGAACGCGATTTAAAGCTGGTGATTTATGGTCAGGACGAGGCAGTCGCTGCCCTTGTGGGTGCGATTCGGATGTCGCGCTCTGGGCTCCGATCAGGTGAAAAGCCTGTGGGCTCTTTTTTGTTTTGTGGTCCGACTGGGGTTGGAAAAACCGAGCTCTCCAAACAGCTTGCTCAAGCGCTGGGCATCCATTTCGTGCGATTTGACATGAGTGAGTACAGCGAAAAGCACACCGTATCTCGCCTGATTGGCGCTCCTCCGGGGTATGTGGGTTTTGATCAAGCCGGTCTTCTGACTGAAGCCCTCATCAAAAATCCGCATTCAGTCGTACTGCTTGATGAAATTGAAAAATCGCATTCTGATATTTGGAATATCCTGCTCCAAGTCATGGATCACGGCACTCTCACTGACAATAATGGCCGAAAGGCGGACTTCAGAAATGCCATCTTGATCATGACTTCAAACGTAGGTTCTAGAGAGCTCGAAAAGGCGCCTCTGGGGCTTGCAAAGCCTGCTGCGGTCAATGTCGGTGCGCAGCGAGAATTGGAACGCACGTTTACTCCGGAGTTCCGAAACCGCCTGGATGCGACCGTGTTTTTCAATCCCCTGTCGGATTCGGTGCTCGAGCAAGTCGTTGGTAAGGCTCTGACTGAGCTCGAAACTCAGCTCCTTTCAAAAGGGGTGGACCTGCGCGTTGCTCCTGAAGTCAGGCGTTGGCTTGCAAAGAGGGGCTACGATGCAAGGCTGGGTGCTCGTCCCCTTTCGCGCCTGATTCAGGACCGGATCAAGCGCAGACTTGCTGATGAAATTCTGTTTGGAAGTCTCGAAGGAGGCGGTGAGGTTGAGATTAGGCTTCTCGAACATGCCAAAGAGGGCCACGAGCTGGAGTTTGAATTTCGCTCTAAATCGCCCAAGAGCGGAGCTCGCGAAGGATCAGGGACTAGAGCAACCCCAGTTTCATAAAGAACTGTCGACGCGTGATTTCGCGCGCGCCGAGTGCCTTGAGGTGCGGAGTGAGCATCTGAATGTCGATCATGAGCAAGCCGCGCTCCTTCAAAATTCGGATCAGCTCAAGGAGGGCCAGCTTCGAGGCCCCGGTTTCGTGGTGAAACATGCTCTCGGCAGAAAAGTACTGGTCTGATCGTACACCGTAGATTCCTCCCACGAGGTCTCCCTCTGGATTGCGGGCTTCGACACTCCAAGCCCGATCGAGTCGGTGCAGCTCAAGGTAAGCCTCAATCATTTGAGGGGTGATCCAGGTTCCGCGCTGGCCTTTTCGAGGTACTGAGGCGCAGGCGCGGATGACGGACTCAAAATCCGTGTTGAATGTAAATGTAAACGGCTTTTTCGAAGCTTGTCTGGAAAGGCTTCTGGGGATGTGGAGCTCTTTGAATTCGAGTACTGCGCGTTGTGGGGGGCAGAACCAAGCGAGAACGGATTCTGAGCCCTCTGTCACGGGCCACGGAAAGATGCCTTTCGAATACGCTTCGATGAGGACTTGAGGTGAGAGCTGACCGCCCACGGCCAGTAGTCCATCGGGATCGGGGTGATTTAAAAGCAAAGAGGGATGGGGAAAGATCCCCATCCCTCTGTTTGGACTTGCTGGGCTGGCTGGACTGAAATGAGTCTTAGCCAAGCTTACTTCTTGCGGGCCTTCTTTTTGCGGAAAGCAGATTTCTTTTCTGTAGAGCGCTTGGACTTGGCGGCAAAAAAGTTCTTGGCGAACTCTTTGTCAGCCTGCAGCTTAAGCTTGCGCTTCTTGCGGCCCTGGGCGCGAAGGGTCGCGCGCGAGAGTTTGGCCTTGGGAGTGGTGGCGGTTGCAGTGGTCTCGGTCATGTCAAAAGTCTCCTGAGAGCCCATATAGCGGTGTTTAAGTGGTTTTGCATCTGTAAGATTGAGAGATTTAGTTTTGCCGGCTCCTAGGGGTTGCCGCTACACTCAAGAAATGGGCCTGTTCTCTTTTTTGTGGAAAGAAACCTTCCTGCTTCGTGCTTTTGGTCTATCCAAGATCCCGCTGCTCTACGCCTGCCTTCCCCGGGTGACGGTCTTTAATGAAAATGAATGTGCCGTTGAAATTGCCCTCAATCGAAGGACCCGCAACCATCTGGGGAGCATGTACTTTGGTGCGCTGTGCATCGGGGCCGATTGCGCCGGTGGGCTGATGGCTTACCGCCTGATCGAGCAAGAGGGGCCCAAGGTCAGAAAAAAAGTCACTTTGGTGTTCAAGGATTTTGAAGCCAAGTTTCTGAAGCGTGCCACTGGAGATGTGGAGTTTCGATGCCAGCAGGGGCCTGAAATTAGCCAATTTGTGGCTCGAGTTCTCTCCGGAGACGAGCGGATGGAGATGCCCGTACGCGTGATTGCTCGTGTTCCCCGGAGTCAGACGCCTGAAGAGCCGGTCGCAGAGTTCAAGCTGACGCTTTCTTTAAAGGGTCATTCTGTTTAGTTTTCTTAAGGATTGTTTGGAGCATTCCTTGCCTATCCCAAAACGCTCGGCTAAGACCGTCGAAGGATGTTCAAGGCTCGATTCGCCGTGGTCCTGTCGCTTGTGTGGGCGCAGGCCGCCCAGGCCAACTGGGTTCCTCAAAGTTTCTCAGAGGCCTTTGTACCTGAACGCCTCTCTCGAGGCTTTCATGGATCTTTTGGGGTGGGCAGCACTTCATACCTTTCGCCTCCCGGGATGCTACGGCAGACCCAGTTCTCGCTTTTAGAGCTGGAGGGCTCGGCTGCAAGCAGTGGGGTTTTCGTACATTCTGCGATTAAGTTTCAGCTTGGACTGGGGATTCAGTGTCCTGATTGTACGGCTGTGGAGCTCCCAGAAGCGTACTTAGAAAGCTCGTCTCGCCTAGGCCCGATTCAGATCCAGCTGGGAAGGGTCAAGAAGCATTGGTCAATTTTGGACCAGAGTTGGCAACTCGGAGTGATCCAGCCCCGCTTTGTTTATGACTATTTGCAGCCGCAAAGCGTTGGGCTCTTTGGTTTTTTTGCCAGTTACGAATCTAGCCAAGGGGCTTTGAGCCTTTTTGCTTCGCCTCTGTTCATTCCGGATCGCGGCATGCCCGTGAGCTTTGAAAATGGAATGGTGGCCTCGATTGATCCATTTTTTAGGGCGCCCATCAGTGAAGTGATCTTTGAAAATCAGAGGACTCCCGTTCAATACATTATGAAACGTCCGTCCTTTTCGGAGCTGCTCTTAAGGCCATCCGTGGGGGCTACGTTTCGAGTCGGAAGTCCGCTGCACGGCTTTTCGATCAATGGCTCTTATGCTTACAAGCCAATGAATCAGATTTTGCTCGCCTACAGTGCGCTCTATAATCTGAGTTTTGAAGTGGCGGATGCAGAAGTCTACCCTCGTGTGTTGATGCATCATGTGGCGGCCAGCGACTTGAATTTCAATTCAGACTACGTGAGTTTTGGAGTCTCTGGACTGCGTGAGCTACCGCAGCGGGACCAGACTTCTGCAACATGGAATACTCAAGAAGTAGCCCCTGCCTGGGCCTTGAGCCCTAATCTCGAAATTAGGCCTTCTGGGAGCCGAGGCAACGTGACGAAGCTCTTTCTTTCTGCTCTGAAAATCTGGGGCGGAAATGCCAATGATCAGGGCCCTCTTGCAGTCACCAATGGAACTGCGTTTGACGTGCGCTATCGGCATACTTCTGCTCTTCGTGCGGCAATTGAAACCCCGCTTTGGGGTGGGCCGGGGTCTTTGGGGTCTAAGATGCGCTTTCGTTCTCAAGCGCTAGTGGATCTAGGAAATAGTGGCCAAATCTACTCGCACTCTTTGGAGTACCGTGTGAGCCCACGGTGGCGACTGAGTGTTGCTGCCGATGTGCTGTACTCAGAAAGTCGCGGGCAGGATTTTATTGGGAACAACCGAGCCAGTGATCGATGGAGTGGGGGGATGGCTTATGTTTTCTAACGCTAGGCCCAATGTTGGGTGGGTACTGTCGACTCGATGGCTGCCTCTTCTATGCCTGTCTACTCTCGGGATGAGTGCAGGGTGCGCAAAGCTCGGGCTCAATGAACCGTGGATGCCTCGCTCTGCGCTGAAAGTAGACGGCGGAAATACAGTCTGCCTTCAGGATGCTGGCAGAAGAATCGATGAGTACCTGAACGGTAACAGCTCAGCCTCCGATATCACTCACATGTTTGAGTGTGCAGAGGACTCCGTTCAAATTTTCTTGGATCGCACTAAAACCCGCACGCCCGGAACTTACACTCCGAACGAACTGAAGAACTTTCTCGAAAAATTCTTTTTTGGAGAGGGCCGGATCTCTGAGTCTTTGATGACAGAGACCATGGAGTTCAAGCGGAGTCTCATGGGAGGTCGAGGAGATCAGCTCACCGCTTCTGAGTTGAGAACTTTTCAGCGGATCCTGGGGGGTCTTCAGACTCTCATTTTGCAAATGGAGCCCTATCGGCCGTTCAACATCGAAGCACTCTCTCAGTTGCCAAGAGAAAAGCTTGATGAAGTGTTAAAAAGCCTCAATCGAGGACTCGAGGAGTTTGGAGCGGTTCTGGCGCAATCAGCTGGGGACTATCCGACAGCCCGCCTCGAGGGGCTTCTTAAAGAGTTTGAAAGGATTTACCCTTCAGAGGGGTTGCGCACTTTGATTGTGCGACTTCCTTTGGTTCGAGCCCTTAAGCCTGTGCTGCTGGGTACTCCTGCAGACGTGATGCGAGCCGAAGAGTGGCCTCGTCTGCTGGTGTCTCTGGGGCGCCTTGCTGGGGTCTACATCAAAGGACGTCAATTGGCGCCGCAAGCTTGGAGTGGTGACCCGGCCTGGGCAGGCTGTGGGGCGGGCCGCCAGAGCCTGACGGATGCTGCGCTGGAGGTTTTTTCGATTCTTGAAGACGCCATCCGCCATCACGAGGGTCTTGAGATGATTCCGCTCGTGGAGTTTTACCGAGTGATTGATTCTCTTCAGCCTGAGGATTTGGGGAGGGTGGGGTCGGGCACGTTGAAAAGACTGCTTGGCCCTGTGATTCGAAGATTTTTAGCAGGCCTCAATGAGGGATTTCTTGGGCGCGATGCAGAAGGATTGACTCGGCTGGGAGTGCAGCGGGCGCGAAGGGCTCTGACGGATTGGTCGAATCATCAGAGATACCTTGAGGGAGCGTTTAGGCTCCTGGGCCACTTTGATTGTCGAACGCTGATTGATTCGCCCGGGTCGGCGCCCCGCTACTCCTGGGCAGAAATCAACAGCATCCCCGTGGAACGGGCCATGGGTGTTTTGAGGCTTGAAGACCTTGCACCCCAGACTCAAGCCTCACTTGCAACTTTTCGTAGGGCGCTGTCGCAAATCATGCCGCTTCAGGTCTCACAGGGGCTCCGAGTAGAGGTGAATGCGTTGCGTCCTGCGCTCAGACATACGTTCAACTCTGCCTCAATGATCAATCTTTTGAGCGTTGGCTATGTCTTGGGTCAGCAGGGCTATCGAAATCGAGACTACGACCCTCGCAGGCGTCAGGGGGGAGATCTTCATGCCATGGCTGGACCCGAGCTCGATGTGATCTCCGATGATCTGAGAGAGATCAGTATTGATTTGCAGTTTCAAGACCCCGAGGGAGAGATGGGAGGAGCGGCACGTTTCAGGGACGGAAACTTGTTCACTTATTCGGCAGATGGCAATGAGCTCCTGAGCCTGTCCGAAGGTGTGGAGCTCCTCTCGATTCTTTTGTCCGGAAAAGACTCAAGTTCAGAGATTCACCGACGCATCGAGAAGGACTGTCCGTCTTTTCCCGGGGGAGTTTTTGAGTCCAAAATTATTGAGATTGCATGTTTTGGAAATCGACTGACTCGGCAGTACTCTTCGTATTTTGGGCATCTCCCGGGTTTTGTGAAGTACTTGGACTCCTTGAGGCCAGAAGGGCGTAGCGCTGTTTTTGATCAACTTTTGAGAATTGCCAAACGCAGTCGACCTAAGTCGAGGTTCTACAATCACATGGAGATGCTCGATACCGATGTGGTGGCAGTTCTGCCTCACTACATTGAGTCGATTTTTTTGGTTTTTGACGCTGACAGGGACGGCTTTTTGAATACCCAAGAAGCGCTCAGTGCCTATCCTCGGTTTGAACCGACCCTTCGTAGAGTAGCTAATGATCCCACTTTATCGCCTAAAGATCTTCAGGCGCTATTTGCTTTCATGTTGGACCGCGGCAAGCCACCAGAAAGCAGTGGAGAAAAAGCAAGTTTTCTACTTTGGCTTTGGGATGGGCCAAAAAAGTGGAATCTCAAAGTCGATCGAAAGCGGATTCTCGATTTGTTTGATCGTCTGCAGTAGCAATCTGGCAGCGATGAACGGCTTGAGTGAAAATCGAATCAAACATGGATTCGGTCAGTTTGCCTGTAAAAGTGTTTTGTTGACTGGGGTGAAAGGATGCGATCACCCACCTCTGATCCGGAAGTCGGTGACTTGCCCCGTGTTGAAACGGAGTGCGCTGAGATGTCGGGTCCAGTTCTCGTAGGAGAGTGTCCCAGGCAAGTCGTCCTAGGGCGACAAAAACACACACTTGTGGGTAGGACGAGAGCTCGCGCCTTAGAAAGGCCCTCGTGCAGTTCTGGATTTCGTTTGGAGCAGGTTTGTTTCCTGGAGGCGCGCACTTGACGACGCACGTCACTCGAGCCCCCGTGAGGATCAGTCCGTCGGCTCGATCTGTGGCTTGGGCCTGGTTAGCAAGGCCCGCTCGGTAGAGTGCCCTAAAGAGCCAGTCTCCAGACCGATCTCCGGTAAAAATCCTTCCGGTTCGGTTGGCTCCGTGGGCGCCTGGGGCAAGGCCCACTACGTGTATTCTGGCTTGGGGATCCCCAAAGGCTGGGACGGGTTTTCCCCAGTATTCTTGATCACGATAGGCCCGCCGTTTTTCTTTTGCAATTTTGGCGCAGTAGCTCCGGAGCCGTGGGCATCGGCGGCATTGGATGATCTCTCTCTCGGTGGGCCAAGTTTTTGAAGGCATGAGAGTCCAGTATCATAACCCCCTGTCATCATCCTTGAGCTTGGGGCGAGCTTGTTTGAGAAAGTTCTTGGAGGAGCTCTTTGCCCCAATCCACCGCCGTACGTCCGAGGACCTGCTTTCTCAGGAGCTGCATCCGGGCCCGTTTCTCATTTGCTGGAGTTTGTAACGCCTGCCTGATTGAGCGCGCAAACGACTCGGTATCTGCCGGATTTACGAGCCATGCGCCGTTGCGGAGTTCGTGGCTTGCGCCGGCAAAACGACTGAGCAGAAGGCCACCTTGTTCGTGGTGCTGGCACCAGACGTACTCCTTGGAGACGAGGTTCATGCCGTCATGGAGTGGGCTTACGATGCACAGATCGGCCATTTGGTAGAGCTGCGCGAGTTGATTCCAATCCAGAGCATGCTGAATTAGAAGTGCGGCGGGCCAGTGAGGTGTTCCAAACTCACGCTTGAGCGCTTCGAAACGCTGGTGCACTTCAATCGCTAAATCTTGGTACGTCTTGATGTTTCCTCGGCAAGGTGGGGCAACCTGAACGAGTGTCACTTTGCCTCGGAGCTCCGGATGTCCTGTGAGGAGCAGGCGATAGGCTTCCAAGCGCTCTAGCACACCTTTGGTGGGATCGATGCGGTCTACTGCAAGGAGGATCTGTGGGCTTTGAATGCCAAACCGATCTTGCCAGAACTGAGCTTTTCCCTGCCAGGGTAGCGGCTCAAAGTGTCTCGGAGCAATAGCAACCGGGACTGATCGGACCCTGACTTTTCGGCCTTCGTGATGGACGGCACTTTCGAGCGGGTCGATTTGGGATCCGAGAATTCTTCGGCAAGTTTCCATGAAATGATTGCAGTGCTCAGGAGTATGAAACGCGATGAGATCAGCACCCAGCATGCCCTCGAGAATTTCTCGAATCCATGGACAGCGCTCGACGAGCTCAGCCGGGGGCCATGGAATGTGCCAAAAAAAGGCGATTGGGGCGCGCCGGCTCTGAAGGGAGCTATTTTGCTCAGGAGCGATGCGTTCTCTGAGCTTTTTGGGGACCAGCGCTAGGTGGTAGTCCTGGATCAGAATTTGGGTATTTGAGGCCAGTTCATCGGCTCTGACTGCGCTTGCAAAACGGGTGTTCACCTGCTGATAGAGGCTCCAATGGTGTCTGAGAAAAAGCGGCTTTTGATAAGCCAGATGACAAAGGGGCCAGAGGGCCTGATTGGAGAAGCCGTCGGTATGTCCCTCGACTTCATTTTGAGTCAGAAAAATTCTCCGAAGCCAATATGCTCCTGAGTCAACCTTGACCTGTCCCAGTGGATCGCCATGAAGTCGCACGACCTCGAGGTCTGCGTTTCCGCAGGACTGGGCGATCCAGGTGCCGCCGTGACTTTCGATCAAGGGCTCCACTGCAGAGAGGAGTCCGCTGACTGGGCGCATGGCTTGGATTCCCTGAGGCACGTGGTGGTGACGCAGGGGTTGGCGATTCGACAAGATGAGTAGGGGTCGCGCCATGATGAGATGGCAGTGCAACCCGCATTCCGTCGCACTCGGGTGGCACCTCCATTGCAAATCACACGGTTGGTGAGCGAACCAGAACCACTATCGACAGACAGACTGAACATCTATTCAGGGGAGGATTTCTTTATGAAAAATAAAACATTCGCAGCACTGGTTGCTTTTGGCTTTAGCCTGGTGACTGGACTTTTCTCAGTAGCGCACGCCGTGGATGCATCGCCGGTACCGACCGGCAATTCTGATCAGAAATCAGAGCAAAAGGCTTCGCAGACTGCTGAGCAGAAGTCTGAGCAAAAAGCCTCTCAGACGGCTGAGCAAAAGGCAGAGCAGAAGGCCGAGCAAAAGGCTTCACAGACGGCCGAGCAGAAGTCTGAACAGAAGTCTGAGCAGAAGGCCTCTCAAAAAGCGGAGCAGAAGTCTGAGCAGAAGTCTGAACAAAAGGCCGAACAGAAGTCTGAACAAAAGGCTTCTCAAAAGAGTGCCTGATTTCAGGCTCTCTAGGCTCGCCTCTTTTTAAATCCGGTTTAAACCGGATTTAAACCGGGTTACGGCCGGACGGCGTGGGTGAGGCGGGGGCTTCTCGTTTCACCCACGTTTTTTTTGACTCTGGAGGCCACCAGGGCTAAGTCCTAGCAGGCTACGCCCTATGCTGATCCGTTCGGACTGGAAGAATGCCAGTCACTTTCATGATTTGACCAATGTTGAAGTCCTTCGAGAAGTGTCGCGACGCGTTGCGACAGCTCGTTCGCAGAATCGAAAGTCCGTTGCTCGCAAGCCCATTGTTCTGCTCGACTTGGATTCGACGCTCTACGAAGTGGGCCCGCGAACGCACTTTATTTTAAATGAATGGCGCCATTCAGTGGCGGGAGGCTCATTTCCGAGAGTTTGTTCTGAGCTCGAGCGCTTGGAGCAGGAGCATGTAGGTTATTCGCTCAAAGATACCTTTGCCGCGCTCGGACTGCCTGCCGAAGATCCAGAAGTTGCTGACGCTCTTCGAGAGGCAAAAGACTTCTGGCTTAAGCGGTTTTTTACGAGCGAGTACCTCAAGCATGACCGTGCGTATCCGGGAGCTGCTTCTTTTGTCCGGGAAGTCCATGAGCTCGGAGCGTTGATTGTCTATTTGACCGGACGGGATGAACCAGGAATGGGCGAGGGAACGATCACCAATTTGATTCGAGATCAGTTTCCTTGGAACACGGAAAATACGCATTTGCTCCTGAAGCCTGCTTTTGGACTATCGGATATTGAGCACAAAAAAAACGCAGCGCATTACATTCGGCGGCATGGCGAGTTAGTGGCTTCGTTTGAAAACGAGCCGGCAAATCTGGTGGCGATTTATGAGCTTTTTCCAGAGGCCATGCATGTTTTTGTTGAAACAGTAAGCAGCGATCACGCTGCACCTCCGGCACGGGGTTTGTATAGGATTCACGGGTTCGAGACCGCTGCTCAGACCGAGTGAGTGGTCTTCACGCATTTATTTTTTAACCCCCCTTGTACAAGCGCTCAGCCTTTTCTATACCGTAGTCTCCCAGGGGGTGGGAGATGGTTCGGTCTATCGCAACAGGGGTTGCCAGTTTTCTGGCCCTGTCGCTAGAGCTGTCTGTGGGGGCAGCTTTTGCACGGGATCCGTTCACCGATTTTTCGCCTGCGGCGGCGGTCAAAAAGCTCGCAATTGCTACTTCCCACATTTCGATTCCGAGGCTCGAACATTCAGTCGAAGGCGAGCTCGTTCCGATTCAGGCTCACTACTCGGGTGAGCTCCATACTCAGCGATTCCAGCACACAGTGGGCGGCATCGAGGTGCTCGGAAGCCAGGTCCTCCGGCACACTCAATTAGGTTCTGTTCAAGGCTTTTTGGGTCTCAATGACCCGACTGTTTTGACGGACCGAGTGGCCCACTTTGATCTCGATCTCAAGCCTGTGCTGAGCATGGAGCAGGCTCTGCAAGTCGCGCTTCTGGAGGCTCCGGGGCAGAACCCATCGATCAAGCCGAGGCTTTTGGTGATCCCTAATAAGACTCTCCAGTCAGCAAAGCTGGTTTATCGAGTGGAGATTGCCGGACAGGGTACAATCGAAGGTCGGGTAGTGGATGTCGATGCTCACAATGGCAGAATGTTAGCCTCAGTGTCGCGGCATTGGGAGATCGCACCTGTCGACGTTTTTTCGACTACACCTCGGTGTCAGGTGCTGGCACCGATTGCGGATGAGTTGGGAGGTCGCGCGCCGGTGTCGGTTGAGCATTTGAACTGCAGAAAAGTAGTGAAAGCTGGAAAAGTGCTCAAGAGCGCCGATGAAAAAGCCAAGCGAGCTTTGGCTAATTCTCAGAAGGTACTCAATTATTACTGGGAAAATCATAAGCGAGATAGCTACGACAACATGGGCTCCACGCTCACCAACATCGTTCATGTCGGCGATAGATGGACCAATGCGTATTGGGACTCCGAGAACGCAGTGATGGCTTACGGTGATGGTGACGGCGCTAAGTTTAAAAACCTAACCCTATCGGTCGATGTGGCCGGACACGAGATGACTCACGGGGTGGTGAGCAAGACGGCAAACTTAGAGTACCAGTCAGAATCGGGCGCTGCTAACGAAGGGCTTGCTGATTTTTTTGGTGAGTCCATTGAAGGTCAGCAGGACTGGGTCATGGGGCGTGAACTGTTCGTCGATCCGGTGGCGGGAGAAAACGGACTCAGAAACCTGGTGGATCCTTCAAAGACCACTTACCGTTGGAAGGACGCAGACGGAAAACTCATTCGCAAGTCGGCCCCTAAGCATTACAGTGAAATTTTCAAGTTTGGGGATCAGATGTGCGGCCGCATGAATGACAATTGCGGAGTGCACATGAATGCAACGTTGATCGGTCACACTGGGTACTTGCTTGTCCAAAAGATGGGCCGTGAGAAGGCTGAGAAAGTTTTCTATACGACGCTCGTGCACTTTCTGACTGAAACCTCAGATTTCAAGGAGTTTGGGGTCTCTGCCAGAAAAGCATGCGGCACGCTTTATTCTGAAGGCGAGTGCGCTGATTTGGATTCAGTGCTCAATCAGGTTGGGCTGTGACCGGGGCCCTTGCGGCGCTTGGATCCTCGGTTACTTGGGCGATCGGGACCCAGGTTTATCCTCGGCTCTCGCGAGAGCACTCACCCTTTGAAGTCAATGGCAGCAGGGCGCTAGTCGCCCTGCCGCTTTTTTTGTTGGCCGGATTATGGGTCGATGGGCTTGAGGGTTGGGGTGCGGTGAGTGGGGCCAATTATGGCTGGATGTTTCTCAGTATGGTCTCCAGCTACTTTCTTGGGGATGCCTGCTTTTTGTGGAGCACGCAGGCGCTTGGGGTTCCTGGAGCTTTAGCGATTGCTTCAACTTATCCCGTATGGACTGCTTTGGCTGGCTCGGTTCTAAAAGGAGAGCATCTCGTACTGCAGCAAGGGGTCGGAGTAGGCTTTGCCGTGCTGGGGACACTCCTCGTCATTCTTTCTGGCTTTCATTTGAGCAGAAAAGCGGGGGCTTCTAGACACTACGCACGCGGTGTTCTTTTTGGTGTTCTGACCTCGGGCTTCTGGGCGCTCAATAGTTGGGCAGTGGCCGCAGGTGGAAGAGGGATTTCAGCGCTTGTTGGAAACTCAATCCGGATGGCCTTTGCACTCGTTCTGTGTAGTGCAGCCTCGATGATCCTTCGTAAAAAGGCCTCGATTGGGCTTCCTGTTAAAGTGCTCGCGCCGCACTTGCCAGTTTTTGTATTCGAAGCGTTTGGGGGGTCATTGCTCTTTTTGTACGGGCTCACGCACACAAGCCTTGCAGTAGCTTCTGCCCTGAGTTCGCTGGCGCCCGTGCTTGCGGTACCGCTTGCAGGATGGCGCAAATCCGAGCCGCTCACCGCCTCGAAAGTGATCGGGGTGTGCGTGGCAGTCCTGGGCGTCGTCCTTCTTTTGACTGCCTAAAGCTTGCGCCGCAGTTTACGTGATGCGTTCGGAGCGTTTCACGCTTCTTAAGTTCTGGGGCAGCACTTTCTTACGCAAACGAATGGATTTGGGTGTCACTTCAATCCATTCGTCTTCGTCGATCCATTCTAGGCACTGCTCCAGTGACATTTTGCGAATACCTGAGAGCGTCACCAGAAATTCAGCACTTGCTGCGCGGATGTTGGTGAGTTTCTTTTCACGGCAAGGATTGACGTTCAGGTCATTTTCCTTGCTGTGCTCCCCAATGATCATGCCTTCATAAACCGGAACGCCAGGGCCAAGAAACAAGATGCCCCGGTCTTCGAGTCCGAGCAGGCCGTATTCGACCGTGTCTCCTGTGCGGTCTGAAATGAGCGAGCCTACCGTTCGGTGAGCAATTTCACCCTTGTGAGGTTCATAGCCCAAAAGCAGCGTGCTCATGAGCCCAGCGCCGCGAGTTGCAGTGAGGTACTTTGAGCGCATTCCGAGAAGTCCTCGGGTGGGGATGTCAATCTCCAGCCGGACTCGGCCCACGCCTTGGGGTTCGTAGCGAGTGAGGATTCCTTTTCTGGCCTGAAAGAGTTGGGTCACTTCGCTTGCATTGGTCTCAGGGAGATCCAGTACTGCGCGTTCGATAGGCTCCAGGCGCGATCCGTCATCGCTGGTCTGGTAGAGCACTTGCGGTTTTCCAACCATGAATTCAAACCCTTCACGGCGCATCTGCTCAATAAGGATTGCAAATTGAAGTTCACCGCGGCCGAGCACTCTGAATTGATCTGGGGTCTGCCCATCTTCAAAGCGAAGGGCCACGTTGTGGCGCACTTCACGAAGCAGGCGTTCTCTGAGTTTTCGAGACTGAATCGCCTCACCTTCTTGGCCTGAAAGAGGAGAGGTGTTGACTGAAAAGATCATTCCGAGAGTGGGCTTTTCTACGATGATGCGCGGAAGCGGTTTACCCTCTTCAGATCCTACGAGCGTGTCGCCAATCTCAACATTTTCTGACCCTGCAAGGACCAGAATGTCGCCGGCACTCGCTTCGGGGGTTTCGACCTGCTTGAGGCCTTCAAAAGTGGCCAGGTGCTGAATATTGAAATTCTCGTTCACTGCAGCACCCGCTGCGTTCACGCCCCTGCGTATGATGCGCTGATTTTTTTTAACCTTGCCGGACATCACTCGCCCGATTGCAAGTCGCCCAACGTACTCTGAATAAGAGAGGTTAGAGACCAGCATCTGAAAATTGCCAAAGTCCTGAGATCCTGACTCTGGAATGCGGGGCGGCGGAATGTGCTTGAGCATGGTTTCAAACAGCGGCTCAAGCGTGGACTTTGCCGTGCCTTCTAGGAGGGGGCGGATGGCATCAAAATCTGGAGTGCACCAACCGTGGCGGGCTGCCGCATAAAGAATCGGAAAGTCGAGCTGTCTTTCGTTGGCCCCGAGCTCAACGAAAAGATCAAAGGTCTGATTGACAACCTCTTGAATGCGAAGCCCGTCAGTGCACTCAGGTCTATCCACCTTGTTGATGCAAAGAATCACTTGATGACCTTGTTGGAGAGCCTTTTGGAGCACGAAGCGGGTCTGTGGAAGAGGGCCTTCTGCGGCGTCAACGAGCAGGATGGCGCCGTCGCACATTCCTAAGATACGCTCAACTTCGCCGCCAAAGTCAGCGTGTCCAGGAGTGTCCACGATATTGATCTTATGGCCTTTGAAGCGGACGGCAGTGTTCTTGGCCATGATCGTGATTCCACGCTCTCTTTCGAGGTCCATCGAATCCATTACACGCTCGCCCAGTGCCTCGTGGGCTTGAAAGGTGCCGGCCTGCCTGAGCAGGTGGTCCACGAGTGTGGTCTTTCCGTGGTCAACGTGTGCGATAATACAGAGATTTCTAATATGGCTGGGATCGAGTTGGGTCATGGATTGGACATCCTTAGCTCAGTTATGAGGCGTGCTGCAACGGACTTGGTTGGTTGGGCCCAAATAGTGTAGGGTGGGTAGTATGGGGACGTCACGGTTTCGACGGGAGGAGTGAAGTCCCAGTTGCATGCCGAGGTGCCGTAGGCCTCGTAAATAAACGGCATTTGTAATTGCAAACGACAATTACGCTCTTGCTGCTTAATTAAGCTAGCAACGTCTGACTGGGGGTAGCCTGGTCTCCTGGATCAGACGCCATTAAACAGGCTGGCTCTCCGACCCTCGCAGGCGGAAGGGGAGCGAGACTAAAGTCTGCGGAGGCTGGAAGTAGGTTGTCGGCGGTCGCCTTCCAGTCAATCCAAATCACCGAATAAGCATGTAGAGGCTGGCGAGGGATCCCTTTCGGACGTGGGTTCGACTCCCACCGTCTCCACCAAATTTGAAGACCCTGCTCAGGTAATGGGCAGGGTTTTTCGTTTCTAACAATAACAACAACTTAGGAAGAAGGGGTTCGTGGAGATCAGGCGGTCACATCACGTGAAATCACGCTTTATCACCCCATTTGCAGACTCTTGTAGTTCTTGGCTGTAGTTCGGCGAACTACGAACTACACAATTTTTAGGCCGGAAACTACACGCCCCTGCTCTATAGTCCAACAGTAATACCCGACCGTTTTGGCACTCAATTGTTAACTATTTGAACCGAAAAGTCGGGTATGGGAACACCAGCCGCCCGACGTCTATCTAACGATTCGCCGTTTGCCGAATATACCAAGGAGCTTAAGACCAAGTTCCGAAATGGGAACGCCACAGAGCACACCTATCGAGGCGCGCTGCAAGACTTCATTAAGGCAATGGGTACGAAACTCCAAGTTATCAACGAACCTAAGCGGATTGAGTGCGGCGCCCCCGATTACATCATCACAAGATCGAACGTACCCATCGGGTACGTTGAAGCGAAGGACATCGACGAAAGCTTAGATAAGGTCGAGAAGTCGGACCAGCTCAAACGCTATTTTGAGAGTTTAAGCAACCTGATCCTTACCGACTATTTGGAGTTCCGTTGGTACGTAAACGGAGAAAAGCGTCTTGCCGTTCGGATTGGAGAGACTAAAGGCGGTTCGATTAACTTTTTGGAAGGAGCGGACGAAAAGCTTGAAGCCCTTTTTCAAGGTTTCCTAAATGCTGAAATTCCGACGATCCAGTCAGCCCAAGAATTGGCCGAGCGACTGGCCGGAACAACCAGAAGTATTCGTGAACTCATCGTCCAAGCGTTTAACTACGAAGAGGCCAAGAAAGGCTGGCTGCATCGCTGGCTGAATGCCTTCTGCGAAGTATTAATACATGACCTAGATAAAGAAACGTTCGCGGACATGTTTGCTCAGACCCTCGCTTATGGTTTCTTCGCCGCAAAAGTCCATCATACCGCTAAGGCGGAGTTTTCTAGGTTCGCAGCGGCAAACATTCTCCCCAAGACAAATCCGTTCCTGCGGCAGCTATTCGCCCAGTTCGCCGGAATGGACATGCCGGAAACCATCAGTTGGGCAGTAGACGAAATCATCGAACTTCTGAAACGGGCTGATATGGGCAAAGTCCTCAAGGACTTCAACACCACGTCAGGCAAGAACGACCCCGTTGTACATTTTTATGAGACCTTCCTTACAGCCTACAACCCAGAACTTCGAGAAAAACGCGGCGTCTACTACACACCAGCGCCCGTTGTAGACTACATCACTCGCTCGGTTGACGAAATTCTCCAACATGACTTCGGAAAAAAGGCAGGACTCGCTGACGACCAAACTCTAATACTAGACCCAGCCGTCGGAACGGCCAGCTTCCTACATAATGTCGTCGAGCGAATATACTCACGCTTTTCAAAAAACCGTGGAATGTGGGACAGCTACGTTGCCGAGAACCTGCTTGGCCGTGTCTTCGGATTCGAAATTCTAATGGCTCCGTATGCCGTCTCACATCTCAAGCTAGGCCTACAGCTTCAAGATACTGGTTACAAGTTTCAACGAGACCAACGCCTTGGAGTCTTCCTCACCAATACCTTGGAAGAAGCGGCCAAAAAAAGCCAAGAAATGATGTTTGACTGGATTTCTGATGAAGCAAATGCCGCCTCTTCAATCAAGAAAGACAAGCCAATCATGGTCGTGCTCGGAAACCCTCCCTATTCCGGCGAATCCGCGAACAAGGGGAAATGGATAGCCGACTTAATGCGTGGCTACGATTCAATCACTGGGACGAAAACTGGAAACTACTTCGAGTGCGAGGGAAAGCCCCTCGGTGAGAGAAACCCAAAATGGCTAAATGACGACTACGTTAAGTTCATCCGTTTTGCGCAGTGGCGGATCGAACAAACTAAACATGGAATTTTGGCTTTTGTCACAAATCACGGTTTCTTAGAGAACCCCACGTTTCGAGGAATGCGTGAAAACTTGATGAAAACGTTCGATGAAATTTACGTTCTCGATCTTCATGGAAACTCGAAGAAGAAGGAAATAGCTCCAAACGGGAAGCCGGATCAGAACGTATTCGACATTCAACAGGGCGTCAGCATCAACTTCTTTATTCGAAGGGAAACGTCGCAAAAGGAGCGCACGGCGAAGGTTTATCGTTACGACGTCTGGGGAACTCGCGATGAAAAATACGCTTGGCTTAACGACCACTCAAAAAGCGAGACACCATGGAAGGAATTGAAGCCAAAATCCCCAAATTTTCTCTTTTCCCAAAGCAACGAAAAAATTAATGAAGAGTATAGCAGTGGCTGGTCACTGCCGGAAATATTTACAGTTAACAGCGTCGGCATCGCTACGGCCAGAGATAGCTTATGCGTTCAATTCAATGAAGATGCCGTAGAATCGACCGTAAAATCGTTCATGGGGATGAGCAAAGAAGAGGCGCGAGAAGAATTCGCCTTGGGCAAGGATGCTCACGATTGGAGCATCGAAATGGCCCAGAAGGACCTGCGGGCGGAAAAGTTTTCAAAAGAAAAGATCGTTCCAATTCTCTACAGACCATTTGATAAGCGATTTACATATTACACGGGCAACTCACGAGGATTCCACTGTCGGCCTCGTAAAGAGGTCATGACAAGTATGATTTCTGGAAATAACATTGCCCTCTGCTCAACTCGATCCACAGAAACAGGCGCATGGGAGCATCTATTCTGTACTGATTCAATCATCAGCCTGCACACCGTTTCGATCAAAGAGGTGAACTATATCTATCCGCTCTACGTCTACGAGCAAGCGGAAGATCATGATGATTTTTTCAAGAAGGTAGGCACACGCAGCTCGAACATGTCAGCGGCGTTTTCGGCCACCGTTGAATCGCAACTCAAGGCCGCCCCCACCGAACGAGAAGTATTTAATTACATTTATGCCGTTCTTTCTTCGGCGGGTTACCGCACACGGTACAGAGACCAACTCAAATCCCAGTACCCGCGCGTGCCTATAACAAATGACAAGAGGCTCTTTAGTAAGTTAGCCGAGCTGGGAGCTGACTTGGTTGAGGCTCACCTCCGAAAAAAAGCAGGGGGGCGCGCCAGCGAATTCTCATTCCCAGTCAAGGGCGACTGCTGCGTCGAATATGTAAAGTACGATACTGAGCGGAGACGTGTCTTTATTAACGACAACCAGTATTTTGAGGGAATTTCTGAGGAAATCTGGCTTTACAGTGTTGGCGGCTTTCAAATCTCAGAGAAATGGCTCAAAGATCGAAAAGGCTCAAAGCTAAAGCTTTCAGAAATCAGAGACTACCAAGCTAATTTAGCCGCTATTGAAATAAGCCTAAAGAAGGTTGAACAAATTGACAACGCCATCAAGAACGCGGGCGGATGGCCCCTTCAAGGCTCGAAAGCAGCTTCGCCAAACTCCCCAGCGGCATCTAAGCAAATTGCGTTAGTTAAATCAAAAGCGGAAAAAGAACGCGAAAAATTGCCTATCCGAAGGCGTAAAGAGAAAAGCGCCTAAACTATCCGCAGTCCGATTTCGAGACGCCTTGCCCGACTGTAGGATTCGCCCAAAGTAGCGATGTATTGATCCAATCGAGCACGGTGATCCTCAATTGCCTGATAATTATCGGGGTTCTCTGGATCAAGCGATTGCGCTTGGGCCGAAATCTGTTCGATTTCCGCCTCAATTGCTGAAAGCTCCGCATTTGAAAGATACATCGAGTTCCGCACAGTATGCCGTGTAGCAAGACGCACGCCTGTAGCCAACGAAAACATTCATCAAAAAGGATTTGCCATTTGAAATAATGAACAACCGAAGGATGCGGTGCGTCGTTCATGGGCGCCTACTGTCCACCTGCTGATCTCAATACATTACAGCGCAAATCGCGACGCTGATTTTCGTCTTACTACGAATATTTCACGATTCAACCTAGCATTCCAAGCCTTCACGCCTTGATGACAAACTATTCGTCATTGTCAGGACCAGAGAGCGGCAAGCTAACTTGTTCCGGCTTTAGCGCACGTCCATCGGCGGAAATAATTTTGGCGTCAATCAACTTTTGCCACGCCAACGCGGCTAATTCCTTTTTCGACATTTGCGCATATATAGTCTTTTGTTCGACCCTCTGGACCGCTTTTCCTTCCAGTCGATCCAGCGTGTCTTGTGCTGCCTTTAGGGTGCTTGCACTCTTTACCGGACCAAGAAGCGCCATGCCCGCGATTCTGGCCGCGATATACGGGCCAACTTCCAGCCTGATCCGATCTGCGGACCAGCCCTCCAAAACCATTTTGCGTAACTTTGGGAGCAACGCCTGCTTGAAATCCTCGAACTCAGCCAGATCATCAATAGACCTGACTATCTTCTCTTCCTCCGAATCATGCTTCTGTCTATGAGTCGCCATACAGCCTCACCATCTTTCACTTCGACCTACGGAACTTTCCTTCTGAATTTTAGTTCTGCCATTTCAGTGCGGGTGGAAAATGGGAATCCGCACACCGTCGTACCCCTCGCTCTCGCTCGGGCACGCCCGCGTCCGCACCTATCACTTCCGTGGGGTTGCCGCGCGCCGGTCGTTTTTCTTTTTCTGGTAATAATATATTTTCAAATTTTTCTTGCAGCATCGTTTATACCTCACCGAAGAATGTTGTTCTTTCGCCACTTATCTAGGCTGATTTGGCGCGCTCATTCTTCTATAATGACTCCTTCCCAGCACACACTCGCGTTTTGCCCCCCACCCGCTGATTGCATGCAGCGAGGGCAAAAATCTGCGTCTGATAACACGCTGTCTGTCAGCTTAGGATCACGCCTCGAAGTAGCGAATCAAAAAGCGCCACAGCTTATACAATTGTAGCACCTATACACCCCGCACACATTGCATGGTACCGCAGGTACCTCTTCTATTCACGGCGGTGTTGCATCCTTTGCCCGAAATAGACATTCTGGAACACCCACTAAAAGTCCTATCTGCATACTCATCTTGTTGTTCGCTTGGAAAACCCACTTTGAGCGGCGGAAAGTATCGAGCGGACCTCTTTCGTGGTCACACCCTGCCCCATCAGTTCAGAGCCGCTTCCCGACCAGATATTGATAAGCATTTTGTTTAACAGTTGATGGCATCCCGCTGTGCCTAGCGGCGCGGGATGCACACGCCCTTAAGAAGCGGAAAAAATACATGCAAGACTTAAAACCAAGATGAGCATCAATTCCGCCGCCAATGCGGCGGTTGACGCAAACCCGTGCGGGCGTCGCCATAGCTCATGCCATCTAGCCGCGACGCCAACATTTTGAATCAATCCTTGTTAGGGCGCAGGCGCCATAGCGCCACAGCGCCCATGCGGAAAAGAAATAGTAATGCACTTACTTGGCAACCCTCGTGCAGACTGGTCGCCGCACAATGCGGCGGTAACAAATATGCTAGGGTTGCACATGTTTTGAACTCGTGCCCCGCCGACATCTTCAATTGTTATTAAGCGGGGCAAAACAACATGTATTCATCATCTTCTTTCCGCAAGTTGAACAACAACTAAACAAGTGAGAGCGGCGTTATTCATACGCCGCGAACACTTGTGCCCCACATGTTCACAGGCGTCGCTCAAGCTCCTAACGTCGCTGCGACGCCAAAACATCTCTTCACCTGCAAGGCGTCGCCTTACCGCTCATCGCTAGCGGCGACGCAACATGTTGATGAATTGAATTGTCAGTTGGAAATAAATAGAATTTCTATGTTCAATTTTGACATCTTTTGCTGAAAAAAGCCAGTCATCGGACCACAAAATAAATCATCCTAACTAGCGGACACTGCAATCGCTCATCAGTAAGCAAGCGTTTATCACGTCTTCTTCCTAGCAGGTCGCTCCAATTCCTGTTGATGTTAGTCCTCGGTTTTTGCAAATAAGAACCTATTGGTTGGAGACATGAGAGCCCAAAATGGCGGACAGCTATCAAAACGAGCGAGTGACCTGAGTCACGAGCGACGTATTAGGTTGCTCAGTGAATTGCTCGATCTTGAGCCAATGAATGGCTGGACGCCGAATCAGCTATCCGCATTCCGTCAGATCGTACATCTAGGCGCACCGCTTTATACATTTCTGGAACAGCAAAAGCTGCTTGCCTCGGCGAGGAACTACATTGAACACGAACAAGCGGGCAAACAACTAGTTCGCACCGGCGTCCCGATGCAGATGTTCCCAGATTCAATTTGGCTGAACGAACGACTATCGTACCTGTACCCGAAACAGGATGAGCTACCAAACGATCTACCACCTTCATGGATAACCCCCGCTCTACGCGAGAGGCTTCTCTCCTTACGCCTTTCCGTGCTTCAGGAATTGATTTTGTCAATCCAAAGAGAAAATGGACAAGGCCTCCTAGAACGCGCCCTAGCGGCGACATGTACGGCGCTAAAGCCAATCCAGATCGCCAACCTCCTCGTCATAGACCGACGATATTTGCGCGAAAACCTTCGGAGGCGCCCCAGAATTGGTACGCGTATCCGATCAGGCGGCCTGACTGATCTCATAGAACTGGTCGGATACTTTGAGAAGGAGCTTAGGTTTGGGAAGACCGCAAAAACCGCGCAGACTCTTTGCGATTGGATCAACAAGAGCAAGAACGGAAGAACAACTTTATCCTTCCGCTCTTTAAGCGAGGTACCTTCAAGTAATCGGCGAATAATAGCCTCGGCCTTGGACGAGTTTTCGCTTCTTTCTTTTCGCGAAGATAATGAGGACTTCGGCTCCGAAAAGCTTCGCGCTCGCGTTGTACGAGCTTTTCAAAAGTTCGACTATTGGCCCGCTCATGGCACCAAACGGAAAAATATTCTTACTATCCACACTGCAAAATATCCCATTTTTGAGGCAACGGAAGAGTACCTATCCAAAGCATCGCAAAAGGCCAATCTATTTCAGAAATCGAAGACAGGATGGACCATTCGGTTCAATGGATATCAGTTTCCGGTTCGCGACAATATTGGATTTGACTACATTGCATTTTTACTTAGGCACGAAGGCAACAAATTTGCCTATTCCGCCATTTATCGGGAATTCCCGACTAAAACGTCGTTGAGCCGAAAAGGATCGGGCTCGCAAGGCCTTCAGGCAATCAGCAGGACAGTCCGCAAGAGCATTCAAGATGCACTCAAAACGATAAGAAGCCAATCTGAGCTACTATTTTCGCACTTAGATAGTTCACTACGTCTGCGCGGCGGAGCGTGCTACAAGCCCGAATTCGCTTTTCGCTGGAAAGTTACATCTTCATCACCTTCCGCTTCGATGCGTCGATAAATCGGAACATCATTTGTTCCGGCATTCCGCCGTACTTCTCGTCGCATGAGGCGACACAATACAATCATTAAATTGCCGTTCTTCTGGGCGGCGGTGAACCCCCGATGGAGCTTAGTCGCTTCAGCTCGTCGGGGGTTCCATTTTCGCGATGGGAAACACAATGCTTGTACGAAGCGTAGATGCACGAAGACTGAATAAGTGGATCAAGCTATTGAGGGCTAAGGGCGTGAATGTGATCAGCTACCGACCCAATGTCGTCGAATGTAGCGTATGTGGCTTCATGTGGGAGCTATTATTCCGCCGAGGCGGAAAGTCTGGACGAGAATATTGGCTGTGCCCTAAAGGCTGTAACGCTCCACCAAAGTCGGTGGTGAACCAATGAGAAAGTACAAAAAAAGACGCAGCTTTGAACGCTTCTATTCCGCTAAGCGCCCCGCTCCTCCAAAGTTTCCCACGTTGAGCGACCTTGAGCGACAAGGAGCTATCGAACGCACAATCGACGGAAGATGGAAGACGAAGGGGCAAGCATCGGAGGTTGTACGGTTCACGGAAGACTGCACCCAGCGTAAGTTTAGGTACACGTACATCTCTAAGCGTCCATATATCAAACCCAAGCGAGGGCGGTAGCCAATGTCGACAAACAACGGAGCGGCATTAGACTTGCGAAAATTTGCGCACATCTTGCGGCTTTCAGACGACAGCGAAACAAAGGCCGATTGGCTGTCTTGGTTGTTCCCTTGCGGACATCTCGACTTGACCGAGACCATCTGTTTGGAGGAATCTCATTCCGAAGCCGCGTATAAACGGTGGACGGATTCCGATGGCATCGGGCCGCAATACTCAGCCACGCATCGTGCTGGTATCAGGGAACCGCAGTTCTTTGACAATGAATGGTTGAATACAGAGCAGGCAGCCGAATACCTCGGAATCTCCGCTGGCTCCTTACGGAACATGACCAGCAATGGACATGTTCCGTATTACAAGCTTGGTCGACGGAACCGATATAGGCGACCTGATCTGCACGAACTCCTTCTTTCGGAAAAAAGAGGGAGTTAAATATGGGTTACAAACAAAACCCTGTAACGGGAGATTGGGAAGCGTACTTTTGCAAAAGGCATCCCATCACGAGGATGCCCGTCAGCAGGCGTCGTCGAGGATTGCAGTCTCAAGCGGAAGCAAAACGCGTCGAACGCGAACTGGTAGCCGAGGTAGAACTACTACTTCATAAGGAAATCACTCCTACTTGGGCTGAAATGATCGACCGCTTCCTAAACGCTTGCGGAGATCGCGGGCTCACCGAGCACACGATTCATGATTATGGAACGAGCTTGAAAGCCCACACGCTTGACGCGTGGGGAGATCGTACCATAGATGAGATCAATACCCCCGAGATTCGGGAGTTGATCAAAGCAAGAGTCGGTCATCGTTCACCCAGCCACCAAAAGAACCTTCGTAAGTTCATCAACGCCGTTTTCAACTACGCAGTTGAAGAAGGCGCAATCGGGCGCAATCCAACGCCCGATATGCACTTCCAGACCGGCGAAAAGGTCAAAAAGGTACTCACTGAAGAAC
>JBKCVM010000049.1:0-21099 GCA_046317855.1 Oligoflexia bacterium
TAACGCCCGAGTAACGCAAGGATCGCGGTACAGATGCATACGGATGTGCAAGCTCTACTCAAGAGCAAAAATCGCTGTCTCACTCAGCTCATTCGCCTCACTGAAGAGGTGATTCAGGCTTCACCCCCTCTGCAGCCCCAGACCCCGCACTCCAAACTGGACGCCTTGAAGTCCATCGGCGAACTGCTCCCCACGTTTGACAAAAGTCGTGCAGACATCGTCAGGGCCATCGAACTCGTGGACCACGAGATTCGAAAAGTAGCTCCAGCTGAGCTTCGAGAACAGAAACCCATAATCGAAGAGCAGCAACGACTGGTCGCCAGTCTGCAAACACTGGATTCACGGCTTTTAGAAAATTTTGAATCTCTGCTCAACTCCGGACCCCGGATCATTCAGCAACAAGTTCAGGCCCGCGAGAAGATCAATCGCTTTAAAAGCGGTGCGCCCGAAGCTGCCGGCGAGGCCCTAGATCAAAAGCTATGAATTCAAGTGAAACCCTCACCCCCACCGTCGACGAACTCCTTGGACAACTTCAGGTGGGCGCCCTCAAGAACTCCCAGCAAGCGCTGACTCAGGCAGAGCTCGATCGAACACCAGAATCCCCTCAGGCAGCAGAACTGAAGTCAAGCGCAGAGGTCTTGCTCTCGGCTGGAGATCTGGGTCTTGCCAGAAATATTCTGCGCACGATGATCCGCCAGGGTGTCTATGTAGGTTGGGCACTGCGCACTTTGGGGAGCACTCACGAAAACGAAGGACGTACCGATCTTGCACGCCGCTGCTACCAAGACGCCATCGCCTATGAGCCTCACCTAGAGGCCTACCGACTCCTTGCCTCTCTCGAGATTCGATCCCGCAACGACAGTGCAGCGGCCGACGCAACCGAGAGAGCTCTCAACCTTCCTCACCTCTCCAATCGCTTACGAGTCGAACTCCACAAAGTTTCTGGAAATTGCTGGATGCGGAGCCAGAAGTCAGAACGCGCCGAGAAGCATTACCAGCGCGCCCTCCAGCTCGATCCGACCGATGACTCGATTGCCTCCAATCTGGGAGCTCTTTATCTACAATCGGGGCGCATCAAAGACGCTGTGAAGTCATTCGAGGATGCAGTAACCGCAAATCCTGCTAACGCAAAGGCGCTCGCAGGCCTGGGATCTGCGCAACTGGCTGAGGGACGAAAGCGGGAGGCCCATGATTGTCTGGCTCGTTCGCTCGAGATCCATCTGCAGCAACCCACCACCATTTATCACCTCGTCAAGTGTGCCTACGAGATCAAAAGCTACGCTACAGCTGCCCGACTCTTGGCTCGATACGTTGAGATTGCTCCAGTGAACGCCAACCTCCTCTACAGCTTGGGAGGACTCCAGTTTCATCTCGGGCGGATCGATGAGGCCAGCAGAACTGTTTCTAAAATTCTTAGGATTCAGCCCGCTCATTCCGGCGCTGCAGAACTCCAAAGGCTGATCCAGCGCTACGCTCAACCCGGGGGAACTCAAAAATCATGAATGATCAAAACTGGTCCGAAGAACAGGTCGAAGCCCTGATTCGTGGTTTGATTGAGGCGCTGGTGGCGGAGGTTAAACAATGAAGCCAATCCGCTGCGTGGTCGTTCAGTTAGGCCGGGGATCAGACTTGCTCGAGTCTCTTTTAGCGCTCCGGGCAGCACAGCAGCTTTATCCTCTCCTCGAGCTCACTCTGGTTTGCAGAGAGGAGTTTGCCGAACTTCCTCAACAAGCAGAATGGCTCAAAGAAGTCGTGGCACTGCCAACCCAAGACTGGGTGAGCTCTGTCACCCAAGGCACCTCATCGGTCCAAGAGGCCATGGGCCCGGCAGCACGAGCCATCTCCCCACTGATTGGAAACAAAACAAACGACGAAAGCTGGGACTTGTTAGTCAACTGGAGCTACTCCGAAGCCAGCAGCTACCTGGCCGCGCTCCTTCCGGCCAAACTGAAGTTAGGCTACTCCAGACGCTCTCAGTCCCTCGATTTCTCAAGCGGCGACGCTTGGAGCCAATACATTCACGGGGCCGTGCAGGGTGCTCTCAATCCTGGGCTTCATCTCACCGACATGCTCACGACCCAGCTACTCACTGCACTGCAGATCCAACAAGGGGATCCTGCGGATGTGGGCAATCAATCGGCAACAGGAAGAAATTTTTTCAGCAGGTCCGTGGCGGGTGATCCGATCTTGGACCCTTCGAGAGTCTGGATCGGAATCCAAGCAGACTCTTTCTACAAGGCGCCTGAATGGGCAAGCCTCATCAAAAACACCTTAGAACGACACCCCGAGGTCCACGTTGCTATTCTAGGTGATGAGAAGCGCAAAGCCTTGGCTCGTGAGATCGTTCAAACCTGCACTCATGAGGGGCTCGACCCTCGACGAATGGTCAACCTTGCCGGCGAGACAGATGCTGAACTCTGGATCGACGTGGTTTCTCAGTGCCGATGGATGATTGCCTGCTCTCCGCTGCCTGCGCAGCTTGCCAGCTTGCTCGGAACTCGGGTGCTTCAGCTCTCTCACCGCAAAAATCCGTCGTCGATCCAAGCTGCGTATGGCAACCAGCACCTCCTCTTAAGCACGACCGACGACAGCGTTCCCCTGGCTCCAGAAGCGGTTTACGCCGCCTGGTCGTTTGGCCATTACGAGCGCATCCACCACAAGGGTTGGAACTTTGAGCGTCATTTGGAGCAGCTCGGATTTACAAGCCTCATGGAGTGGACCGAGCTGCGTCGCTCCCGGATTCGTCCCGGAGAAGAAGGCGGCGGAGTCGTGTACGACAGCGTTTTTTCACGACCCATGGAAACTCACGAGTGGCTGGCGCTGGTTCATGCCCAGATCGCACGCCAATGGTATTGCGGCTGGACAGCACAGGTCGGATCTGAGCTCAATCGTCAAACGATTGGACCACGCCTGCTTCAAGATCTACGCGCTCTCAGCGACTCTTCTGAAGTACTTCTCCGTGTGCTGTCTGAGGCGGTACGTACTTCAGAACAGTTTCAAGCCAAAGGGTCGGGCCTGAAATCCGAAAAGCTCATGAGCGTCTCAGACCGACAAGAGCTCGAAAAGTTGGGCCGCAAACTTCTCGAGCTGCAGAAGCTCATCGAGCGCTTAGCCGCAGCCGACACCCATCTGTCGCTCTTTTCAGCCATGCTCACGGTCATGTTGCATAACCTTCAGGGAGAACAGATCGCTGAGATCAGCAAAGAGACTCTGCTTTCATTCAAGCAACTTGAGCAGGGCGCTGAGCTTTTAAGAATGTGGATCAAGCATACCCTCAAGATGGCACGTCCTGCCGCGGTGGCTCCGCTCAGTCTGGTACCGATCCCCTAAGATCATCCTGAAGATCAATCAAAGCTGGGATTCAGCCGGTCCAGCCTTTCTCGAATCTGCTTTTCAAGCCCCACCTCTTTGGGTCGATAAAAGCGCTTTCCTAGGAGCTCGCTTGGCAAGTGCTGCTGCGCCACATGACCGTCAGCCGAGTCATGGTCGTAACGATAGCCTTGTTCTGTACCGTTATTACGTAGGTTGCGCGGCACCGGGAGCGCGCCAGAACGGCGCACTTCAGACAGAGCCTCATTGATCCCTATATAAGACGCGTTACTCTTGGGAGCCATCGCAAGATAGGTCACCGCTTGAGCCAAGTTGATTCTGGCCTCGGGCATTCCCACAAAATCCACTGCGTCCTTTGCCGCGAGAGCAATCTGGAGCGCCCTGGGATCTGCATTGCCAATGTCTTCGGACGCAAGCACGACCATTCTCCTACAAATAAAGAGGGGATCCTCGCCTCCCTCGAGCATCCGAGCCAGATAGTAAAGGCCTGAGTGTGGATCGCTTCCGCGCAGGCTCTTAATGAAGGCGCTCACCACATTATGATGCTCATCACCATCCTTGTCATAGGGAATGGGCTGACGAGCAAGCGCGCCCCCATCCGACAACAGACGCGCCAACTCCTCGAGCGAAAGGCGGATCCTTCCGGGCCCAGCTGCTACCTGAAGCGCGATACTCTCAAGCGCAATCAGCGCGCGCCTGGCGTCGCCTTCGGAAGATCGGGCAATGAATGCGAGCCCCTCAGAGTCAAACTCAAGCCGGCCCCCCAATCCGTTGACAGGATCTGCGGCAGCTCGCGCCAGCAGCCGACAGATCGCGTCTTCTGCAATTCGCTCGAGCCTAATGACGCGGACACGCGAGAGAAGCGCAGAATTGAGCTCAAAGGATGGGTTCTCGGTCGTAGCTCCCACCAATGTGATGGCACCAGACTCAACAAACGGAAGAAGCACGTCTTGTTGGGCCTTGTTAAAGCGATGGATCTCGTCCACGAAGACCAAAGTCTTTCGACGCGACATTCCGAGCTCTACCCGAGCGTCCTCGCCCACTTGCTTTAGCTCCTTTGCTCCCGAGCTGATGGCATTGAGGGCCACGTAACGAGCGCTGGTCTTCTGCGCAATCAAGCGCGCCAGAGTGGTCTTGCCGCAGCCGGGAGGGCCCCAAAGGATGAGCGAGGGCAGCCGATCCGAGTCAATCCACCGGCGAAGAGGCTTTCCGACTGCAATCAGCTCTTCATGCCCGACCCAGTCCTCTAGCCGATCGGGCCGCATCCGGTGAGCCAAAGGGGCCAAATCCGCTGCGGCATGTCCAAAAAGATCTTTCATCTCCATTCTCCCGCCAATATCTTAGGCAGCATGGGCAACCTGACCTTCAAGAAAGTGGGCTTTGTCGTCAAGCACCATCATGCAGAGGCCGCCGAACTGGCGCACCAGCTTGCCCTCAAGGTGCTAGAGTCACCTTCTCGATCGGTATATTTTTGCGACGAGAGCCGCTCACTTGCGGCTCGAATCCTTAAGGCTCGTGCCGTACCAAAAGAAAAGCTCGTCAACCACTGCGACCTGATCGTGGTACTGGGCGGCGACGGAACCTTCTTGAGCATTGCCCGTCTCATGAAGGGGCGCAGCGTCCCAGTGTTGGGCATCAACATGGGACAGCTTGGATTTTTGACTGAAATCAAAAAGTCCGAAGCCTTCACGACACTGGGGGCCATCCTGGCCGGCGCAGGCAAAGGCAAATCACCCATCATCAGCAAACGAGCCCTACTTGAAGTAACGGTCACTCGAAAGAAAAAGGTCGTCTTCCAGGGCCCGGTGGTGAACGATGCTGTGATCTCCAAAGGCGCAATCGCCCGAATCATCGGGATTGATATCAAGATCAACGGCCAAGAAGTCACCCGGATCCGGGCCGACGGAGTCATCGTTGGAACTCCGACTGGTTCGACCGCCTATTCGCTCGCAGCCGGGGGACCCATCTTGGAACCTTCGCTCCCGGCCCTTGTAATTACAGCGATTTGTCCACACTCCTTGACCCAGCGCCCCCTGGTCGTAGCCGATGACTCCACCATCGAAATGCACCTCCAGCACCGGCCCGGCCATGTTCTGCTCACTCTGGACGGCCAGGACGCCATTGACCTCAAAGAGGGCGACGTGGTGACTGTCCGGCGATTTAGAAAGCACTTCCTACAGTTGATTTGCTCTCCGGATCGCGATTACTTCAGCCTGCTCAGGGAGAAGCTGAAGTTTGGCATACGTGACTAAAGGCTCACTCCTTGGGGCTCAGCACAATCCGTGCATCCGCTCGTGTGAAAAAGGGGAAGGCAAATGCTCGAAACACTCAAGATCAAAAACCTTGCCGTCATTGACCAGGCAGAAGTCGAGTTCACTGCGGGCCTCAACATCCTTTCGGGAGAAACCGGAGCCGGAAAATCCATCGTCATCGAAGCCATCTCACTTCTCTTGGGCTCGCGCGCCAGTACGGATCTGGTGCGCACTGGCTGCGATGAGGCCGTGGTCGAGGGTGTCTTCAATCTGGAGCGCCTGCCCGAAATCCGGTCGCGTCTCACGGAGCTTGGCCTTTGCGAGCAGGGGACCGAACCCCCCGCAGAGCTTTTGATTAAGCGCACGGTCAACCGGGGAGGAAAACACAGAATCCTCATCAACGGGGAGCTTGCCACTCTTTCTAACCTTCAACGCCTATGCGACGGCCTAGTGGACTTGTGCAGCCAGCACGAACATCAGTCACTTCTCAAACCCTCCACCCAGCTCGATCTCTTGGACCGATACGGCGCGCTTTTGCGCCAGCGCCAAGCAGTAACAGCTGCCTATCAAGCGTTGAAGGACCTCAGAAACGAGTCTGAAAAACTTTCGCAGGACGAATCCGCTCGACTCAAGCGACTAGACTTTGTCAGATTTCAGATCGAAGAACTACGTGAAGCTCAACTCTCCCCAGGCGAAGACGAGAAGCTTCAGCAAGAAAAAACTCTCCTTCAATCAGCGCATCAGCGGTTGCAATCGATCGATCAGGTTCGTTCCCTGCTTGAAGAGGCGACATCGGACTCAGAGGGCGCCGGCGCCCTGCAGCTTTTGCAGATGGCCCTCCAGAAACTTCAGCCCCTGGTGCAGCTGGATGAAGGAGCTCGGCCTCTGGTCGAAGGACTCGAGCGCGCCCTTGCTGAGATCGAAGAAGTCGCCCTCTCACTCAATCGATACTCTAAAGCGGTAGACATCGATCCAGGTCGGCTCGAAGTGGTTCAAGAACGTCTTTCGACGCTTGCTGATCTCAGGCGCAAATATGGCGAAAGCATTGAGTCGATGATCTCGCAACTTGCGGAGCTCGAAAAAGAGCATGATTTACTTTCTAACAGCCGAGGGCGGCTCCAAGAGCTTTCAGTAGAAATCGAGAAGCTTTCGATTGGCTTTAAAAAACTGTGCATCGAGCTGTCGCAGGCTCGCGCGCGTGTGAGCGGCAGACTTTCGGATGCCGTCACCCGTGAACTGAAGGAGCTCAACATGGGAGACGCCTGTTTTGAGATTGAGCTCACTCGGCTCGGAGGTGAATTTGAAAACTCCAGCGTAACCGGATCGGACTCCATCCAGTTCGTGGTTCAGACCAACCGCGGCGAAACAGCGCGCGCACTCGGCAAGATCGCTTCAGGAGGCGAGCTTTCGCGCCTCATGCTGGCCATTCGCAGAGTCATCGCCGATCGCGGCGGAATCGGAGTCTACCTCTTTGACGAAATCGACGCAGGAATGGGTGGCCAAACCGCCTTCCAAGTCGGGCGCAAACTGAAGAGTGTGGCCGCGCACAACCAGGTGATCTGCATCACCCATCTGCCGCAAGTGGCCTCATTTGCGGATCACCACCTCGTGGTCAGAAAAGCAGCCCAGGGTAAACGCACCGTGACCGAGATCGCATCCCTCGGCGATCCAGACCAGATCGGCAAGGCAGCTTCTAAATCCCAGGCTGCAAAACTGCGACAAGAAGAACTTGCCCGCATGCTGGGAGGACCAGTGCTTACAAAAAAGAGTCTCGAAAATGCGGCTGAGCTCATGGAGATGGCTCGCCAGAAAACATGAGCAGATTTCGAAACCCAACGCCCGAAGAGTCTCGCAGGCTTTCCCGCTGGAGGCTCTCCACCTTCTGGGTGATGCTTCTGGGTTACGTTGGCTATTATCTAGTGCGTGGCAACCTCTCGGTTGCGATGCCGCTGCTCAGTCAAGAACTGGGCTACACTAATACCGATCTGGCGATTATCCTGACTGTTTCAGAAATCGTTTACTCGATCGGAAAATTCACCACGGGACCACTTGCAGACAAGATCGGCGGCAAGAACGTCTTTTTGGTAGGAATGGCTGGCGCAATCGTTTTCAATCTGCTCTTTCCGCTCCACAGCTCAATTCTTTACTTCACCATCATTTGGAGCCTCTGTCGCTACTCACTTTCGATGGGCTGGGGTGGAATCATGAAGACAATCGGCGCCTGGTACGAGCCTGAGCGCACGGGCACGGTCATGGGATTGATCAGTATTAACTTTCAATTTGGAGGCGTGGCGGCTGCGCTTTTTGCGGGTTGGCTCGTTTCACTGGGAATGGGCTGGCAGGCTCTTTTTACTATCCCCGCAGGAGTAGTGGCAGGAGTCTTTGTCTGGTCGGCTCTGGCCTCACGGGAGTCTCCCGCTCAAGTAGTGCCCGGCGTCAAGTTTGGAAGCTACGGCGCGCGTAAGCCGCGGTTAGAGCACCTCTCACACGAAAACGACGCTCCGCTTTCTTTCTCCGAAATTTTTAGAACCCTCATGGGAGTACGCCTCTTTAGGCAGATTGTAGTGTTCAGCTTTGTCATGCACCTTCTGCGCAGCACGTTCATGTATTGGACGCCCAAGATCCTGGTTGACCTTGGGCTCGGCAATGTGGCGGCTGCAATGTCCTCTGCCGTGTTTCCGCTCATGGGCTGCATCGGAACGATCTTTATCGGCTGGTACACGGATCGCTTCTCAAAAGATGGAAACCGCACCGGAATGATGTCTCTCATGCTGGCAGGACTCGTTGGCTGCATGGCAGGTATTGCGTTTTTGATTCCTGCTCAGGGTGATGCCTCCAGTACGGCACAGCTGGGAATTGTGGCACTTCTTGGGATTTCTGGATTTTTAATGTACGGACCCTACTCGCTCTCGGCTGGGGCCATGGCACTGGATTTAGTTGGCGCGCGCGCCATCGGAACCTGCACTGGGATCATCGATGGCGTGGGCTACATCGGCGGAGCCGTCGCTTCATGGGGTGCCGGGGTACTTGCAGACCATGCGGGCTGGCGAGAGGTCTTCGTCGCACTGGCTGCGGTTTCTGGCTTTTGTGCTTTTTGGAGCTGGCATATGGGCCGAAGCAACTGGCCTGCGCGGCTGACCGTTCTCCTATTCGTATTGGCCTCGGGATGCTCAAGCTTAGAAGTCCAGGGCCACCGTGGAGCCCGAGGGCTACGCCCAGAAAACACGATTCCTGCTTTTGACTACGCTCTCAAGTTAGGGGTGGATGTCCTGGAGCTCGACCTCGGCGTTTCAAAGGACGAAAAGCTCGTGATCTATCATGATCAGCGGATCAATCCGGTGATTTGTTCCGGCTCGCCTGCAGTCCCGGTCTATTCACTCACCAGCAAAAAGCTCAGCCAGATTGACTGCGGTTCCCGGCGCAATCCCAGATTCCCGGAGCAGGTTCTGACTCCTGGTGCTACTATTCCGACCCTCGACGGGTTTTTTGAATGGATTAAGCACCATCCCGATCGGGCAGCTCGCAAAGTTCGCTTCAACATCGAAACCAAAATTGAAGAAGCCCATCCCGAGCTTGCCCCTCCACCGGATCGTTTTGCACGGCTCGTAATTGAAACTCTGCGGCGCCACGACATGGTGGCTCGCACAGTGCTCCAATCCTTTGATTTCAGGACGCTCGTGGAGGCTCGCAGGCTTGAACCTCGCCTCGAGACTGCGATCCTTTTGGAAGACCGCCCGTCCGAAGACATGGTTTTGATCGCTCAAAGAATCGGTGCGCAGATGATCTCGCCCCAACACGAGTGGCTTACAGAAAAGGATGTTCGGCAAATCCACGCCGCACGCCTCAAGGTGATTCCGTGGACGGTGAATGCGATGGCTGATTTTGAGCGCCTCAAAGCAATCGGGGTAGACGGCATCATCACCGACTACCCCGACAGACTCATCCCTTTGGCGAGATCAAGAACTACTCAGTAGGACGCAGCCTTTCGGCCAGCGTCCCAAAAAGCTTTGGCCTAGGATTTTCCTGGAGCTTTTTCGTCACCGCACTCGTCAGCATGGTCACCGTGCATCTTGTGCTTGTGACCATCGTGAGCATAGTCCTGGTGATCGCCGTGCTTCGTAGCGGTGTGGCCGCACTTTTTTGCGTGCTGGTGTTGGTGATCGGCATGCTGCTTGTGCTCGTGATGTTCTGCACGAGCTTGCGTGAGTGCCAGTCCAGCCAGAATCAGGGTTACCGTTCCAAAAAACTTCATGATGAGATCTCCTATTGTCAGGTCCAACTGCGTCTTAGCCCGTATCCAATAGGATGACAGCCAACGAGCTCCTGAGCAAGACGAGCACTCAAGACTTTTGATAGGGGCAGTGCCTACAGCCATTTCCACAACAATAGCCGCGACTTAGGTGCGCCACCTGTGTCGTCACCCACAGCCCCACTTCTGGATCAAAGTACAGACTCTCCCCCCGGGCGCAAGCCTCGGCATGAAGGGTGTTGGACACCTTTTGCTTAAGCGCCGCGTCATTTTTTTCTATCGCAGCCACATCAGGAGCGTCGGGTAGTTTTTTTGCGCGGTTTTTTGGTAAGTCAGACGACATGCAAGAGCCCCAGGCCTATGTGACCCGCAACAAGGTCCGAATCGTAACGGCTGCTTCTCTTTTTGACGGTCACGACGCAGCCATTAACATCATGCGCCGCATCCTCCAAGCTTCGGGGGCTGAGGTCATCCACCTGGGCCACAACCGCTCGGTGGCCGAAGTCGTCGACTGCGCCATTCAAGAAGATGCGCAAGCCATCGCCATGACTTCCTACCAAGGTGGCCACAACGAATACTTCAAGTACATGGTCGAGCTACTCGCCGACCGCGGCTGCCCTCACATAAAAATTTTTGGCGGGGGCGGCGGCGTGATCCTTCCGCGCGAAATCGAGGAACTCCACGCCGCAGGCGTCACTCGGATCTACTCGCCCGACGACGGGCGCGCCATGGGCCTGCAAGGCATGATCAATGACTTGCTTCAACAAAGTGACTTTGCAACGGGCCTGGGACTACCGCAGCAAGGACCGGAGCTTGAGGACTTACTTAAAAAACTTCAGCTTCGCCAATCCCGTGTGCTGGCTCAACTCATCTCGGCCGCCGAAAACCACCCGGAAGAAAACACAAAACTCCTTGCCAAAGTGCGCGAACTTGCAGCCGCCAGAACCCACAAGGCCCCGGTGCTCGGAATCACCGGAACTGGCGGAGCTGGAAAGTCCTCGCTGGTTGACGAATTTGTTCGTCGCTTCACGACCGACTTTGACAAGAAGATTGCAGTGATCTCGGTCGACCCCTCCAAACGTAAAACGGGCGGAGCACTGCTGGGTGACCGAATCCGAATGAATTCGATCCACCACCCCAACGTTTACATGCGCTCGCTTGCCACACGACAGGCAAACCTGGCGCTCTCCAAGCATGTGCGCGAGGCGGTCACCCTCGCTCAGGCCGCTGGATTTGACCTCGTCGTGCTCGAGACCTCGGGCATCGGCCAGAGCGACACTGAGATCACCGAGCACTCGGATCTTTCACTCTATGTCATGACGCCTGAATATGGCGCCGCAACCCAGCTCGAAAAAATCGACATGCTCGATTTTGCGGACATTGTAGCCCTAAACAAGTTCGACAAACGTGGCGGTCACGACGCGCTCCGTGATGTGCGCAAGCAGTACCGTCGCAACCACAAGCTCTTTGACACGGGCCCTGGAAACTCGGGCCCCAATTCTGACGAAGATTTACCCGTTGTGGGAACGATCGCTTCTCAGTTTAACGACCCTGGGATGAACCGATTGTATCGTGTGATCATTGACCGAATCGCCCAGAAAACGGGAACCCGCTTCGATTCGAAAGTCGCTTTGACTCGCGAAGAATCCAAGAAAATCCACATCATTCCGCCCGAGAGAACACGCTACCTTTCAGAAATCACCGAATCCATCCGGCGCTACGACCAGTGGGCGGCAAGCCAGTCCCAAATCGCTCAGAAGCTTTACGCCACCCGCGAGGCACTCTCCACGCTTTCAAAATCCCCCGAGCTCGCGCCCGCACGCTCGGCCCTCGAAAAGCAGGCTTCCGAACTCGAGTCCGGGCTCGACGCCCAAAACCGCAGAGCGCTCGAGAGCTGGCCCGAAAAGGTCAAAGCCTACCGCGATCCCGTCTTCATCTACAAAGTGCGTGATCAAGAAATCCGCGTCGAGACGCACACTCAGAGCCTTTCGGGCCTGCAGATCCCCAAGGTGTCGCTGCCCCGCTACACCGCCTGGGGCGACATTCTTCGATGGCAGCTCCAAGAAAACGTCCCGGGAGAGTTTCCCTACACATCGGGTGTGTTCCCTTTCAAGCGTGAGAACGAAGATCCGACCCGCATGTTCGCAGGAGAGGGCGGCCCGGAACGCACCAATCGCAGGTTCCACTATGTTTCGCGCGCGATGCCGGCCAAACGGCTCTCAACTGCCTTTGACTCGGTCACGCTCTATGGCTTTGATCCGGACCGCAGGCCCGACATCTACGGAAAGATCGGCAACGCCGGAGTTTCGATCTGCTGCCTCGATGACGCCAAGAAGCTCTACTCAGGCTTCAACCTCTGCGACCCCAAGACTTCGGTCTCCATGACGATCAACGGCCCGGCGCCGATGCTGGTGGGCTTTTTCATGAACGCCGCCATCGACCAGCAGTGCGAGCTCTACATCCGCGAAAAGGGACTGACGACCGAGGTCGAAAGGAAAATCGAGTCGATCTTCAAGGCACGCGGGCGTCCGCGGCCCCGCTACCAGGGAGAACTACCGCCGGGAAACAACGGGCTGGGGCTCATGCTGCTCGGGGTGACCGGTGACGAAGTGCTTCCGGCTGAAGCCTATGCACAGGTTAAGGCCCGCACCCTTTCGCAGGTGCGCGGCACGGTCCAGGCCGATATCCTCAAGGAAGACCAGGCGCAGAACACTTGCATCTTTTCGACGGAGTTCGCGCTTCGGATGATGGGTGACATCCAGAGCTATTTCATCGACCACAAGATCCGAAACTTCTACTCGGTCTCGATCTCGGGCTACCACATCGCAGAAGCCGGAGCGAACCCCATCACCCAACTCGCGCTCACGCTGGCCAACGGATTTACCTTCGTTGAGTATTATGTGTCGCGCGGGATGGACATCAATGCCTTTGCACCCAACCTTTCGTTCTTCTTTTCGAACGGAGTGGATCCTGAGTACTCAGTGATCGGACGCGTCGCTCGGAGGATCTGGGCCAAGGCGCTCAAGCAAAAGTACGGTGCGGACTCTCGCTCGCAGATGCTCAAGTACCACATCCAGACTTCGGGCCGGTCACTGCACGCGCAGGAGATCGACTTCAACGACATCCGCACGACGCTGCAGGCGCTCTACGCAATCTTTGACAACTGCAACTCGCTGCACACTAATGCGTTTGATGAAGCGATCACCACTCCCACCGAGGCATCGGTGCGGAGGGCCATGGCCATCCAGCTCATCATCAATCGCGAGCTCGGACTCGCCAAGAACCAGAACCCACTGCAGGGATCATTCATCATCGAAGAACTCACTGACCTGGTCGAACAGGCCGTTCTCATGGAGTTTGACCGCATCACCGAGCGCGGCGGCGTGCTGGGAGCCATGGAGACGATGTACCAGCGCGGCAAGATCCAAGAAGAGTCGCTCCATTACGAGACACTCAAGCACACGGGTGAGTATCCGATCATTGGAGTGAACACCTTCTTGTCGTCTGAAGGATCGCCGACTGTCATTCCGGGCGAAGTCATTCGGGCCACGACCGAAGAAAAAGAATACCAGATCGAGATGCTGCAACGGCTCCACGCCCTTCGTGCGTCACAGTGCAGCGCGGGGCTCGATCGGCTCAGGCAAGCAGCCACCACCGGTGGCAACCTTTTTGCGGAACTCATGGAGACCACCAAGCACTGCTCGCTTGGCCAGATCACCCAGGCACTTTTTGAAGTGGGCGGTCAGTACCGCAGAAACATGTGAGGAGAGTTCAATGACGATCTACGATTTCGAAGTCCGCACGATTGACGGAAAAACCACGACGCTTGCCGAGCACAAGGGCAAGGCCCTGCTCGTGGTCAATGTCGCAAGCAAGTGCGGCTTCACCCCTCAGTACGAAGGCCTTGAAGCACTGTACAAGAAATATAAAGATCGTGGATTTGTGGTTCTGGGATTTCCATGCAACCAGTTTGGGGCCCAAGAACCCGGCAGCGAGAGCGAGATCCAGGGTTTTTGCTCTCTCAACTACGGTGTCAGCTTTCCGATGTACGCCAAGGTCGAAGTCAACGGAGACTCAGCCCACCCGCTCTATGCCTTCCTCAAGAAGCAGGGCAAGGGCATCCTCGGAACCGAAGCCATCAAGTGGAACTTCACCAAGTTCCTGGTCGACAAGCAGGGCACCGTGGTCGAGCGCTTTGCTCCGCAGACCACCCCATCCTCCCTCGAAAAAGAAGTCGAAAAACTTCTTTAGTCGTGCGGAAGGCTTCCGCGCGCAGACCTAAGATAGATGAACGGTGTCGCGGCGAGAAAGTTCGACACCTTCGAAGTGTAGATGTCGGCATAACGCTCGACCTGGAAGGCAAGGTGGCTCTTGTCGCTCCCCGTGCGCATGAGCGGCCCCCAGAGCGGGTGGCTGAGCGCTGTTGAACTCTGGGCAATGGGGGCGATCTTTTCATCGAGCTCCTCAAGCTTCTGCTTGAGTTGGAGGGAGTGCGCTTCGAGTGACTCTAAACTCTCCGTGGGCGAAGGACCGTAGTTTTTGACAAATCGCTGCAACATCAGACGCACCTGACAAAGCTCGGCCTCGCACGCTTCTTTTTCGCGCATCAGCGCGGCCAGTTCCTGCTCGTGCGCTGAAAATCCAGTATTTGCGGCAATCTCTTCTTCAAGCTCACGGAGCACAAGCGCAGTACGCCACCTGAGCACGCTTTTGGTCACCTTGACGTCACCAAACATGTGGTCGCCAATGTACAGGATCTGGTCGCCAGAAATTCCCAGCGAGCGCTCGAGAACTTTGGCGCTCCCACCATAGTAAACCCCGCCGGACTTGAGGCTTCGTACGTCAGGTCTCAGCATACCGGTGTCATCGGCCACTTCAAAAAATGGCGTCTCGAGCGTAAAAAAGTCAGGCTTCTTGGCGCTCACAATCGTGTAATCAAAAAGGTCACGCCACTTCATGCCGTGGGGCAAGTAGCGATCAAACGCAAATTCCATGATGGGCCGTGTGTACTGCCACTCAGAGTTGGTGATGAGCAGAAGCTTTTTTCCTGCCCCTTTTTGATCAAGCAGAGTGAGCGCCACCTCGGGATCAAGCTGAACGAAGCGGTCTGGGTCACCTAAAATCTGTGCCTTGAGCGTACCCACCGCATGCGCTTCGTCGAGGGTCCTTCGAACCTTTCGGTAAAGCTCAGTGTAGCTCAGGCGCTCGGGGGCGCGACCCGCATCCATCACGTCCACAAGCTGCGCGTACAGGCAGCCCTCCGAGAGTGAAAAAAGTGTGTTCAAGAAAAGCCAGCGACGTTCATTGAGATCAACGATCGTGCGCGAGTACTCCTGCCTGAGGCGGTCAAAATCCATCAGATGCGTGCCGTGGATGGCCCGCTTGATGAAGCCAAACCGGTTAGCTTTGACTAGATTGCCTCGCTCCATGTCGATCACCAGTCCGCGACAGATCAGGTTGGGATCGAACTTAAAATCAGCAATGGGCCAGCCATCGGCCACGAAGCGTGTCTGGATGGCCTGGTAGGCGGTTTCTTCCCAGCGAATGGCGTCGTAATGGACGAGAGTGTAGTCCATGTCATAGCCGATGGCCTGGATGGACCTGAGGTTGAGGGTTCGATTACAGAAGAGCTTGCGATAGGCGGGGATCACGATCCGCTTCCTTTTTGGCGAGCATCGCATTACCCCATGGGCATGGCCAACCCCAAAAATACTGGAACACTTGCGGTCATCGGAGCCGGGCTGGCCGGGCTAGCCGCAGCATCTCGGCTTGCAGCACAGGGACACGCCGTGACGCTCATTGATAAGGCCCGTGGTGTCGGTGGCCGCATGGCCACCAAGCGCTTTGGCGAGCTTCGAGTCGACACAGGCGCACAATTCTTCACCGTCACGGACACCCGGTTCCAGCAATGGCTAGCTCCACTGATTGCAGCAGGCGAAGCATTTGAGTGGACTCGCGGCTTTGCGCTCTGGCGGGACGGAAGGATCACCCCGCGCCCCGACGGCCACGTGCGATACGCCTGCCGCTCCGGAATGAGCGCTGTTGCAAAGCGCCTTGCAGACGATGCTCGCTCCGCCGGCGCCCAACTCCTGCTGGGACAGCCCGCAAGCACCCTCAAAAAAGACGCACAGGGCTACACAGTCACCCTGCAGGACGGCACTGCGATCCATGCAGGCCGAGTCGTGCTCAACCTTCCTCCCGAGCAGCTCCTTGCACTTGCAGGCCATCTGCTGGATCCGCAACTTGCCACAGCCATCCGGGCCTGCGCTTTTGATCCCTGCTTTGCGATCTACGGCGCGCTCGCCGAAGACCTCCGTGCCGACTGGAAGGGCCTTGAGCTCGAGGGCCATCCTGTTTTTTCGTGGATCGCGCGCGACCACACTCGCCGCGCACCCGATTCGCCACCGGTACTTGTCGCGCACACCACGCCCGAATGGTCACGCAGGCACCTCGAAGAAAACCCCGACCGCATTACCGCGCTTGCGCGCGAGGCACTGCGGGAGCTTTTTCCGGAGCTGAAGGCCTCAGGCACTCCAGCCTTCCATTCCCACCGCTGGCGCTATGCCCGCCCCACCCAAACCCTGGAAGCCCCCCTCGCCGACCCCAGGCTGGCCATTTGCGGGGACTGGACCCTCGCATTTCCACAAGCAGGAAGGGTCGAAGGGGCCTTGATTTCTGGATTCACCCTGCACTACCAGGGCAACGAATGAAACGGCAGCAGAGTGCGCCTACGTCATTCGGAAACGCACTGAACCAGTGCCACTTCTGAAGGATGCTTCCTGACAAAACTCCCGTCGTAGCTGTTGAACACTTTTGTATTGGAAGACTCAGCTGTCCAAAAAAGTCCGTTCACCCCAAAAAGCTGGGTCATTTCGTGCTTTGACTCATCATCGAATACCGGCTGACCTTCAAGGCCCACCTTTGCAAAAGCCGATCGGAGTTTTTCGAGATCACCTTTCGACGGCAGAGATAGCCAGTGCTTTTGGCAGAGCCTGGCCGCCTGTTCCAAACTCATTGGCTCATGAGCGTGCTTAGAAAGCACGAACCACCCTTTACCCCCTGGCACAATCATCAGGAAACCAGGCAACGGAAACAAAACCCTCTTGAACTCGACTCCCTGAGAAGTGACACAACGCGCCCCATCTTCGAGCGCACTTAAATCCGAGGGCAAACCAGCGCACTTCTGGATCACGTTTTGAGGAGCCAGGTCCAACATGCACATGGCATTACGGGTATAATCAATTCGATACCGCGAAGACTGGAGTGAAGCGCTTCCACGCGACCCACTAGCGGTGAATCCATACCCCCGGCCTTCTGCTGGGTGTTCTGAACTCGACCACCAAAGTCCGTACCTATTGTCCTGAGGAAACAAAGCAAGAAACTCTGCGCGGCCTTCGGCGGTGAGTTTCTTGCTTCTGTTTGAAAACTGCTGCGAGAAAGAAGAGAAAAGCAATCCGAAGTCTTCATTACTCGGAAGCTTAAGACCTTTCTCAGAACACCATTTTTCTGCGACCTGATAATCAACGTCACCGGCCAATTCTTCATAAAAAACTTTTGAAACAAAAGCCTGCCCGGATAGCTGCACTTCCCATCCCGGCAGTGGGTTTAGTACTCGCTTCAGGATTGCGCCTTTAGAAGTGACGCACCTTTGACCTTCAGCCGCATCACGCCCAATCTCATCCCCGCATCGAGCCAAAGGCTCGTTGATCGATTTCTCACTTAAGACTTCGGGCGATTGCTGGACACCCTGTGCGCCCGCAACTTCCATGCTTGGCGTACACGAAGAGAGGAGCGCGCTGACTGCAACTGCAGACAGGACCACCCAGGGTCGATGTTGAACCAGAAAGCCCCTCATGCAGAAAACCCACTTTCGATCGGCAAAGCCAGCAGCAATCGACATACCCAGCCCGAACGGCGCTCCAACTATCAGAAAACATTATGATTTCATATTCGAAAGGAGGGCAAAAACTGTAAAAGGTCTAATCAAGTGTCTAAAGTCTGGTCACCCAAAAGACAGCGGCATCACTGCTTGAGGGGCTGCAGGGGCTTTGAGGGCTTGGGGGGCTTCGAAACAAAAACCACCGCGTGAGAGTCGTCTTTTGGAGTCGGAAAGTAGGTGTAGACGTCACCGTGGTAACCATCGAAGGCATAGGCGCTGCCGGGTTGAGGGTGAGGAGTGGCGGAGCGGAACCAGCGATTCTCCATTCCAGGAAAGAGAGCGTAAAGCTCACGTCGGCCCGCTTGAGTCAAAAAGCTGCTCTTACGCCCCGGGCTGGAGCTCTGAATTGTACCACTCCGAGCCCCGTTATGGCGCATTTCAAACGCCGTCAGAAGCTGAGCAAAGTCTTCGTTGTCGGGGATGGATCGATCGGAGCTTTGACCGAGCGGTCCAGAGCCCGCAGCTTTGGATAGGTTCATGCCAGATTGAGCTGAATGGCCAAACTGAATTGCATCGAACCAGATTTTACCGTCCTTTCCTGCCATCAACCAACCGGCCTCGGGCTGATCCACTCTCACGAATACGGCACCTTGAGAGGTGATGCAGGCAGTGCCGGGTCTAGGCTTACCCTTCAAATCAATACACTTGCTCAAATGAGCTAGGTCATCCAGGACATTAAAAAAGACCGTTTTTCCGTCGCTTTTTGAGCCCATAGCCTGCTTGAGCTCGGGACCTTCCATATCTGCTAAAAGCCGATTGAGGAGCCTATCGAATTTGTCTCTAGCTTCGATCAACTCTAATCCTTCTGAAAGGCGCTGATTGACGCACTGGAGTTCAGACTCGATCTGAGCTCGGACGGATTCAAAACCGTTTCGTCCTTGGATGGACTGGAGGTCCTTCGTTAATGAGACGATTGCCTTGCGATCCTCAATAGGTTCGGGGCTTTTTACCAAGTATTGATCCAGAAGCTTTCTTTCTTCATCCGACAGTGACTGCCGGTCTAAGGAGGCGAGCTTAGCCCCGAGCAGGCCCTGAAAAACACTGAAGGGCATCTCGATGTCGGGACCCACCCGATGAATTTCGGAGTCTCGAGTCTCGGGGTTCTCAATGACGGACAGGGGGGTTAATTTCTTATACTTGCGGATAATGACGGTTTCACCTCGACGCTGATAACTGACTCGCTCACCGTCCGAGCGATAGATCGCGATTTGAGGTGCGGCGAAGGTGGCGGTGGCCACCCAAAATGACCAAAAAACAATCTGCCAGACCTGCCTACGCTCGTAATTCACAGTTCCCCATTCTTTTTAATAGCTTAAGCATCTTTCCATTGTACTCCAACCCCCCGTTCTCAAACATGAAACTCTAAAAGCAGGCGCAACCAAAACGAGCATTTAGAAATTTGGGTTCAAAAAATCCAGAAACATTGTTATATTTAATTAACTTTGTATTCGCATCTTAACTCTATCGGAAGGAGTAACTATGACAAAAGCTATTTTTGGTTTCAGCCGCACCTTAATCATTGTGGGGACCAGTTTCGTGGGGGGGCTCGGCTGCAACCTCGAACCCTCCGCCCAACTTCTGGCCCTACCGTCAACGAACGAAAACAGCCCGCCCGAGTTCAAGGCCCCAGCATTCACCGCCAAGCACTGCGACCAAACCGACCCAAGCCACGACCACGCCGACGACGAAGTAAGGATCCAGCCCGTAACGCAATCCTTCTCGGCTCCACAGTCGGGAGCCTCCTGCTACACCGAAAGCTTCGAGCAACCGAACGCTCCGGCAAATCCTTCGGTCGACATCCTGTTTGTCGCCGATACTTCGCACTCCATGGACAACAATCGCCGCAAGGTTGCCGACGGAATCACTTCGCTGATCCGCGAGCTCCCTCCGGGCGGCGACTACCGCATCGGGGTGATGGTCGCTCATGGCAGCCGCTCTCCCTACTCAGGACTTCTTTGGCGGATTCCCAATTCCAATTCCGACCATTCCGCAAACTCTCAGGCCCATCCGTATGTCCTATCCTCGCAGCAGATGAACCAAAGCAATCTCCGCGGCCGAATGCGCGCTCTCATGGCATCGGCCCGCGACTACCGCGGCGAGCAAGGTGAAACCGGGCTGTACTCGTTTCTTGAGTCGCTCAAGCCCGCCAAGTTTGCAGAAAACCAGGCCCGCGGATTTTACCGCCCGGGCGCAGGCCTCGCAGTGATCTTCATTGCCGACGAAAATGACTTCTGCGCAGTTTATCCGAGCTCCGCACAGGGCATGCCCGGAATGACTTCGGCCGAACTTGCGTTTCGCAACCGCGACTGCGCCGGCGGAATCGCCGCCCAGACGGTCATCGACGCCGCCCAGGCCGCAAAGGGCTCGAGCCCCGTGATCTTCGGCGCAGTGATGCACGATGATCCGGCCCGCCAGTACTGGTCGCACGAGAGTTTTGGCTGGGGATATGACAGCGTGGTGGCCCTTTCGCAGGGAGCTACGATCGACATCGACCAGCGCGACTACGACGCAGGCCTCGAAATGCTCGGAAGCCTGATCCGATCCCGCATCGAGCTCATCACCTCGCGCAGGCTGGAGCACTCTCCTGTCGACGAGGCGACGATCCAGATCCGGGTCGACGGTGTTTGGCAAAACGGAAGCTTTGTACCGGCAACGAACGAAGTGTACCTGAGCGCTCCTGGCAGCGCTGGATCGCTGGTTGAGATCAACTACTGCCTGCAGGTGTCGGGTGGCGGCGGTGGCAGCACTGGCGGCTCTGACCCGATCGGCGGCGGAATCGGAATCTAAGATCCGGCCGCTCCGCCCAGGGCCGCAACCTTGGCGCGAAGCAGGTCCCGCTCTTCAAGAGCCTCGAGCCACTGCGATTCGCAGTGGCTCAGCTCATTTTGGAGCTGTCCGATTTCATGAATCTTCTCGGCCGCATGCTTGCTGTCCATCGAGGCAATCTCGCTGTTGAGCGCGGCAACCCCGGCCTCAAGCTTGGGAACCTTGGTCTCAATCTCTGCAATCAGTGTATCGAGCTGCCGAAGCCTGCGATCCATTTGCTTGCGCTCTTCTTTATATTGCGCGCTCCTGGATGGACCCCCCTGCGCCGCCTCAGGGGCGACCCGAACCTCAGCCCCCCCCTTGAGCGTTGCGTACGCCCCGCGCTCAAGGCTCCACACATAATCGTCATATGAACCCGGATAAAGGCTCGCGCGGCCGGAGTTGATCTCCAGGATACGCGTGCCCACACGCCGAATGAATGAACGGTCATGGCTCACGACGACGACCGAACCCTCAAATTTCTTGAGCGCCTCGGTCAGCGCCTCGACGGTCTCAAAATCAAG